>NZ_VFUE01000004.1:0-323204 GCF_006441495.1 Mesorhizobium sp. B2-6-4
CAATGAGGCGGGGCGGCGGGCGGGAAAATAACGCTAGGACCTCGGGGCGATGAGGCAGTGCAGACTTTTTCGGAGACGTCCAGCAGGACAGAGGAGGGCGTGACGGAACTCGGTGGTCGCGAGTAGCCGTGGTGCCGCCGCTCGTATTTCCGGCGTCCTACAGCGCCCCGGCAATTCGCGCTGCCAGCCGAGCATTGTTTTCGACCAGCGCGATGTTGGTCTTCAGGCTCCGGCCGCCGGTGAGTTCGAGGATTTTGGAGAGCAGGAACGGCGTCACCGCCTTGCCGGTAACGTTGAGCGCCTCGGCGGCCTTCTGGGCGGCCTCGATGTAGCCGGCCATCTCGCCGGCCGGGATTTCGTGATCCTCCGGCACCGGATTGGCGATCAGCATGCCGCCGCTCAGGCCCAGCGCCTGTCGCGTCTTGTAAAAATGCGCGATCTCTTCCGGCGCGTGCAAGGTCAGCGGCGCGCGGAACGGCGACTGCCGCGACCAGAAGGCCGGCATGGTCTCGCAGGCATGGCCGATCACGGGCACGCCGCGGGTCTCCAGCACCTCCAGCGTCTTTTCGATGTCGAGGATGGCCTTGGCCCCAGCCGAGACGACGATGACGGGCGTGCGCGCCAGCTCATCGAGGTCGGCGGAAATGTCGAAGCTTTTTTCGGCGCCCTTGTGCACGCCGCCGATGCCGCCGGTGGCGAACACCTTTATCCCAACCATATGCGCGGCGATCATTGTGGCGGCAACCGTGGTGCCGCCGGTGCGCCCTTGCGCGACGGCGAAGCCGAGATCGGCGCGAGAGAGCTTCATGGCGTCGCCGGTCATGGCGAGCGATTCGCGTTCTCCGTCGGAGAGGCCGATCTTGATGCGGCCCGCCACCACGGCGATCGTCGCCGGCACCGCGCCGCCGTCCGCAATGATCCTTTCCACGTCGGCCGCCATGGCGCCATTGTCGGGGTAGGGCATGCCGTGGGTTATGATGGTGCTTTCCAGCGCCACCACGGGCTTCCCGGCCGACAGGGCCTGCGCCACCGGCGCGTGGACATCGATGAAGGGGCGGGCGGTGTCTGGGGTCATCTTGATCTCCAATCCGGAGTGCGGCGCATCTTTTTGGACGCTCGATCGGCACTGCGGCACTGTGAACTGGCCGGTCTCATGCCATTTCCTGCTCTTCGGGCACAAGAGCCAGCGCTTGCGCGAAAGTCGCCGTGGTGAAATCGGGAACGGCGCCCGCGCTTTCAATAGCCAGCGTCGCGGCGGCGACGCCCTCGCGCAACGCCGCGCGCAAGGGCATGCCGCGCAGCAGGGCGGCGACCGTCGCGCCGGCAAGCGCATCGCCGGCGCCGGTGACGTCCACGACCTTTCTTGGAGGGGGCGGGACGACGGCAAAGCTGCCGTCGCGGTCGAAGCCCAGCACCGGGCCGCCGCCCGCCGTGACCACCGCGCTGTCGAGGCCGGCGCTTCTCAGCCCGTCGAGGATAGTTTTTTGAGAGGCGGCATCGTCAAGTCCGGCAAGCGCCACCGCCTCGCGCCTGTTCATGAAGGCGACGGCCAGGCCGCCGAGCACCGGTGTCAAGCGCACGACCTTGGCCGGTGAAATGGCAATGGCGAACACGGGCTTGCCGGCGGCAAGCGACACCAGCCGCTCCAGAGCCGCCGATGGCAGGTTGGCGTCGCACAGGACGGCATCGGCGGCGGCGATCTCCTCCCGCACCCTGGAGCGGCGGATCTGCTTTGCAAATGCCAGCTCATAAAGCGCCATGTCGGCAAAGCCGACGAGCAGTTCGCCCTCGCGGTCGATCAGCGCCGTATAGCTCGGCGTCGTGCGGTCGAGGAACACCGCGGACAGGTCGGCAATGCCTGCTTCGGCGATGGCGCGCGAAACCGTGTCGGCGGCGGCATCGCCGCCGCGCACCGACAGCAACGAGCCCGAGACGCCTCGCCGCACCGTGCTGCGCAATGCGTTGAAGACGCCGCCGCCAACGTCCTCGCGCATCGTGCCCGGGTTGGAGGCAGCCGGCACGTAAGCGCCGGACACCTGGCCGCGCCTGTCGATATGGGCGCCGCCCACCGCCAGGACTCTTGGAGATCTCACCATGCGCCGATATGACCTTTGTTGGCGGTCACGCACAAGCGCCATGCTGTGCGACGGAGCTTCGCAGGCAACAACCAGCGATTCGTGAGGCCGGCACGGCGAACCAGCCTGGCCTAATATTCGGGTCATGCTGGAGCCGAATCGTGAGACAAAAAAAGAACAAATCAGGATGTTGCTTATTTTTCAAATGCTTGATCCCTCTTGCCAAATGAGAACAAAAAAGGTACAAATAACCAAGGATTACGGATTGTCCGGCCTTCATTGACGACTACGGGGTGATGTATCATGGCTCAGAACAGCTTGCGGCTTGTAGAGGATAAGGCAGTGGACAAATCAAAGGCTCTGGATGCGGCGCTGTCGCAAATCGAGCGGGCTTTCGGCAAGGGCTCGATCATGCGGCTCGGCGCGAACGAGCAGGTCGTCGAGATCGAAACCGTGCCGACCGGCTCGCTCGGCCTCGACATCGCGCTTGGCGTCGGCGGCCTGCCGCGCGGCCGCATCATCGAGATCTACGGGCCGGAAAGCTCGGGTAAGACGACGCTGGCGCTGCACACGGTGGCGGAAGCCCAGAAGAAGGGCGGCATCTGCGCCTTCGTCGATGCCGAGCATGCGCTCGATCCGGTCTATGCCCGCAAGCTCGGCGTCGATCTCGAAAACCTCCTGATCTCGCAGCCTGACACTGGCGAGCAGGCGCTTGAGATCTGCGATACGCTGGTGCGCTCCGGCGCCATCGATGTGCTGGTGGTCGATTCGGTCGCGGCGCTGACGCCGCGCGCCGAAATCGAGGGCGAGATGGGCGATTCGCTGCCCGGCCTGCAGGCCCGCCTGATGAGCCAGGCGCTGCGCAAGCTGACCGCCTCGATCTCGCGCTCCAACACCATGGTCATCTTCATCAACCAGATCCGCATGAAGATCGGCGTCATGTTCGGCTCGCCCGAAACCACCACCGGCGGCAATGCGCTGAAATTTTACGCCTCGGTGCGTCTCGATATCCGCCGCATCGGCTCGGTCAAGGACCGCGACGAGGTCGTCGGCAACCAGACCCGCGTCAAGGTGGTCAAGAACAAGCTGGCGCCGCCCTTCAAGGTGGTCGAGTTCGACATCATGTACGGCGAAGGCGTGTCGAAGACAGGCGAGCTGGTCGATCTCGGCGTCAAGGCCGGCGTGGTCGAGAAGTCGGGCGCCTGGTTCTCCTACAATTCGCAGCGTCTCGGCCAGGGCCGCGAGAACGCGAAGCTGTTCCTGCGCGACAATCCCGATACGGCGCGCGAGATCGAACTTGCGCTCAGGCAGAACGCCGGACTGATCGCCGAGAAATTCCTTGAGAATGGCGGCTCCGAAGGTGGCGATGATGGGTTCGAGGATGAAGCCGGCGCGATGTAAGCGTTCGCCGGCGCAATTCAAGCGTTCGCCGGCGCGATCTAGCGTTCGGTTTATGGCCCGAGTTCGGCCATAATCCCGGTTCATCAATTTGAGCTTATGTAATCGAGTTCTGTAGTATTGCGTTTCGAACCGCCGGCCCCGTGCCGGCGGTTTGCGTTTTGGGTGGCTGGTGAACCGCGAATTGGCCGGCTTGCGTGTTTCTGGACAGGGTGCCAAGCGGCGGCTAAAAGGCCAGCTCCATCTTCTAAAGCAGAGCCCATTTTCCGCCGGTCCGGCCGGCGGCTCTCTCGAAAAGGCAGCATTCATGAGTGGCGTGAACGAGATCCGGTCGACATTTCTCGACTATTTCCGCAAGGAGGGTCACGAGGTCGTGGCGTCGAGCCCGCTTGTACCGCGCAACGATCCGACGCTGATGTTCACCAATGCCGGCATGGTGCAGTTCAAGAACGTCTTCACCGGCCTGGAGAAGCGGCCCTATTCGCGTGCCACGACCGCCCAGAAAAGCGTTCGCGCCGGCGGCAAGCACAACGACCTCGACAATGTCGGCTACACCGCGCGCCACCTGACCTTCTTCGAGATGCTCGGCAATTTCTCCTTCGGCGACTATTTCAAGGAGCGCGCCATCGAGTTGGCCTGGAACCTCATTACCAGGGAGTTCGGGCTTAAGAAGGACAAGCTGCTCGTCACCGTCTACCACACCGACGACGAGGCGGCCGGCTTCTGGAAGAAGATCGCCGGCTTTTCCGATGATCGCATCATCCGCATCCCAACCTCCGACAATTTCTGGGCGATGGGCGACACCGGGCCGTGCGGGCCATGCTCGGAAATTTTCATCGATCGCGGCGAGCACATCTGGGGCGGTCCGCCCGGCACCCCGGAGGAGGATGGCGACCGGTTCCTGGAATTCTGGAACCTGGTGTTCATGCAGTACGAGCAAGTGACGAAGGACGAGCGCATTGACCTGCCGCGCCCGTCGATCGACACCGGCATGGGGCTGGAGCGCATGGCCTCCATCCTGCAAGGCGTGGAAAGCGTGTTTGAGACCGACCTGTTCCGCCATCTGATCGATGCGGCGTCGTCCGCGCTCGGCCGCGGTCCCGACGCCGAGACCGTCGCATCCTATCGCGTCATAGCCGATCACCTGCGCTCGTCCTCGTTCCTGGTCGCAGACGGCGTGCTGCCATCGAACGAAGGCCGCGGCTATGTGCTGCGCCGCATCATGCGCCGCGCCATGCGGCATGCGCAATTGCTCGGTGCGAACGAGCCGCTGGTGTGGCAGCTGGTGCCGGCGCTGGTTCGCGAGATGGGTCAGGCCTATCCGGAACTGGTGCGCGGCGAACAGCTGATCACCGAGACGCTGAAGCTTGAGGAGACCAGGTTCCGCAAGACACTGGTGCGTGGCCTCGGTTTGCTGTCGGAGGCGACGGAAAAGCTCGGCGCCGGCGACATGCTGGACGGCGAGACGGCCTTCAAGCTTTACGACACCTATGGCTTCCCGCTCGACCTGACGCAGGATGCGCTGCGCCAGCGCAACATCTCGGTCGATCTTGCCGGCTTCACCAATGCGATGGAGCAGCAGAAGGCCGAGGCGCGTAAGCACTGGGCAGGTTCCGGCGAGGCGGCGACGGAAGCGGTCTGGTTCCCGGTGCGCGAAAAAGCCGGTGCCACCGAATTCCTCGGCTACGAGACCGAGCAGGCGGAAGGCATCATCCAGGCGGTTGTCCGCGACGGCAAGACCGTCGACAGCGCCGGCAAGGGCGAAGCGGTAGCCGTGGTCGTCAACCAGACGCCGTTCTATGCCGAATCCGGCGGCCAGATGGGCGACACCGGAACCATTTCAGGCGAAGGCTTCTCGATCGAGATTTCCGATACGCAGAAGAAGGCCGACGGGCTGTTCGTGCATCTCGGCAAGGTGGTCAGCGGCACTGCCAGGACGGGTGCCGCCGTCGAGCTGAAGGTTGACCATGCGAGGCGCTCCAGGCTGCGCGCGAACCATTCCGCGACGCATCTGATCCATGAGGCGCTGCGCGAGGTGCTGGGCACCCATGTCGCACAGAAGGGCTCGCTGGTCGCGCCCGAGCGCCTGCGCTTCGACATCTCGCACAACAAGCCCATCTCGCCCTCGGAACTCGAGGAGGTCGAGCGCATGGCCAACGAGATCGTGGTGCAGAACAGCCCGGTGATCACGCGCCTGATGTCGGTCGACGATGCCATTGCCGAAGGCGCCATGGCGCTGTTCGGCGAGAAATACGGCGATGAGGTGCGCGTCGTGTCTATGGGCACGGGCCTACATGGCGCCAAGGCCAACCGCCCCTATTCGGTCGAGCTTTGCGGCGGCACGCATGTCAGGGCAACCGGTGACATCGGCCTGGTGCGCGTCGTGTCCGACAGCGCCGTCGCCGCAGGCGTGCGCCGCATCGAGGCGCTGACGGGCGAGGCCGCGCGCAAGCATCTCGACGAACAGGACCGGCGGCTGAAGGCGGCCGCGGCAACACTGAAAATCTCGCCGGCCGACGTGCCGGCGCGTGTTGAAGCCCTGCTCGAAGAGCGCAAGAAGCTCGAGAAGGAGCTCACCGAAGCGCGCAAGAAGCTGGCGCTGGGCGGCGGGTCGCCCGCTGACGCGCCGGCCGCCAACGAGACCGTCGCGGGCGTCGGCTTCCTCGGCAAGTCGGTTTCCGGTGTCTCGCCGAAGGATCTGAAGCCGCTCGCCGACGCCGGCAAAAGCTCGCTCGGCTCCGGCGTGGTCGTATTCGTCGGTGCGGGCGAGGACAACAAAGCGAGCGTCGTGGTCGCCGTCACCGATGATCTCGTCGGCCGTTTCAGCGCCGTCGACCTGGTGCGTGTCGCCTCCGCCGCCCTCGGCGGGCAGGGCGGCGGCGGCCGGCCCGACATGGCGCAGGCCGGTGGCCCCGATGCCTCGAAGGCCGACGACGCGATTGCTGCGGTGAGGGCGGCGCTGGAGGCGGCGTGATTCATTGCAGAATTGGGGGGCAACGCTCCAGGCCGGTTGCTTCCCTTCGAGGTCGCGCGGCCCCTCATGATGGGCGGCGCGACATCAATGATCGGCTGTCCGCGAAATCGTTGACCTGAATCGAATATCGCTGCGCTGCGCTGTCGCAGATCAGCCGGCCTTTTCAGTCCTGGCAAAGCTTGCCTGTTTAGCAATACAATCCCACCAGTCCTGTATGTCGGCAAAGCGAGCCAGCAGTTTGCGCCCTTCCGCCACCTTGACGAAATAGCCGATGATCGGTGCCGCATGCAGGTCGGCGAGCGTCAGTTGATTGCCGAGCAACCACGGCCCCGGGGATCTCAATGATGAGAGCGCCTGAAGGACCGTTCCTGCTTGTCGTAATCCGCTGACAATCAGCGCTTCGTCAGGCGACGCCTTCTCCAGCCGCTCCACGGCGACGTCCCAGACCATGGCCCGATAGCCATAAGCGTCGAGCATGCCGATGATCTGGTTCATCCGCGCGCGGCCGCGCGGATCCTTCGGCTGCAAAGGCGGCCCGTCGAACGCCTCGTCGACATAGCGCGCAATCGCGCTGGCCTCGAACAGGCGAAAACCGTCATGCTCGAAGGCCGGGATGCGGCCGAACGGGTGGTGCTCGAAATACCAGCCGGGGATGCCCTCGGCGGCGAACACATCGACCGGCACAAGCTCGTAGTCGACGCCCTTCTCCTCCAGCGCCATGCGCGCTATGCGCACGTAAACGCTGTAGTCGGCGCCGTAGAGGACCGGTTTGGCCATGTTGCCAGTCCTTTGCTTTCGATTTTCGTTGGCCCAAAAAAGCGAAGGCTCCTTCCGGAGCCTTCGGCATGTTGAACCCGCGGGTGCCTACGCCATCGCCTTCTGCAAATTCTCGTCGATCTTGTCCAGGAAACCAGTGGTCGAAAGCCAGGGCTGGTCGGGGCCGATCAGCAGCGACAGGTCCTTGGTCATGAAGCCGGATTCGACGGTCTGGATGCAGACCTTTTCGAGTGTCTCCGCGAAGCGTTTCAATTCAGCATTGTCGTCGAGCTTGGCGCGATGGGCGAGGCCCCGGGTCCAGGCGAAGATCGAGGCGATCGAATTGGTCGAGGTTTCCTCGCCCTTCTGGTGCTGGCGATAGTGGCGCGTCACGGTGCCGTGCGCGGCTTCCGCTTCCACCGTCTTGCCGTCCGGCGTCATCAGCACCGAGGTCATCAGGCCGAGCGAGCCGAACCCCTGCGCCACCGTGTCGGACTGTACGTCGCCGTCATAGTTCTTGCAGGCCCAGACATAGCCACCCGACCATTTCAGGCTGGAGGCCACCATGTCGTCGATCAGGCGGTGCTCGTACCACAGCTTCTTGGACTTGAACTCGGCCTCGAACTCAGCCTCGTAGACCTCCTGGAAAATATCCTTGAAGCGGCCGTCATAGGCCTTGAGGATGGTGTTCTTGGTCGAGAGATAGACCGGGTAGTTGCGCAGCAGGCCGTAGTTCAGCGAAGCGCGGGCGAATTCGCGGATCGATTCGTCTAGGTTGTACATGGCCATGGCGACGCCGGCGCCGGGCGCGTCGAACACGTCGTGCTCGATCACCTGGCCATCCTCGCCGACGAACTTGATCGTCAGCTTGCCCTTGCCGGGAAAACGGAAATCGGTGGCGCGGTACTGGTCGCCATAGGCGTGGCGGCCGACGATGATCGGCTTGGTCCAGCCGGGCACCAGCCGCGGCACGTTCTTCATGATGATCGGCTCGCGGAAGATGGTGCCGCCGAGAATGTTGCGGATGGTGCCGTTCGGCGACTTCCACATCTTCTTCAGCTTGAATTCCTCGACGCGCTGCTCGTCGGGCGTGATGGTCGCGCATTTCACGCCGACGCCGTATTTTTTGATGGCGTTGGCCGAATCGACGGTCACCTGGTCGTTGGTGGCGTCGCGATGCTCGATGCCGAGGTCGTAATATTCAAGCTTGAGGTCGAGATAAGGGTGGATCAGCTTGTCCTTGATGAACTGCCAGATGATGCGGGTCATCTCGTCGCCGTCGAGTTCGACGACCGGGTTCGCCACCTTGATCTTCGCCATGGAAAGAATGCCTCGTTGCTGGGAAATGGGACGGCCTTGCCCGCGTGGCGTTCGGCCGGGGATGCGCCCCTATATCAAAGCGTTTTTGGCCGCGCAAACGACGATCGGTCACGAAAGCGAAGCGATCGCCCCGCCATTTGCGAATGGTTCATTTTCGCGGCCGAATATGGCAGGGGACGCTGAAATGCCGCAAACAGCAGTTCATTGACAATCATGCCCGTCACCAAAGATTCCGATACCGCTTCAGTCGCCAGCCCCGCCATCATCCTCGTGGAGCCGCAGCTCGGCGAGAATATCGGCATGGTTGCGCGCGCCATGGCCAATTTCGGCCTGGTCGAACTTCGCCTCGTCAACCCGCGCGACGGCTGGCCGAACGAGAAGGCGCGGGCGGCGGCCAGCCGCGCCGACCATGTCATCGATGCCGTCAAGGTTTTCGACGATCTCGCCACGGCGATGGCCGACCTGAATTTCGTTTTCGCGACCACCGCAAGGCAACGCGACGGCTTCAAGCCCGTGCGCGGGCCGGTCGAGGCGGGCAGGGTGCTCCGGGCTCGCCATGGCATGGGTCAGCGAACCGGCATCCTGTTCGGCCGCGAGCGTTTCGGCCTCTATAATGACGAGGTTGGCCTCGCCGACGAGATCGTCACTTTTCCGGTCGATCCCGATTTCTCCTCGCTTAACATCGCCCAGGCCGCGCTTCTCATGTCCTACGAGTGGATGAAATCCGGCCTCGAGGACGAGACCAAGACCAACTTTACGGGTCCGGACATGAAGCCGGCCAGCAAGGAAGAACTGCACGGATTGTTCGCCTATCTCGAAGGCGCACTCGAAGCGCGCGGCTATTTCCGGCCGGCGCCGAAGAAGCCGAAGATGGTTGACAATCTGCGCGCCGTATTGACCCGGGCGGGATTTGCCGAGCCGGAGCTCAAGGTGCTGCGCGGCATCATCTCGTCGCTGGACAGGTTCTCGCCGGCGATGCCGCGCGGCGACGGCTCTCCGGGAGATGATCCAAGGCGGCTTCCGGCAGCGGCGCGCGCCGGCGGTCCCGGCCGCAAGACCAATGCGGATCGTCAGGTGGCCGATGACGACGACAACGCCGCGCCGCCGCTCGGCGGCAAGGGAACCGACAATGACTGATCAGCCGATCCTGATGTTCGATTCCGGCATTGGCGGGCTGACTGTGCTGCGCGAGGCGCGCGTGCTGATGCCCGACCGCCGCTTCGTCTACATCGCCGACGACGCCGCCTTCCCCTTTGGCGCCTGGGAGGAACCGGCGCTGCGGATCCATATTCTCGACCTGTTCGGCAAATTGCTGGACCGGTTCTCCCCGGCCATCTCGGTCATCGCCTGCAACACCGCCTCGACGCTGGTGATCGACGCGTTGCGCGAGAGGTTTCCCGGCCATCCCTTTGTCGGCACCGTGCCTGCCATCAAGCCGGCGGCGGAGCGTACCCGCTCCGGCCTCGTCTCCGTGCTGGCGACGCCGGGCACGGTGAAACGGCAATACACGCGCGACCTGATCAGCAAATGGGCGCAGAAGTGCCATGTCCGGCTGGTCGGCAGCGACCGTCTGGCGGGGCTGGCCGAAGCCTATATGCGCGAAGGCTTCGTCGACGAGGAAGCCGTGCGCGCCGAGATCGCCCCATGTTTCATCGAGCGCGACGGCATGCGCACCGACATCGCCGTGCTCGCCTGTACGCACTATCCTTTTCTGGTCAACCGCATGCGCAAGACCGCACCCTGGCCGGTCGACTGGATCGATCCTGCCGAAGCGATCGCCCGGCGGGCGATGTCGCTGCTGTCGCCGGTCAATGGGCCGTTGCCGCATGGTGAGCCGGACATCGCGGTCTTCACGTCCGGCAAGGCGGATTTTGCCACCAGCCGTTTGATGCAGGGCTTTGGACTGACGGTCGCCTGATTTCCGGAACATTGGCGAGGCCGTTTCGTTTTCTCCCAGGCAATGAAGGGAGAAAAACCATGCCTGCCACCTCGAAAGCCCAGCAGAAGGCCGCCGGCGCCGCATTGTCGGCCAAGCGCGGCGAGACCAAGAAGAGCGAGCTCAAAGGCGCTTCCAAAGGGATGTACGAATCCATGAGCGAAAAGCAGCTCGAGGAATTCGCCGAAACCAAGCGCAAGGATCTGCCGGAGAAAAAGAAGCACTGAGGGAAGCGCTATTTGGCACGCCCTTTGTGAAGGGCTCGTCCAATGGCAAGAAATAGGCCCGCGACGGGGTCGCAGGCCTTGATGTTATTGTCTGGTCAATGGCCGACGTAATCAGCGCCAGTGGCGGCTGTTAGCGCCAGTGGCGGCTGTTAGCGCCAGTGGCAGCTGTTAGCGCCAGTGGCAGCGTCGCACTTTTTGGCGAATGACATGGCGGTGACCATGGCGCCAGACGACGCGCTTCCTGACCACAATCCGGCATACCTGATGAGGCCGGTGGCCTTGCCAATGCCTTGCCATCGCCGGCTCAGGAGTAATGACGGCCATCGATCCGGCCAACACCGCCGCACCAGTCAGGCTTAGAAAGAACTTCTTCATCCGAATTCAGGCTCCTCTGCTCAAGTCCCTTCCTGGAGCGGTTCAGCTTCAGGGAATCGCCGCCCCGCTCCGGTTTTTTACACAATCCCGGGTAGAAACCGCTAGCGCTTTCCGGGAATTGTTCTAATAGCGCGGGCGGCGCCAGTTGGAACCTTGACAGCGGTTAAATCTCTGTTTAACAGCGCTCCCAACACCGGGCCGCAACGCCCGGTGGTTTGTTTTGCATGCGCAAGACCTCGACGGAAGCCAGTCTGTTTTCCAAGGTCTTGTTTGAACTGACGTGTCCCGTGGGTTTTTCGCCGCGTTGCGTGGAAAAACCCTGTCAGGTCTCGAAAACGGAGGCCAGAGGAGGGCGCGTTTCCTTCACCCGGACCATGAGGCTCCGGGTTATGTTGTTTTGAAAGGGAATGCGATGAGCAAGCGCGAATCCGCGAAGTACAAGATCGACCGCCGTCTCGGCGAAAACATCTGGGGCCGCCCGAAGTCCCCGGTCAACAAGCGTGAATACGGCCCCGGCCAGCACGGCCAGCGCCGCAAGGGCAAGCTTTCCGATTTCGGCCTGCAGCTGCGCGCCAAGCAGAAGCTGAAGGGCCACTATGGCGACGTTTCGGAAAAGCAGTTCCGCAAGGTCTATGAGGAGGCCGACCGCCGCAAGGGCGACACCTCGGAGAACCTGATCGGCCTGCTCGAGTCGCGTCTGGACGCTGTCGTCTATCGCGCCAAGTTCGTTCCGACCATTTTCGCCGCCCGCCAGTTCGTCAACCACGGCCACGTCAATGTCAACGGCAGGCGCGTCAACATCGGCTCGTACCGCTGCAAGCCGGGCGACGTCGTCGAAGTGCGTGAAAAGTCGAAGCAGCTGGTGATCGTCCTGGAATCGGTCGGCCTCGCCGAGCGCGACGTGCCGGACTACATCGAAGCCGATCACAACAAGATGACCGCGACCTTCTCGCGCATCCCGGGCCTGGCGGACGTTCCGTTCGCCGTCCAGATGGAACCGAACCTCGTCGTCGAATTCTATTCGCGTTAAGCGAAGGCTTTTTGCGAGACCGGAAGGGGCCGCCCATCGAGGCGGCCTTTTCTTTGTCGGCCATGTCCGCTAATCCGGGCGGCAACGAAGCTCCGAACGTTCGTTGCTCCAGGATTTGGAACCGACGCCATGAACATGCTGCCAGACGCTCAATCGCTTGAGCAGGCCGCCGCCATCGAAGGCGGTTTTCACCCGCTGTTCGCCGATGTGCCGTCTTCGGTCGAGTTCAACAAATTGCGCAAGCGGCTGCTGCGGCTGACCCGCCAGGCGATCGAGGATTTTTCGATGGTCAGGCCAGGCGAGCGCTGGCTGGTGGCCCTGTCGGGCGGCAAGGATTCCTACGGCCTGCTTGCCATGCTGCTGGACCTCAAATGGCGCGGCCTGCTGCCGGTGGAGCTGCTGGCCTGCAATCTCGACCAGGGCCAGCCGAACTTTCCCAAGCACATCCTGCCCGATTACCTCAATGCCCACGGCATTGCACACCGCATCGAATACCAGGACACCTACTCCGTCGTCACCGACAAGCTGCCGCAGGGCAGCACCTATTGCTCGCTCTGTTCACGCCTGCGGCGTGGTCATCTCTATCGCGTAGCCCGAGAGGAGGGGTGCTCGGCGCTGGTGCTCGGCCATCATCGCGAGGACATTCTCGAAACCTTCTTCATGAACCTGTTCCACGGCGGCCGTCTCGCCGCCATGCCGCCAAAGCTGCTCAACGACGAGGGCGACGTCATGGTGCTGCGGCCGCTGAGCTATTGCGCCGAAATCGATCTGGAAAAGCTCGCCGCGGCGATGCGGTTCCCGATCATCCCTTGCGATCTCTGCGGCAGCCAGGAAGGTCTCCAGCGCAACGCCATGAAGGCCATGCTCGACGATATCGAAAAGCGCATGCCCGGGCGCAAGGACACGATGCTGCGTGCGTTGTCCAACACCAGGCCGTCGCATCTGCTCGACAGGAAACTGTTCGATTTCGCCGCACTCGATGAAACGCTCTCCAGCAGGCAAGACATTTCCGATGACATTTGACGATACCGCGATCGACTGGCTGGCCAGCACCCTGGCCGAAGCAGCCGAAGCCGAAATCATGCCGCGCTTTCGCCGGTTGGGCGGCGGCGACGTCCGCCAGAAGACGTCGGCCGCCGACCTGGTGACGGAAGCCGACGTCAGTGCCGAGCGGCTGATCACCGCCAAGCTGCGTGAGCGCTACCCGACGGCCATGATTGTCGGCGAGGAAGCCTGTTCCGACAATCCGGCGCTGCTCGACGGTCTTGGCGATGCCGATCTGGCTTTCACCATCGACCCGGTGGACGGCACTTTCAATTTCGCTTCCGGCGTGCCGTTGTTCGGCGTCATGCTGGGTGTCGTGGTCCGGGGTGAGACCGTCGCAGGCATCATCCACGATCCGGTCGGCAAGGACTGGCTGATCGGCGCCAGGGGCGCCGGCAGCCATATCAGGCACGCGCATGGCAACCTGGAAAAAGTGCGTGTCGCGGCGCCCGTGCCGATCTCGGGAATGACCGGCTCCGTCTCCTGGCAGTACATGGCCGAACCAGAGCGGTCGCGGCTGGCGCGCAACCAGACGAAAATCCTGTCGCAATTCGCCTATCGCTGCGCCGCGCATGAATATCGCCTGCTGGCCAGCGGCCATGCCCATTTCGTCGTCTACAACAAGCTGATGCCGTGGGACCATCTGCCCGGTGTCCTGATTCATGCCGAGGCCGGCGGCCACGCCGCGCGTTTCGACGCCAGTGCCTACCTACCGTCGCATGTCGGCGGCGGCCTGCTTGTCGCACCCGACCGGGAAAGCTGGCGCGAGTTGCGCAGCGAACTCTGGGCGCAATAGCCGGCTGCCAATTCGATTACCCAGCCGAGCGCCGCAAAGGCGACAATTCAATGCAGATCGGCAATGTGCCCCGAGACGGGTTGATTCTGCGGCTGGAACATCTTGCCGCGTTCGGCGATGAAGATCATCAGCAGGGCTGCGACCGAGACGCTGCAGAAGCCGGCGGCCAATGGCGTCACCGTGCCGTTGAAAGCCTGGCCGATCAGCGTGCCGAGAATGCCGCCGAGAAACGTCTGCATGAAGCCCAGGATGGACGAGGCCGTGCCGGCCAGCTGACCAAGCGGCTCCATAGCCAAGGCATTGAAATTCGCGCCGAGCGCACCGAAAGGGAGCATGGCGCAGGCAAAGAAGGTGACGAACAGCCAGAGCGGCATCTTCATTTCCAGCGAAACGACCAGCCAGGCCAGGCTGATGACCAGAAACAACAGCAGCGCGCTCTGCGACAGGCGGCGCATGCCGATGCGGCCGACAAGACGCGAGTTCAGATAGTTGGAGAAGGCGAGCACGCCGGCAACGCCGGCAAAGATGACCGGAAACAATTCGCCGACATTGAATATGTCGACATAAATCTGCTGCGCCGAGGCGATGAAGCCGAACATGGCGCCGAAGATGAACGTACTGGCGAAGGCATAGCAGATCGCGACGCGGTTGGTCAGCACGATGCGGAACCCGCCGACAATGGCATTGACGGTCAATGGCCGGCGATATTCCGGATGTAGCGTCTCGGGCAGGCGCAGCAGCGACCAGGCCGAGACGACAAGCGCGCCGACGGCCATGGTGACGAAGATCAAATGCCAGGTCGCGAACAGCATGATGAACTGGCCGATGCCGGGAGCAATCACCGGGATCGCCATGAACACCATGAAGATCAGCGACATCACCTCGGCCATGCGCCGGCCATCGAACGTGTCGCGCACGATCGAGACGGCGATGACGCGGGTCGCGGCCGCACCGATGCCTTGCACGGCCCGGCAAAGTAGAAGCGTTTCAAAGCTTGGCGATATGGCGGCCGCGGCGGCCGCCGCCACATAAATGATCAGGCCGGCGACAAGCGGCGCACGGCGCCCGAATCGGTCCGAGAGCGGTCCGAAAAACAGCTGTCCGCCGCCAAAACCCAGAATATAGGCGGTGATGACATATTGCCGGTGGTTTTCGTTCTCGACGCCAAGCGAGGCGCCGATCTGCTGCAGCGCCGGCAGCATGATGTCGATGGCCAACGAATTGAGCGCCATCAGCGCTGCGCACAGCGCGATGAACTCCCAGCGCGGAATGGGCAATTTGCTTGCCGATTGCGGTGCTGACGTCTGCTGGTCCACGGCAAGTCCGATCTCTCAAACGAAAACGCGCCGGTGGCCCGGCGCATTGGCTCGTCCTGGTCCGGGTCCCGGACGCAAAATTGCCGAGGCGGGGCTGCCCCGGTGCTCAGGGCATGTCGACGGCGACATGCCCAACCGAAATCAGGCGGCGCCTTTGACGCTCACGCCCTTCTCGACAAGGAATGTCTGCAACTCGCCCGCCTGGAACATTTCGCGCACGATGTCGCAGCCACCGACGAATTCGCCCTTGACGTAGAGCTGAGGGATCGTCGGCCAGTTGGAGTATTCCTTGATGCCCTGGCGCAGCTCGGCCGAATCCAGCACGTTCACGCCTTTGTAGTCGGCGCCGATATAGTCGAGGATCTGGACAACCTGGCCGGAAAATCCGCATTGCGGGAAACCGGGCGTGCCCTTCATGAAAAGCACGACGTCGTTGCCCTTCACTTCGTTGTCGATGTAGTCGTTGATGCCGCTCATGGAATATCCTTTCCCGCCTGTGGGAGTCAGGCTCGAAGCTTTTCCATCAGATAAACCCATAGGTTGCCCGAAACAAGACTTTAGCCGCGTGGTGGCCTGAATGGCGCAAAAGATGCGGCGTTTTGGGCCAAGCGACTTTGGCGTTGGAAGCCCCTAGTCCGGCACGCTGGTCTGCAGCGCCAGCGCGTGCAGCACGCCGCCCATATTGCCCTTCAGCGCGTCATAGACCATCTGGTGCTGCTGCACGCGGCTTTTTCCGCGAAAGCTCTCGGCCACGACTTCGGCCGCATAGTGATCGCCGTCGCCGGCAAGGTCACGGATGGTCACCCTGGCATCCGGGATGCCCTCCTTGATCAGTTTTTCGATGTCGCGGGCATCCATTGCCATGGCAAGTTCCTGTTTTTCGGGCGGGCTGCGGCATGGCTGCCCGTGCGATGAGAGTCGGGATGAACCTAAAGCCTTTCCGGCCGGGATTGAAGCCGTTCCGTCCAGCCCCAGCGCGATTGTGGCTCACGACGCGTTCTCGCTCTGACCGCCGGCGTCGTCCGCGGGGTCGTCCTCGGGCGTCGAGAAGGTCCGCCCAAGGCTGAAGGTCAGCACATAGAGGGGAAGGTTGATCGCCAGGTTGGCAATCGGCAGGTAGGCGGTCATCCGCCAGACGGGCGAGAAGAACGGCTGGCCGTAGCCATCGCAGGCCAGCGAGGAGCCATACTCCCACAGTGCCCCCAATGCGGCCGCGACGGCGAAAAGTTTTATGCAGGTGAAGATGTGCCTTGTCCGTGCCCGGTCCGGCAGAAGCCGGCTCCAAAGCACCAGGCAGACAAGCGGAACTGCATAGAAAAGGTTTTGCAGGCCAAGCATCGGAAGCGTGTCGTTGGCCGCGGCGAGGAACTCCGCGCGTGTATCCAACCGGGCGCAGACCTCGCTCGATGTCGTCGACAGCAGGAAAAAGACGAACGGGCCGAGAAACCAGAAGAAGAACAGCGATGGCCAGAAGACGACTGCAAGCAGTGCCCGGACGGCCAGTTTCCTGTGGTTGAGCATGATTTTTCCGAAAAAATCGGTTCCCACTTTTCGGGATCACGCTCTGCTCAAATGGCCTGATCCATGAAGCGCGGGAACCAGCCTTCGTGCGCGGCGGTCAATTCGCCGAGCGGGATCGCCCGTGCCTCGCCGAGTTTCAGCGTGTTGCCGCCGGTCGAGCCGATCCAGGGCGCGAAAATACCGAGTTCGCCTTGCTGTTTGCGGATCGCGTCCCAGTCCTCACTGTCTGGATCGATTGACAGCGTGAGGAGATAGCGGCCCTGGTCCTCGCCGAACCAGACCGGAATAGGATCGGTGCCGGCCAGTCCGGGGACCGTCGCGCCGATGCCTGATGCCATCGCCATCTCAGCCAGCGCGACCGCAATGCCGCCGTCGGAAACGTCGTGAGCCGCGGTGACGATGCCGGACGCGATGAGGGCGCGCACATGGTCGCCGACACGCTTTTCATGGTCGAGGTCGACCGGCGGCGGCGGGCCGTCGCTGCGGCCGTGGATGTCGCGCAAGTAGACCGATTGGCCGAGATGCGTGCCCCATGAGGCCGGCGCGCCGACCAGCAGGATCATCTGGCCTTGCGCAGCGAAGCCGGCCCGCACCATCTTCGACCAGTCGGCGATCAGCCCGACGCCGCCGATGGTCGGCGTCGGCAGGATGCCCTGGCCATTGGTTTCGTTGTAGAGCGAGACATTGCCCGAAACGATCGGGAAGCCGAGCGCGCGGCAGGCATCGCCAATGCCCTTCACCGCGCCGACCAACTGACCCATGATCTCCGGCCGTTCCGGATTGCCGAAATTGAGATTGTCGGTGGCGGCCAGCGGCAGCGCGCCGGTGGCGGTCAGGTTGCGCCAGCATTCGGCCACCGCCTGCTTGCCGCCCTCATAGGGATCGGCCTCGCAATAGCGCGGCGTCACGTCCGACGAGAAAGCCAGCGCTTTGGTCGGATGGCCTTCGACCCGCACCACGCCGGCATCGCCACCGGGAAGCTGCAGCGAATTGCCCTGGATCAGCGTGTCGTACTGTTCCCACACCCAGCGGCGCGACGACAGGTCAGGGCCGCCGAGCAGCTTCAGCAGTGCTTCGGCGACATCGGCCTGCGGAATGTCATTGGCCGCAAGCGGCGCCGGCTTCTTCGGCTCGACCCACGGACGGTCATATTCCGGTGCCTTGTCGCCGAGATCCTTGATCGGCAGGTCCGCAACCTGATCACCCTGATGCAGGACGCGAAAGCGCAGATCGTCGGTCGTCTTGCCGACTATGGCGAAGTCGAGCCCCCATTTGTGGAAGATCGCCTCGGCCTCCTTTTCCTTTTCGGGGCGCAGCACCATCAGCATGCGCTCCTGGCTTTCCGACAGCATCATCTCGTAGGCGCTCATGCGCTCCTCGCGCACCGGCACCTTGTCGAGCTCGAGCTCGATGCCGAGATCCCCCTTGGCACCCATCTCGACCGCCGAGCAGGTAAGGCCGGCAGCACCCATGTCCTGGATGGCGATGACCGCACCGGACGCCATCAGTTCGAGACAGGCTTCCAGCAGGCACTTTTCGGTGAAGGGATCGCCGACCTGCACGGTCGGGCGCTTTTCGTCGATCTTGTCGTCGAATTCGGCCGAGGCCATGGTGGCGCCGCCGACGCCGTCGCGACCGGTCTTGGCGCCGAGATAGACGACCGGCAGGCCGACGCCCTTGGCCTCCGACAGGAAAATCGCGTCCGTCTTGGCAAGACCCGCGGCAAAAGCGTTGACCAGGATATTGCCGTTGTAGCGGGCGTCGAAATTGACCTCGCCGCCGACCGTCGGCACGCCGAAGGAGTTGCCGTAGCCGCCGACGCCGGAAACCACTCCCGCCACCAGGTGCTTGGTCTTGGGATGATCGGGAGCACCGAAGCGCAAGGCGTTCATCGCCGCGATCGGCCGCGCGCCCATGGTGAAGACATCGCGCAATATGCCGCCGACGCCCGTCGCCGCCCCTTGGTAGGGCTCGATAAAGGAGGGGTGGTTGTGGCTCTCCATCTTGAAGACGACGCAGTCGCCGTCGCCGATATCGACCACGCCGGCATTCTCGCCCGGTCCCTGGATGACCCGCGGGCCGGTCGTCGGCAGCGTGCGCAGCCATTTCTTCGAGGATTTATACGAGCAATGCTCGTTCCACATCGCCGAGAAGATGCCAAGTTCGGTGAAGCTCGGCTCGCGCCCGACGAGGTCGAGGATGCGCTGGTATTCGTCTGGCTTCAGCCCGTGCGCGGCAATGAGCTCGGGCGTGATCGGCACGGAATTGGAAATGGTCATGGGCGGCGGTTTTTATCCGTGGGAGCTTGGGATTTTGAGTCTCCTCTTATCGCAAGCTTTGCGGCCGATACACCCATGGACCGACGAAAAGTGGCTGAATCCGGAGAAAGCCGCGGCGCCTTGAACGCGCGTCCCACCGGACCGGACTCAACCGATGCGCCTCGGGTCTTGCCTGGAGGCATCCTGAACCGCCGGCGCTCCAAGGCGATGCGGATCAGGAAAAACTGTCGTAGCCTGCACGGCCCTCATCGAGGAGCCGCCGGATTGCCGCAACGCCGTCCGCGATGTCCTTGCGCTGCCTCGGCTGCGAAATGCCGAAGCGCACAGCGTGGAAGACCTGCTCGGAACGGCCCGCCTTGAACTCGTCTTCGTCGTCGATTAGCACGCCGTGCTCGAGGCAGGCGTTCTTGAACGTGCCGGAAAGCCAGGGGTCGGGCAAGGTCAGCCAGACAAAGGGTATATTGTCCCGCGACTTGAATTCGAAGCCGGCCAAAGTCTCGCGCACGATGGCGGTGCGGGCGTTGATTTCGGCGATGGCCCGTTTGCGTATGTCCGCGGCCTGGCCCGACAGCACCAGCCGGGCATTCACCTCGGCCAGCAGGAAAGGCATGCCTCCGGTCATCATCTTATGGGCAACGCGGATGCGATGGCGATAAGCGGGCGGGCAGGAAAGCCAGCCGCCGCGAACGCCGGCCGCTACCGATTTCGACAGGCCGCCTGCGACGATGGTGCGCTCGGGTGCATAGTCGGCCAGCATTGGCGTCGGATCTTCGGTCAGGCCGCCGTAAAGATCGTCCTCGATAATGACGACATTGTATTCACGCGCGATCCGCGCGATTGCCTCACGTCGCGCTGCCGGCAGGATCGCCAGCGTCGGATTCTGCACCGTAGGCATCAGAAAGATCATCTTCGGGTGCTTTTGCGCGCAGACGCGCTCGAAATCGTCGGCGTTGAGACCCTGATGGTCCGATGCCACCAGCGCCGTGCGACGACCGATCAGGCCGGCGCTGCGCGAAATCTGCGAATAGGTCAGGTGCTCGAAGGCGACGTAATCGCCGGGCGTGGTCAGTGCGGCGATCGCCGCCATGACAGCGGCATGGGTACCGAGCGTCGGCACGATCGTATCGGCGCTCGGTCGAAACGAGTTGCGCGACAGCCAACTGGCGCCGGCCTCGAACCAGCGCTCGGGAAAATCCCGCGTGTAGCTCGAAATCTCATGCGCATGATCCGAAGCCGTGCGCGACAGCACTTCGGTGACGATGGCGCCCTGGCCGACATCGGGCGCCGCGGTGCTGTCGAAGCGCAGCTTGCCGCGCGGCGCATCGATGTCGCGCGTGCCTTGCGCGTCCGGCGCTATGAAGTCGGGCTTCGCGTTCTGCCGGCCGAGGACATAGGTGCCGCGCCCGACCTCGCCGCTGACCAGCCCGCGCTCGCGCAGCAATTGATAGGCCCTGCCGACCGTGCCGACGGTTGCGCCGATGTCATAGGCGAGATCCCGCTGCGGTGGCAGCTTTGCCCCGGCGTCGATCACGCCGCGGTCGATATCTGACTCAATGCTGTCAGCAAGGCGCTGATAAAGCGGGCCGGAGCTGGCCGTGAGGTCGGGAAGCCAATTTGTCATGGTGACAATTTTGTATATTGCGTCGAACGATGAGTCAATTCACATGCGTTGTGTGGAATAAAAGAGTGCAATTTGCAGCTTTGGTAGAGCGAAGATGGATACAATCGAGACAATCAGCCAGACAGCCGCAGGATTGTTCGCCGCGCGACCTGTGGACCGCGGCGGCTTTGTCAGCCGCATCGTGCGTATGGTCAAATCGCTGGGGCGCTGGATCGACGGCCTGCTGGAGCGCAGGCGCAGCCGGCTCGCCTTGCTGGACATGACCGATGATCAGTTGAAGGACATCGGCATTTCCCGCTGCGACGCCCATCGCGAAGGGATCAGGCCATTCTGGAAATGAACAGGCGGGATGCTGTGTTCAATCCTGCTTGCGTGGCTGCACAACTGGCGCCCTGATCCGTGACAGGCCGCGGTCCGCAAGCACGGCGCCAACGCATAGCGCCAGGAAAAGGGCGGTGATGGCCAGCGAGGCGATGGCGACGCTGGCGATGCCGTTCCTGGCGACATCGAGGAAGGGGTAGGGCACTTCGCCTGTTATGGACGCCCGCGCCAGCGCATAGGCCAGATAGGCGAGCGGATAGAGCATCCACCAGGAAACGTCTCGCCATCGCGTCTTGCCGTCGGCACCGGCGGCCAGCCACCACAGCACGAACAGTGCAGGCGTCACATAGTGCAGCAGCACGTCGCACAGCAGGAACAGGTCCTGCGGCTGCCAGAGGCGTGCCAGCACGGTGGCGTAGACCATGAAGACCACGGTGATGGCGACGGCGACGCCTGTCCGCATCCGCGCTCCGGCAAAGGCCGGAAACCAGGCATGGCCGGCGGGCGACAGCAGCGACGCATGGACGAGCACCGCACCGATATTGGTCAGGATGGTAAAGAAGCTGAAGTAGAAGACGACCGAACCGATCAGGCCGCGGCCGGCTTCCATCGAGGCCGGAATGGTGATCGAGAACTGCAGGAAAAGACCGGCCAGCCCTGCGACCAGACCCGCGACCTGCAGCAGCCGGCCCATCTTACGCGGCGGCGGCGCAGGCCGGATTGCCGGCCTGCCAGCGGGCGATGTCGGAGCCGATGCGCGCGCCGAGCGGCTCGGCCATCAGCGGACCGAACACGTCTACACGGCTCGAATTGCCTTGCGCCTGCACCACCAGCAGCGGCTTGCCGCCATAATGCTTGGCCGGCACCAGCAGGAAGCGCGGCGTGCCGCTGAACGAATTCAGCTCATTGGCCATCTGGTAGGATTTGAAGGCCGGGTCCTTGCTGGCGATCCAGCATTTATGGGCGGAGATCGCCACCTGTTCCATGGCCAGCAGCGCCGCGCTCTTGCCGGAAGGCGGCGGAGCGCTCTTCGGACCCGACTGGCAGGATGCCAGCGCAAGGCCGGCGGCAGCCAGGAGAGCAAAGCGAGCAATCGTCAGTCTCATCGTCAGGCCGCCCCCAGGTTCTGAAAGAATTTCGGAAGATATCAGGCGGCGATGCCGAGCGCGCCTTCGAACAACGCCCGCCCGTCATTGCCGCCATGTGCCGCTTCGATCAGGTTCTCGGGATGCGGCATCAGGCCCAGCACATTGCCCTGGCTGCTGATGACGCCGGCGATGTCGTTGATCGAGCCGTTGGGATTGGTGCCGTCCGCATAGCGGAACACCACCTGGCCTTCGCCTTCCAGGCGTGCAAGCGTCTCGGCATCGGCGAAGTAGTTGCCGTCGTGATGCGCCACCGGCGAGCGGATGATCTGGCCCGGCTGGTAGCGGCGGGTGAACATGGTGTTGGCGTTGGCGATCTCGAGCTTCACCTGCCGGCAGACGAATTTGAGCGAGGAGTTGCGCATGAGCGCTCCCGGCAGCAGGCCGGCCTCGACCAGAATCTGGAAACCGTTGCAGACGCCGATGACCATGACGCCCTTGGCCGCCTTTTCAGCGACCGCCCGCATCGCCGGCATGCGCGCCGCGATCGCGCCGCAGCGCAGATAGTCGCCGAAGGAGAAGCCGCCGGGAATGGCGATCAGGTCGACATCCGGGATTTCGGTGTCGGTTTGCCAGACCGTGGCTGGCGCTTTGCCGGAAATCTTGGTCAGCGCCGCGATCATATCGCGGTCGCGGTTAAGGCCAGGCAGGAGGACGACGGCTGATTTCATTTTGGTTCGTAAGGCCTCTGGGTTTCGGCAAGTTGGGGCATCCGTGCCTCCGGCACAACCTCAGGTAAGCGTCACACTATAGTTCTCAATCACCGTGTTCGCCAGCAGTCTGTCGCACATGGCCTTGAGATCGGCCTCGGCCTTGGCCTTGTCGGTCCCGGCGAGCTCGACGTCGAACACCTTGCCTTGCCGCACCGAGCCGATGCCGTCAAAACCTAGCCCCGACAGCGCATGCTCGATCGCCTTGCCTTGCGGGTCCAGCACGCCGTTTTTGAGGGTTACGGTGATACGGGCTTTCATCGATGCTCCTGAATGATCGGTATCGGTCTGCGCCGGACCTGCCGTTTCCGGCAAGCCCGTTGCTGGCAATTAGTGCTTCATGCCCTTCGGCGGCTCGCTCGACGCGACGAGCACCGGTCCGGTTGGACGCGGCGGCTCGTTCTCGTTCATGATACCGAGACGGCGGGCGACTTCCTGGTAGGCCTCCACGAGGCCGCCCATGTCGCGGCGGAAACGGTCCTTGTCGAGCTTGTCCTGCGTCGCCACGTCCCACAGCCGGCAGGAATCGGGCGAGATCTCGTCGGCTACGACGATGCGCATCATGTCGCCCTCGAACAGGCGTCCGCATTCGATCTTGAAATCGACGAGCTGGATGCCGACGCCCATGAACAGGCCGGACAGGAAGTCGTTGACGCGAATGGCCAGCGCCATGACGTCGTCGATTTCCTGCGGGCTCGCCCAGCCGAAGGCAGTGATGTGCTCTTCAGAGACCATCGGGTCGTCGAGCGCATCGGCCTTGTAATAGAATTCGATGATCGAGCGGGGCAGGACCGTGCCTTCCTCGATGCCAAGGCGCTTGGACAGCGAACCGGCGGCGACATTGCGCACCACCACTTCGAGCGGGATGATCTCGACCTCCTTGATCAGCTGCTCGCGCATGTTGAGCCGGCGGATGAAGTGGGTCGGAATGCCCATCCGGTTGAGATGATTGAAGATGTGCTCGGAAATGCGATTGTTAAGCACGCCCTTGCCATCGACGACTTCGTGTTTTTTCTTGTTGAACGCGGTTGCGTCATCCTTGAAGAACTGGATCAGCGTCCCGGGCTCAGGGCCTTCATAAAGTATCTTGGCCTTGCCTTCATAAATGCGGCGGCGATTTTTCATTTGATTTTTCTCTGGATTTGCGGGCAGGCGGCAAGCGACCAGTTCCTGTCCGTCTGCCTAAATTAGTGTGGCGACGGTGGCGTTCAATGCCGGTGTCTATCGTAATCGCCTTGTTTGCTCAATCGGCAAATCCTTTCAATCAACTGCTTTCGGGACCGAAATGCCGCAGCGCAGCAAGCCACGAAGCGTATTGACCGGCCGCCAGCCTTTTGGTTTGTGCTTCGCCATCACATATTCATCAATGCCAGCGAATCGATTTCCATCGGAGGGACGCCATGAGCAACATGAAGGATCGCGAAGAGGGTTTTGAGCGCAAATTCGTGTTCGACGAGGAGCTTCGGTTCAAGGCGTCGGCGCGCCGCAACAAGGCTCTCGGCCTGTGGGCCGCGGAAAAGCTCGGGAAATCCGGCGCCGAGGCCGATGCCTACGCCAAGGAAGTGGTTGTTTCCGATATCGAGGAAGCCGGCGATCACGACGTCTTCCGCAAGATCCGCAAGGATTTCGACGCTGCCGGCGTCAGCCAGTCGGACCATCAGATCCGCCGCACCATGGACGAATTGATGGCGCAGGCCATCGAGCAGATCAAGAACACCTGATCCGGCCGAAGCAGGTTCCGCAAAAATGTCCCACAATTTTGCGACGGAACCTGCGGCAAAAGAATGACTGGACCAATCGACCGCCCGGCCCAGCCGGGCGGTTTTTCTTTGCGTTTCCCGTCGTTTCCGGCTGAAACTGCGATCCTTAGCGAGGAAAGAGCCGATGTCCCTGAAATCCCGCCTTGCGGCCGATGAAACGCTGGTCACCGCATGGTCAGGCGTGCCGGACGCGCTGACCGTCGAAATCCTTGCCAGGCAGGGCTTCGATGCGGTCACGCTCGACATGCAGCATGGCGGCCATCATGAAGACAGCGTGTTGCGCGGCCTGGCGCCCGTGCTTGCCACCGGCAAGCCGGCATTGGTGCGTATTCCCGTCGGCCGTTTCGACATGGCCAGCCGGGCGCTCGATTTCGGCGCCGAGGCGGTGATTGCGCCGATGGTCAACTCGGTGGCGGATGCAAAACTGTTCGCTGCGGCGATGAAATACCCGCCGGTGGGCGAGCGCTCCTGGGGCCCCACCTATGCCTTCCCACGCCATGGCAAGGGTGATCATGCCGAATGGCTGCGCGACAGCAACCAGCGCACCATGGCCTTCGCCATGGTCGAGACGCGGGCGGCGCTCGATGCGCTGGACGGCATCCTCGATACACCCGGTATCGACGGCATTTTCCTGGGGCCATCGGACTTCTCGATTGCCTGGTCGAACGGCACGACCGTCAATTCGACGCTCGAAAGCATGATGGAAACGGTGGGTTCGATCGCCGAGCGTACCCGCAAGGCCGGCAAACATGCGGCGATCTACGTCATCGAACCGGCCATCGCCGGCCGCGTCGTGGCGATGGGCTACCGCCTGCTGGCCACAGGGTCCGAGCACGCGCTGATTTCACTAGGGGCGAAGACGCTGTTGAAAGGCATCAAGGATTCGATCGGCGGCTGAGAGCCGCGATCCGGTCGGGGTCGTCAGGCCTTCAGTTCGGTGAGAAATTTGGCGAAGGTCATCGAACCTTCGGGCCATGGGCCGAAGCCTGAATCGGTGTTGAGGTGACCGGCTTCACCGGCATCGATGAACAGAGATCCCCAGGCGCCGGCAATGTCCTCGGCGACGTGGAAGGCGCAGAACGGATCGTTGCGGCTGGCAATCACCATGGACGGGAAGGGCAACGGCTCGCGCGAGTAGGGGCCGAACGTCATCAGGTGCCTTGGCCGTACCTCCGGATTGGCGACATCGGGCGGCGCCACGAAGAATGCGCCGGCGACCGGCTTGCGAAACTGCGGGACGGCTTGCACCGCCGCGGCAACGCCAAGGGAATGCGCGACGAGGACGACGGGCTTCTCGGCTTCATTGACCGCTTTTGCCACGCTCGCCGTCCAGTCATCGCGCACGGGCTTCGACCATTCCGCCTGCTCGACGCGCCGCGCGGTCGACAGCTTTGACTGCCAGCGGGTCTGCCAGTGCTCGGGTCCGGAGTTAGTGTAGCCCGGGATGATGAGAATATCTGCGTCTTTGACTTTCATGGCGCTGAGATAGCGAGCGTGATTGCCTCATGCAACCGTCGATGGACGCGCTCCTGCTTGCAATGGTGAACACCATGTTCGCTTTTCGCTGTCTTGTGTGAACGATCACGATCGCCGATTTGTCCTCTGGAAAGAAACAGCCGTGAAGGACCGCATTTGGTGCTGACACGATGTACAATGATCGCCGGCGCCGGGCTCCTGACCTCGGGGTTTATGCCAAAGCGTCGCCACAACGGAGACAATCATGAGCGAACTGCCCTTTGCCGCCACCACGCCGGTGAGCGTTGCCCGGGTCGGGCTGAAGGCGCGCGACGCCGAAAGCCTAGCGGCCTACTATCGCGCTGTTGTCGGCTTGCAGGAATTGAGCCGCGCCGATGGCGCGATCACCCTGGGCGCCGCCAACCGTCCGCTGTTGGTGCTGGAGCCGGACGCCTCGGCCAAGCCTGACGATCCGCGCAGCGCCGGCCTGTTCCACACGGCTTTCCTGCTGCCCAGCCGTGCCGATCTCGGCCGCTGGATCAACCACGCCATATCAGACAAGATCGCCATAGAGGGTGCTTCGGACCATCTGGTCAGCGAAGCGCTGTACCTCACCGATCCCGAGGGCAATGGGATCGAGATCTATGCCGATCGCCGTCCGCAGGACTGGACGTGGAACCGCGACAAGATCGCGATGGCGACCGAACGGCTGAATATTCCTTCGGTCGTCGCCGAAGTGCCGGCGGGCGATGCGGGCTGGCAGGGAGCGCCCGAAAACAGCATTGTCGGCCACGTCCACCTGCGCGTCGGCCGTCCGGAAGAGGCGGAAGCCTGGTGGAACCAGGAATTCGGCTTCGACACGGTGGCGAAGTATGGCGGCCAGGCTGTGTTCCTGTCGTCAGGCCACTACCATCATCATATAGGCGCCAATGCGTGGCAGAGCGCCGGCGCCGGCCGCCGCGACCCGGCCCGGTCAGGCCTTGCCTGGGTCGAGATGCGTTCCGACAACGTGGCCAGTGAAACGACTCGCGAAGATCCGTGGGGCACGGTGATCAGGACCGTTCCCGGCAAAGCGTGATCGGCAGTTACGTCCTGCGGTACCTTCTCCTCGTATA
Organism: Mesorhizobium sp. B2-6-4; assembly: GCF_006441495.1. NCBI lineage: Bacteria > Pseudomonadati > Pseudomonadota > Alphaproteobacteria > Hyphomicrobiales > Phyllobacteriaceae > Mesorhizobium > Mesorhizobium sp. B2-6-4. The sequence goes on from NZ_VFUE01000004.1 coordinate 27,175, forward strand.
GCGACGGGGAGAAGGAAAGCCGCTCACGCCTCTCCGAACACCCGCCGGAAGATCGTGTCGACATGCTTGGTGTGATAGCCCAGGTCGAATTTCTCGCGGATCTCGGCTTCCGGCAAGGCGGCGGTGACGTCCTTGTCGGCCAGTAGTTCTTCAAGAAAATCAGCGCCTTGCTCCCACACCTTCATGGCATTGCGCTGCACCAGCCGGTAGGCATCCTCACGGGAGACGCCGGCTTGCGTCAATGCCAGCAGCACGCGCTGTGAATGCACCAGGCCGCGGAACTTGTTCATGTTCTTCAGCATGTTGCCGGGATAGACGAGCAGTTTGTCGATGACGCTGGTCAGCCGCGCCAGCGCGAAATCCAGCGTCACCGTCGCATCCGGCCCGATCATGCGCTCGACGGAGGAATGCGAAATGTCGCGCTCGTGCCAGAGCGCCACATTCTCCATCGCCGGCAGCGCGAAGGAGCGCACCATGCGGGCAAGGCCGGTTAGGTTCTCGGTCAACACCGGGTTGCGCTTGTGCGGCATCGCCGACGAACCTTTCTGGCCAGGCGAAAAATACTCTTCGGCTTCCAGCACCTCGGTGCGCTGCAGATGCCGGATCTCGATCGCCAGCCGCTCCACCGACGATGCGATGACGCCGAGCGTGGCAAAGAACATGGCATGGCGGTCGCGCGGGATCACCTGCGTCGATACCGGCTCCGGCTTCAACCCGAGCTTTGCCGCGACATGCTCTTCGACATAAGGCTCGATATTGGCGAAGGTGCCGACCGCTCCCGAAATGGCGCAGGTGGCTATGTCCTCGCGAGCATGCACGAGCCGCTCGCGGCAGCGCGAAAATTCGGCATAGGCTTGCGCCAGCTTGACGCCGAAGGTGGTCGGCTCGGCATGGATGCCGTGGCTGCGGCCGATGGTGACGGTATCCTTGTGCTCGAAGGCGCGGCGCTTCAGCGCCGCAAGCAGCGCGTCGATGTCGGCCAGCAGCATGTCGCTGGCACGCGTGAGCTGCACCGCGAAACACGTGTCGAGAACGTCCGAGGATGTCATGCCCTGATGGATGAAGCGGGCGTCGGGTCCGACGAATTCGGCGAGATGGGTGAGAAAAGCGATGACGTCGTGCTTGGTGACGCGCTCGATCTCGTCGATCGCATCGACGTCGAACTTCGCGGCATTGCCTTTTTCCCAGATGGTCTTCGCCGCCTGTTTCGGGATGACGCCGAGTTCGGCCAGCGCGTCGCAGGCATGAGCCTCGATCTCGAACCAGATGCGGAACCGGGTTTCGGGCGACCATATGGCCACCATTTCCGGCCGGGAGTAGCGAGGGATCATCGGTCAGTCCTGACGTGTCGAGAAATTTGCCCGCGTCCTAACAGAGGCGGACAAAATGCTCAACGCCGCCGCCGCGCAAACCAGAGGCTGGCGGCAAACAAGGCGAGGAACCCGATCGGGAAATAGAGCCTGATGCCCAGCACCACGAACTGGTAGAGCGCCACCGCCATCGTGAAGACGAACTGAAGCCCCCAAGTGAGGGTGAAGGTGGGTGCATGCCATGCGGCATAGTAGGACCGGTATTGCAAGGCATACAGCCCGGCGGTCAGGCCGATCGTCGCGGCGGCGAGACCCACGAATGCCGCCGCGAAGGCGACTTCCCAGCTCCTTCCGCGCGAGACCAGCCGTGCCGCGAACAGGCCAACAGGAAAGGCCAGAGCGCCGCCGCCTGCAAACAGCAGCGTCACGGTGCGGATTTTATCTGGCGTCACCCAACTTTCCAGCAACAGGTTGAGGAGCGCGCTGGCGCCCATCGTGGCGGCCCAAAGCAGCGCGCCGAGCAGCGCCGTGCCCGGCGTTGGTATGGCGCCGCGGAGGCGGCCCAGGGCGCGATGACGCCTGGCGGGGTGGACGAGCGGTGTCACAGGCGGCCGGTCACCGCGATCCAGCGATAGTCCGGGCCTTCGAAGCCATATTGGCGCACCGCGATCAGCACCGCATAGGCGCTGGGATTGTCCATCGAAAATGTCTGCACGGCTCCGATGCGGTAGCCGTTCGGGCAACCCCGGCTCTTGGGGATCGATTTGTCCTCGTGCAACAGCTTCGTCGTACCGCCGGCTTGCGCCTCGACGCGCAGCAGCCGAAAGCCATTGATCTCACCCTGGCTCTCGCAGCCCTTAGTCTCGTTCATGCCGATCTCGTCCAGCCGGAACTCGAGCGGCTGGTCGACTGGCGAGAAGATCGGACGCGGATTGACCGCCATCCGATGCGGGTCGGCGGACATCTCCGTTACCGGGTTGAAGCCTGCGGTGATGCCCTTGTTCGCGGCCAACTCCGCCTGGCTGACGACCGCTTCGCCCTTCTCGCGGGCCTGAATACGAGCCGCCGTCAACGTGGCGTTCTCGTCGTCGAGCCGGACGCGAATAGGCGTTCCCTGGAGAAAGCTGTCGTTGCTGGTGTCGATATAATAGCGATTGGCGTAGGGAAATCCCGATCCATCCTGCACGCCATATTCTTCGAACGCGAAGATGCCGCCGTCCTTGGTGAAGCCCAGGATTTCAAGCTCGGCGACATCCCCGGCCCGGGCGGCGACGACTGCGCAAAACTGCGCAAGCAGGCAAACGGCAAACAGAAGAAGGTTTTGCATGAGGTTTTCCGCCGGCCAACGATATCGCCATTCCCTATCACGACAAGATACCGGCGTCGCGCTGCCCGATAAAGCAAGCGCCATGCATCCAATCGCGGCCTCGTCTGTTATTGTCGGCAGTCCCAATGGAGAACCACCATGACCGACACCAGCAAAATTCGTGAGCATATGGAAGTGATCGGTGCCGATGGCGTTCATGTCGGCACGGTCGACAAAGTCGAGGGGCAGCGGATCAAGCTGACCAAGTCCGACAGCGGCATGGGCACGCATAAGGGGCACCATCATTTCATTCCCCTGAGCCTTGTTGCGGAGGTCGAGGGAAAGAAGGTCTGGCTGTCGGCGAATTCCGACGTCGCGGTCACTTTCGAGGAAGAAAAGTCCGACCCCACCTGATCGCGTATAAGTCAGCGCGACGACCAGACCGGAAACAGATCGCCCTCGGCGGGCGTCGCGGCGAAAACGCCGCGCGTGATGGCGCGCGCCATCGTGGCGCCTGCCGCGGCATAAAGGTCGATTGCCGCGTCGGCTTCGAGCCGGATACCGCTCCTGCCGGTCGCCAGCGCGAAGACCAGATCGCCATCGGCCGGCGTGTGCGTCGGCCATATGGCCCGCACGAAACCGTCATGCGCTGACATGGCCAGGCGCTTTGCGGCGGCCTTTGTGAGAACGGCATCGGTGGCGATAACGGCGATGGTGGTGTTGCCGCCGGCATCCGCCTTGCCCGTGAACGTCTTGTCGCGAAACTTCAAGAGGATGCTTTTGGCGTCGTCCGGCATTGGCGAGGGATAGCCAAGCGCGCCGAATTCATCGCCGATCTCGAACGGAGCCGCCCAGAAATGGCGGCTTCGGCTGATGGTCACCGAGCCGATCGGATTGACCGCCGCCAGCGCGCCGATGGTGACGCCATTGTCAAGCAGCGTCGAAGCCGAGCCAAGCCCGCTCTTGAGATCGGAGGTCAGCGCGCCGGTGCCGGCGCCGGTCGTGCCGATCTGGAAATCCGAACCGGCGGCCTGCACCGTCTCGTAGCCGAGGTCGCGGTATGGCGGATAGCGGCCCCAGTCCTTGTCGCCGCCATTGCGCAGGTCGAACAGGATCGCCGCCGGCACGATCGGCACGCGAAAGCCGCCGACCTCGAAACCGATGCCACGTTCGCGCAGTGCTGCCTGTACGCCGGACGCTGCGTCGAGGCCGAAAGCCGACCCGCCCGACAGCACCACGGCATGGACCGTCTCAACCGAATTGTGGGGTTCGAGCAGGTCCGTCTCGCGGGTACCCGGCGCACCGCCCAGGATCTGGACGCCGGCTACAGCCGGTTCGTCGCAAAGGACTGTCGTCACGCCGGATTTCAGTCGGGCATCGGAGGCATTGCCGACGCTGAGACCGGCGACATCGGTGATCAGGTTGCGCGGGCCGGTGCGAAACATCAGTTGCTTTCCAACGGTACGAAGCGGGCGCCATCGAACCGGAAGACGCGGTACGGATTCCGGCTGAGGTCGCCCTTCGCATCAAAGCGCACCGGCCCGATCGCCGTGGTGAAATCATGCCCGATGAGCGCTTCCGCAAGCGGCCTGCCGGAGCTTGCGGCTTCCGCCATCGCCGCCTTGGCGGTTTCTACCGCCGCATAGGCCGGCAGCGTGTAGCCGTCCGGCACGATCTTCTGCGAGGCAAACACCTCGAGCACCTTGGGATTGGCGACATCGGCCCATTCCGGGGGAGCGATCATCAGCGTTCCCGTGGCGTAGGGCACCGCTCCGGGCGGCGTGCGCAGGTTCTCGCCGCCGGCGAATACGATGCCGGCGTCGAGTTGCGCGGCGTCGCGACCCATGATGGCGATGTCGTCGCCATCGCCACCGGCAAAGACATGGGTTGCGCCGGCCTTCTTCAGCCGGCCAATCAGACCGATCTGGTTGTCGAGCTGCGGCCGGAACGTATCGACGAACACCGGCTTCAGCGCCGCCTGTTCGGCCGCCGCCCGCAACGTCTCGGCGATCTCACGGCCGTAGATGGTGCCGTCATCGATGACGGCGAACAGTTCGTTCTGCCAAAGCCGGGTAAGGGTGGTGGCGACGGCATAGCGCTCGTCGTCGCCCCTCGGTCCGAGCCGGTAGACCGGCCAGCCGGTCTTGGGACGACGGTCAGTCAGGCTTTCGGTTCGCACGCCAACGGTGATGACGGCGATGCCTGCGTCCTTCAAGATCGGCATCGCCGCCTCGATCGCTTCCGTACAGAGAAATCCCACGACGACATTGACCTTGGCGGTCGCGAATTCCCGGGCTGCCGCGGCACCCCCATCGGCCGTGCAGGCATCGTCGATGGTCTTGAGCTCGATGCCGTTCGCCTGGGCCGCCACTTCGGCGCCGGCTTCGATCTGCCTGCCAAGGATCGCCGAAGGTCCGGAGAGCGGCGCGGCAACACCGACGAGCAGCGTCTGGGCGTTGGCGGCGCCGGTCAGCAGCAGCCAGGCCAGCGCGGCAGATATCGTTGCCCCGGGTCGCATCCTGTCGAAGACTTCCTCCAAGCGAGCCCGGATGGTCCCGGCGCCACTCCCGCCAAGACCTAAAGGCTGCCCGGTCTTGGCGCAACACGCGAATTTCGGGATATGGGCCAAGCACTTCGCTTGTGGGATGTCATATCTAGCCATATATAGCGGTAGGGTTCAGGCTATGGAAAATCTCCGGTGTTGAAGAAGAACGACATAGGACCGCAGGCCTATCGCGACGCGATGAGCCATTTTGCCGGTCACGTCCATGTGGTGACCACCGACGGGCCGGCCGGCAAGCGTGGCGCGACGGTCATCGCCGCCTGTTCGGTTTCCGATACGCCGCCGACCATTTTGGTCTGCCTGAACCGTGAAAATCCCAAGAACGAGCCGTTCGTGAAAAACGGCAGGTTTGCCTTGAACACGCTTGCCTCGCACCAGGAGCCGCTGTCGATCGGCTTTTCCGGCATCACCGGCCTGCCGGTCGAGGAACGTTTCGCGCTCGGCGAGTGGGATGTGATCTCCACCGGCGCGCCGACCTTGAAGGGCGCGCTCGCCGTGTTCGACTGCGAACTGATCGACACGAAGGACCTGGCCACCCATCGTGTGCTTTTTGGCAAGGTGACAGGCCTGCGCATGGGCGATAATTTGCGGCCGCTGATCTATCACGCCCGCGGCTACCACGTTTTGGAAAGCGGGGCAGAGGCGTCCACGGAGAAGGAATGACCGAGCTAAAACCGCGCCCCGTGCCGCGGACGATCGACGAGACGCTCGATCTCTTGACCGGCGCGGACTATGTGGCGGACCGGTCGTTGGCCACCGTGCTTTTCCTGTCGCTGCGCATGAAGCGGCCGCTGTTCCTCGAGGGCGAGGCCGGCGTCGGCAAAACCGAGATCGCCAAGGTGTTGGCAGAGGCGCTCGGCCGCCGGCTGATCCGTCTGCAATGCTATGAGGGTCTCGACGTCTCGTCCGCCGTCTATGAGTGGAATTATGCCGCGCAGATGATCGAGATCCGCATGGAGGAGGCGGCCGGCAAGGTTGACCGCTCCGACATGGAGCGCAACGTTTTCTCGGAAAAATACCTGATACGCCGTCCGGTGCTCGATGCGCTGACCGGCAAGGCCGGCGCCGCCCCGGTTTTCCTGATTGACGAGCTCGACCGTACCGACGAGGCGTTCGAGGCGTTCCTGCTCGAGATCCTTTCCGATTTCCAGGTGACGGTGCCCGAACTCGGCACGATCAGGGCGGAGGAGCCGCCGATCGTCATCATCACCACCAACCGCACCCGCGAAATCCATGACGCGCTGAAGCGGCGCTGCCTCTATCACTGGGTCGATTATCCCAGCGCCGAGCGGGAGTTGGAGATTGTGCGCCGCAAGGTGCCGCAGGCGAACAGCCGGCTTTCGGCCGAGGTGGTCTCCTTCATTCAGAAGCTCCGCCAGATCGAATTGTTCAAGATGCCGGGCGTTGCCGAGACCATCGACTGGGCCGGCGCGTTGACCGAACTCGACAAGGTCGCGCTCGACCCGGAAACCGTCTCCGACACGATCGGCGTGCTGCTGAAATACCAGGACGACATTGCCCGCATCGGCGAGGGCGAAGGCCGGCGTATCCTCGACGAGGTGAAGGCCGAGCTTTCGGCGGCGGAGTAGGGCTCATGGCCATGCCTCGCGCGGAACCCAGGGAGGCGACTGTCGACGGTCACATCGCCGACAACATCGTCTATTTCGCCCGTGTCTTGCGCAAATCAGGCATGCGCGTCGGTCCGGCCTCGGTTAAGGATGCCATCGAGGCGGTACTTGCCACCGGCATCGGCGCGCGCGACGATTTCTACTGGACGCTGCATGCCGTGCTGGTGTCGCGGCATGAGGACCATGCCATCTTTGACGAGGCCTTCCGGCTATTCTGGAAGTCGCGTGAGCTGATCGAAAAGATGCTGGCGATGCTTTCGCCGGTGGCGCCCGATACCAGGGAGAAGCAGAAGCCACGCGCGGCCGAAAGCCGTGTCAGCCAGGCCATGTTCGCAGGCCACAGCAGGAATCAGCCGGCGCAGGAAATCCCCGAGATCGAGGTCGACGCGCGCTTTACTTTCTCCGGCAACGAGGTGCTGAGGGCCAAGGATTTCGCTCAGATGAATGCCGCCGAGATGGCCGACGCCAGGAAAGCGATCGCCGAACTGCGGTTGCCCTTCGATATGGTGCGGACGCGCCGTTTCAAGGCCGATTCGCACGGTCGCCGCATCGATCCGCGTGCCATGATGCGCTCGGCCGCACGCACTGGGGGCGAACTGATCCTGCCGAAATTCCGCTCGCTCCGCGAAGTGTATCCGCCGTTGGTCGTGCTTGCCGACATTTCCGGTTCGATGAGCCAGTACACGCGCATCTTCCTGCATTTCCTGCATGCTCTGACGGAAAAGCGCCGGCGCGTGCACACTTTCGTTTTCGGCACCAGGCTCACCAATCTGAGCCGACAGATGCGCCATCGCGATCCCGACGCCGCCCTGGCCGACTGTTCCACCGCGGTCAAGGACTGGTCGGGCGGCACGCGCATCGGCGACACGCTGGCCGAGTTCAACCTGATGTGGTCGCGTCGCGTGCTGGGACAGGGCGCGGTGGTGCTTTTGATCACCGACGGGCTGGAGCGAGACGAGGTCGACGGCCTGTCGGAGGAAATGGAGCGTCTGCACAAATCCTGCCGGCGGCTGATCTGGCTGAACCCCTTGCTGCGCTTTGACGGTTTCCAGGCGCGCGCCCGCGGCGTCAGGGCGATGCTGCCGCATGTCGACGAATTCCGTGCCGTGCACAATCTCCACGCGCTCGCCGATCTCTGCGCCTCGCTGGACCGGAAGCCTGGATATGCCGTCGATCCGCGGCGATGGATGGAGGGTGGCGCGAGGCGCGCCGCGTAGCCATATGCTGCTGAACACACATATTTCCGGGAAAAACAGACCCTGAGAGAAGCAACGATGAGCGACAGCATTTATCTCGACGAGGCCCGTGACCCGCTGATCATCGCGGAAGGCTGGATGAAGGAAGGCAAGGATGTCGCCATCGCGACCGTTGTCGAGACCTGGGGTTCCGCGCCACGCCCGGCCGGCAGCCATCTGGTCATCGACGCCGACGGCAATTTCCACGGCTCGGTTTCGGGCGGCTGTGTCGAAGGCGCCGTGGTGACGGAGGCCATGGACGTCATCGGCACCGGCAAGCCCAGAATGCTGGAATTCGGCGTCGCCGACGAGACCGCCTGGCAGGTGGGCCTTTCCTGCGGCGGCCGCATCAAAGTATATGTGGAAAGGCTAGGCTGATCTTCAATGGATCCCTATGCGCTGAAAACACTCAACGCCGAGCGCCGCGCCCGCCGCGCCGCGATCCTGGTCACCGATCTTGGTGACGGCCGCGACCGTATCGTGCGCGAAGGCGATCCGGTCGCCGGCGATCTCGGTGCCGCGATCAGCAAGGCGTTCCGCACCGGGAATTCCGGCTCGGTCGAAGCGGAAGGGCGCACCTTTTTTCTCAACGCGCATCTGCCGCATCCGCGCCTGGTGGTGATCGGCGCCGTGCACATCAGCCAGGCGCTGGCGCCGATGGCCAGGATCGCCGGCTATCCAGTCGAGATCATCGATCCGCGCACGGCTTTTGCCACGTCGGACCGCTTTCCCGACGTCGCGTTGCACGCCGAATGGCCTGAGGAGGTGCTGCAACGACAGCCACTCGACAGCTATACGGCGGTCGCCGCCGTCACCCACGATCCCAAGATCGACGATTTCGCGCTGAAGGCGGCGCTCGACGCCAGGTGCTTCTATGTCGGGGCACTCGGCAGCAGGAAAACCCATGCCAAGCGTGTCGAGCGCCTGTTGGCGCTGGGCGCCAGTTCCGAGCAGATCGGTCGCATCCAGGCGCCGATCGGTCTCGATATCGGCGCGGCCAGCCCCGCCGAGATCGCCGTCGCCGTGCTGGCGCAGGTCATTCACGCGTTTCGCTCGCGCGGCCTTGAAGCCAGGGAAGCCGCAGCGTGAAATTCGGCCCGGTTCCTATCGAACAGGCCGAAGGCGCCGTGCTTGCGCACGCGACGACGGTCGGCGAGCGACGTTTCCGCAAAGCGCATCGGCTGAGTGCAGAGGATGTCGGGGTGCTGAAAGCGGCGGGCATCAGCGAAGTCGTCGCGGCCGTGCTTTCTCCCGGCGATCTGGGCGAAGACGCCGCCGCCGAACGGATCGCGACCGGTATGCGCCACCGCAACGTAGAGGCCAAGCCTGCCGCGACCGGGCGGGTCAACCTCCATGCCCAAGCCGCTGGCGTCTTCACCGTCAACAGCGCGATGATCGACGCCATCAATGCCGTCGATCCAACCATCACCATCGCCACGCTTGGCCAGCATGCGCCGGTCGAAAAGGGCCAGATGGTGGCAACCGTGAAGATCATTCCCTTCGCCGTTGGGTCGGCGCTGGTCGATGCGGTCATGGAAATCTGCGCCGGCGGCGAGATCTTTGCCGTCAATGCCTATCGGCCCATTCGTGTCGGTGTTATCCAGACCGTCTTGCCGGGCGTCAAGCCGAGCGTGCTCGACAAGACGCTGCGCGTCACCGAGGCACGGCTGGCGCGTTCGGGCGGGCGGCTGACGGCCGAGCGCCGCACGCCGCACGAGGTTGCGCCGGTTGCCGAGGCGGCCGCCTCGCTGGCGCGCGATAACGACATGGTCGTGATCTTCGGCGCTTCGGCCATGAGCGATTTCGCCGACGTCGTTCCGGCCGCGATCGAGGAAGCGGGCGGTACTGTCATCCGCGCCGGCATGCCGGTCGACCCCGGCAATCTGCTGGTGCTCGGCAGGGTCGCCGGCAAGCAGATCATCGGCGCGCCGGGCTGCGCCCGCAGCCCCAAGGAGAACGGCTTCGACTGGGTGCTCGACCGGCTGATCGCCGGCCTCGACGTAACGGCGACCGACATCGCCGGCATGGGCGTCGGCGGCCTGCTGATGGAAATCCCGACACGCCCGCAGCCGCGCGAACCGCTGCCGGCCGTAAGCCGGCTCAAGGTCGGGATCGTGCTTTTGGCGGCAGGCCGTTCGAGCCGCATGGGCGGGCCGAACAAACTTATGGCGCTTTTCGACGGCCAACCGTTGGTCCGCCGTACAGCAGAGCGTGCGCTCGCCTCAAAAGCTTCGGGCACGATCGTCGTTACCGGCCACCAGCGTGAGCGGGTGCGCGGCGCGTTATCGGGCCTGGACGTGACTTTCGCCGACAATCCCGATTTTGCCGATGGGCTCTCCACCTCCCTGAAAGCCGGTATGGCCTATCTGCCGGGAGATGCCGCCGGTGCGATGATCGTCCTCGGAGACATGCCGGGTGTCTCGACCGGCGATCTCGACCGGCTGATCGATGCGTTTCGCGGGGCGGGAGGCAATTTGGTCGTCCGCGCCTCGCACCTTGGCAAACGCGGCAATCCGGTCCTCCTGCCGCGCTCGCTGTTCCCGGCTGTCGCCCATCTCGAAGGTGATACCGGCGCACGCCACCTTGTCGAAGCCGGAGGACTTGACGTCGTCGATGTAGAGATCGGCGAGGGCGCATCCGTCGATGTTGACACTCGCGAGGCGCTTGAGGGCGCCGGCGGCGTGCTGCAGGATTGACAAAGCGAAGTCGAAAAACGCATGCCTTGGGCATGGCTAATCGTACCGTCGCACCCCCCTCTGGCCTGCCGGCCATCTCCCCCTCAAGGGGGGAGATTGGACATCATTTCGGCTTTCGCCAATCTCGAAGGCCGGCAGAAGGGCGCAGCCACCGAAACTGCCAATCTCCCCCCTTGAGGGGGAGATGGCCGGCATGCCAGAGGGGGGTGCTCACGCTCCCTGCCTTTCTGATTTCGATATTTTTCCTGTTTTCTGCTGCCCAGGCCTCTGCTCTCCAACTAAAACCCTTCAAGGACGATCTGTTCGCCTATCCCGCGACGCTCTCGTCAGACACCAACGGTGACTACACGGTGATCGACTACCGCGAGATGCGCGACATCAACCAGCGCGACGAGGTGCCGGAAAAGCGCGTGCATGCGCAGTATACCGATACCGGTGTGCGCAAGGTGCAGCAGGATCTGCTGTTGAAAACCGATGCCGGCGACGTCCGGCACATCGCCGTAGGCAAGACGCAAGGGGCTTCCGTCATCGTGCTCTACCTGCACGGGCAGGGCGGCAGCCGCAAGCAAGGTATCGATGACTTCACCTTCGGCGGCAATTTCAACCGCATCAAAAACCTGATGGCAGGCAATGGCGGCCTTTATCTCAGCCCTGACTTCCCAGATTTCGGCGACAAGGGGGCGGCGCAGGTCGCGGCGCTGATCGATCACTATGCGCAACAGTCGCCGGGCGCGAAGATCTTCGTCGCCTGCGGCTCGATGGGCGGCGCATTGTGCTGGAAGCTTGCCGCCCGCACGGACACAGGCAGGCAAATCGACGGGCTTTTGCTGCTTGGCTCGCTGTGGGATGAGAGTTTCTTCTCCAGCCTTGCCTTCAGACGCCACGTGCCGGTTTTCTTCGGTCAAGGCAGCCATGACGTGGTCTTTCCCGTGGCAAACCAGGAATCCTTCTTCCGGTCCATCATCGCCAAGTCGAAAGCCTATCCGACCCGCTTCGTGCGCTTCGAGACCGGCACGCACGGCACCCCCATCCGCATGGTCGACTGGCGCGGCGCGTTGAACTGGATGCTGTCGAAGGCGCCGTGATCGGACCTCGCGGGGCTCAGGGAGCGGTGTTGTAGTCGACAACCGTTTGCGGGTTTTCCTCGCCGTCATAGGAGGCGTCGACGTCGTACTGGACGAGTGAAAAATCGCCGTTGCGGAACAGATAGGTGCCTGCTGACGAGGCATCGCCGGCGCCGCGCCACTTGTTGAAGGTGGTTATCGTGTGGGCGTCCTGGTCGTAGCTGGAATTGGTCGCCCAGCCGGTGGTCCGGAAGCCGACGATGTGCATGGATTCGACCTTGCCTTCGCTGTCGTTGTTCACGTAGCGGATGTCCATCTCCGGTTCGGTGAACTGCAGTTGCCTGACGCCGTTCGCCTCGTCGGTCATGTAGTAGATCGAGCTTTCATTGTAGGCGGCCGCCGAGCAGGAAAAATGGAACAGGCGCGTTTCCTTGTCGGGATCGCCGGCCGCCGCATCCTTGTCCCTGTATTTGATGGAAAAAATCTCCGGCTCCTTGGCCGCGAGATCCTTGTCGCATTGGTCGCTATAGCTGGCCAGGAAAGCCTTCTTGGCCTGCTCCAGCGCTGCATCCCTCTTCGGCGGCGGCGGGCCGTCGCCACAGCTAGCCGGCACAGCCTCCTCGAAGTCCGCGCTCGACGGCTTCAGCGCTCCGCTGTCGATGAAGATCGGCTGGAATGGCGGCGCCTGAATCTGGGCATTGACCTGGCGCAGCGTGTAGCAGCCGGCAAAGACCTTCGCCTCGCCCTTCTTGTCGGTTGCCTGGATGGCGACCGGCACGCTGTAGTAGATGCTGCCTGCCGCGCCCTCGTTGGATACGGCGCCGGTCCTGACATCCACCTTGTCGGTACCGTCATAGCCCTTGACGAAGCTGTCGAAGTCCTTGGCCGGCTTGGTATCGCCATAATAACCCCAGGCACGTGCGAATTCATGCCGGTTGATGGCACTGTAGAGCGAGCGGACAACTGCCTCGGCGCTCGACCTGTCATCGACGTAGGGCGCCTCGTCGGCAGGTGCCGACTGGGCGATCGAGGCAAGGGAGAACAAGGCAGTCGCTGCGAGAAAAGCGTGTCTCATCGGGAATCTCCACGCGGTAACGGAGATTCTACCACGGTGATTGCGGCGACGTGGTGACGCCTTGCGGGTATCGCTTGAAGAATCGCCCGGGAAGGCGCTAGTTCGCGCTCGCGGCGCTTCAACTGCCCCGGGAGATAATTGCGTGACCCTATCCATGTATGAAGTATCGGTGGCTGTGTTTTCGGCCCGGTTGAAAGCGCTGTCCAGCGTGCTGTCCACGGCCGAACAAAACGCCGGCGAGCGCAAGATCGACCCGCAGGTGTTCCTGACGGCGCGGCTGGCGCCCGACATGTTCGCCTTGACCAGGCAGGTGCAGATCGCCACCGACCACGCCAAGGGAGCCCCATCGCGGCTCGCCGGCCGGGAGGTTCCCAAATACGAGGACAATGAGGCGAGCTTTGCCGAATTGCATGCGCGCATCGCCAAGACGCTTGACCATCTGGCGACGTTCTCCGCGGCCGATCTGGAAGGTTCGGACGAGCGGATTGTCGAGGTCAGGCTCGGCGGGCGCGAGGTCTCGATGGCCGGTTTGCAGTATCTCCTGCATCTGGCCATGCCCAACTTCTATTTCCACCTCACCACCGCCTACGACATTCTTCGCCATAATGGCGTGCCGCTGGGCAAGGCAACGTTCCTGGGCTCGCGTTGACGGATCACGTCGTCAAGGCGTTGCCCGTCCGGAGCCGGAATATCCCTGGCTGGCCGAACTAGCGAACGGACATTTCGCGGGCGATGCGCGGGAAATCGGCGGGCTTGATGCCGATGTCGGCGCGGTCCGCATTGCTCATGGAATGCAGCAGCGCGAGCGCGGCACGATAACGCAGATGTTCCTGCGGCCGTGGCCGCGCGAACATTTCAGTGAAGAACCCCATAATCCAGGCCCCTGTTGGACCTCCCAGCGTCCGAGTATAGGGGATTCGTGACGATTGTGCAGTGCAGCATTTGCATGCCTGCCATGCTCTGCAAAATTTTTCTGCCATGATCCTGCATCGCCTGAAACTTTCGCAGATCGCGAATCGTATCCCTCTCGCTGGCAGATGGCCGGTTTTTCCTCGCCGCTTCTGGCGAATTCCGGACTGCACCAACCGCAGTCCGGCTTTTTGTGACTGACCGGCGTGGTCCGGCCCCGTAAACCTTCAATTGTTAAAATCGGCGGCATGCATTTTTAACGAGCCGACCCTAAGGTGGATGTCTCGAACACACCGTGAGACTGGGGAGGCTGACATCGTTACCAGCGCCAAGCGGGATTTCGCTTCGTTGCTCGATGACCTCTTCGTCGCCTCCGACAAGGACGGGGGAGGCGAAGAGGCGGCCACTCGCCCATCCATTCCGTTTGACTATCTTTCCGTCGCCGACGAGCTCCATTCGGGCCGCATCAAGGTTTCTGGCAGCGGATTTGCCACGGAATATCGCGAGGCAGGCGCGGATCTCGCCGCAGAGTTCGCGGCCCTGCTCGATCATGCGAAGCTGGCACTTGCGGGCGAAGAGACAAGGCCCGAAGAAAAACTGCCTCCGATCGATCCCGAATCGATTGCCGTGGAATTGGGATTGGACACGCCTAAGGCTGTCGCCGACTTTGGTCGCATGCGCCGCAGTTTCGCCTTTTCCAACCATCCCGATCGCGTCGCGCCGCACCTGCGCCAGCGCGCCATGATCCGCATGCAGGTGGCCAACATGCTGATCGACGAGGCCAAGCGGCGCGCCCTGGCAGGGGCTCGCCGCTAGCGCAGTCTGGTTCACGCAAAAGTCGGTTTGCCGAGGCTTGGAGAGCGCCTCTGCTTTCTTGTAGGATGAAAATTCCTTCCCCGCGCAGCCGCGCAAGCTTTTCCCGCCGGAGCACACTTCCATGCACAAACGCCGTCTCGGTCGGACCGATCTTCTTGTTACCCAGATCTGCCTCGGTTCGATGACCTGGGGCCAGCAGAACACCGAAGCCGACGGCCACGCCCAGATGGACCTGGCCTTTTCGCGCGGGGTGAATTTCATCGACACTGCCGAGCTCTACCCGATCCCGCCCAAGGCGGAGACGCAAGGGCGGACCGAGAAGATCATCGGCAGCTGGATGAAGGCAAAGGGCAACCGCGACAAGGTGATACTCGCCTCCAAGGTCGTCGGTCGCACCGCAAACAGCTGGTTTCGCGGCGACAGGCCGTCGCAGCTGGTGCGCGCCGATATCTTCGATGCCGTCGACAAGTCCCTGGCCAGGCTCGGCACGGACTATGTCGATCTCTACCAGATCCACTGGCCGGAGCGGGACATACCCTGGGGCGCCAATCCGACGCGCGTCGGGGCCGTGGCGCGCCGCGCTGATTCCGTCGGGGCGCCGACCGGAGAAACGCCGATCGCGGAGACGCTTGCCGTCTTCGATGACCTGGTGAAGGCCGGAAAGATCCGCCATTTCGGCCTGTCCAACGAGAGTTCCTGGGGCGTCATGCGCTTCATTGCAGAGGCTGACAAAGCCATTGGTCCACGGGTCGCCTCGATCCAGAACGCCTATAATCTGGTCAACCGGACCTTCGAGGTGAACCTCGCCGAAGTCTGCGATCGCGAAGAGGTCTCGCTGCTTGCCTATTCGCCGCTCGCGCAGGGCTATCTCTCGGGCAAATACGATCACGGCGCGCGCCCGCAGGGGTCGCGCTCGCAGCTCTTCAACCGCGGCCAGCGTTACGAGACCCCCAATGCCGCCGAGGCGCAGCTTGAATACAACGAGCTGGCGCGCTCCTTCGGCCTGGAGCCGGCGCTGTTCGCCAACGCCTATGTATCGAGCCGGCCCTTTGTCACGTCGAACATCATTGGTGCCACGACCATTTCGCAGCTGGAAATGGCGCTGTCTTCAGTGGAGGTTGTCTGGACCGAAGAGATGCAGAAGGCAGTGGACGCCATTCATCAGCGGGTCGGCAATCCCTGTCCTTGATCGACTCGGAAGTTGAATTGTCTGGGAATAACAGCGGGATGGAGACGATGGTGGATTTTCCGATCGAAACATTGCGTGGAAAATTTCCCGCTCTCGCTCTGACCGATGGAGGTCTCAGGCGCAGCTCGACCTGTCAGCGTGCCTTGGTGCCGAACCCGGTCAGGAAAGCGGTGAGGTTGTCACAGAGTTCGTCGCAGAGATAGCCGCCTTCCTGGACGATTGCCGTCGGCAGGCCGAGCTTGGCGATGGCTTCGCCGATGCGCGAGAAACCTGGCGTCGTCACCGAAAGCCCGCCGAACGGATCACCCTCGAACGCGTCGAGCCCGAGCGCCACGACCAGCGCGTCGGGCGCGAAGGCGCGGATACGCTGGAACGCCACCTGAAGCGCTTCCAGAAACGCCGCGTCGGCGGATTTGCGTGGCAAGGGCAGGTTGAAATTATAGCCGAGACCGGGGCCTTCGCCGCGCTCGTCGGCATGTCCCCAGAAGAACGGATAGAAGCGCACCGGGTCGGCATGCAGCGACACGGTGAGCACGTCGGGCCGCGCATAGAAGATGCCTTGCGTGCCGTTGCCGTGATGCAGATCGACATCGAGGATCGCAACCCGTGCCGCTTGGCGGCGCAGTACCTGTGCTGCGACGGCCGAATTGTTGATGAAGCAGAAGCCGCCGGCGACGTCGGCGAACGCATGGTGACCGGGGGGGCGGCAAAGCGCATAGGTGGCCGGCGCGCCCGCCATCACCGCTTCCGCCGCCTCGACCGCGCTCCAGGCGCTCCACAGCGCGCTTTGCCAGGTCTCGCCAGAGATCGGGCAGGCCGTGTCGGCCATGTGGTACCCAGCCTGGCCGACCGCGGAGGCCGGATAGGAGCCGTTGCGCGCGATCGGGTGAATGTTGGGGATCACTTCAGCCGAGGCACCCTCGATGCGTTGCCAACGCGTGTAGATATGCTCCAGGAAATCGAGATATTCGGGCGTGTGCACCGCCGCGACCGGACCAAGTCCGTGATTGCGCGGCCGCTCGATCGTGCAGCCGGCCGATTTTGCGCCTGCTAACAATCTCTCGACGCGCTCCGGCTTTTCGGGATTGGGCTGCGGGGCGCCGCTGGAAAGGAAAGCCTTGGGGTCGTGGCGCTTCTGCTCCTGCGCGTAGAAGGCTTTCATTCTTTTTCCTCCGGCGCGTCGGCAAAGGCGAAGAAAGCGTCGCCGATGATCTTCTGCGTCTGCTCGTAGCTCGACCAGGCGATGCCCAGCCTTTCATAAAAGGCCTTTGCGCTCTCATTGTCGGTATCGACGGACAATCTGAGATAAGCGCCGCCTTGCTTGCGGCACTCGGTCGCGACGCGCCGCAGCAGGCGCTCGCCGATCCTGCGACCGCGAAACCGGTCCTCGACATAGAGGTCCTGCACATAGACGCCGGGCCGCCCCATCCAGGTCGAGAAGATCGGGAAATAGAGGCACAGTCCGGCGAATTCGCCATCGACTTCGGCGATCAGGGTCGAGAAGGCAGGTCTTTCGCCAAAGCCCCAGGTCCTGAGATCGTCTGGCGTTGAGACGATTTCTTCGGGCGCGCCGATATGGGTGCCGAGCTTCAGAATTGCGCCATGGATGGTTTCGACGTCTTCGATTCGTCCGGGGCGGAGGAGGATTTTTTCCGGACTTGTCATGGCAAGCAGGGAGCCAAGGTGTGACGGAGCACTATCATCTCAGCCAGTCGCATTAAAACGCTACCCTGTCGCCACCCTTCAGCGCCAGCATGTCGCGTGCTTCGGCCGGGGTGGCAACCTCCAGCGACAGTCCATCGAGAATGCCACGGATACGGCGCACCTGATCGGCATTGGATTTCGCCAGCTGGCGGCCGTCGTAGAGACTGTCTTCGAGCCCGACACGGACGTTGCCGCCCATCGCCGCGGCGATCGAGATCAGCGGCATCTGGTGGCGGCCTGCGGCCAGCACCGAGAACTGGTAGCTGTCGCCGAACAGCTTGTCGGCGACGCGCTTCATGTGGATGAGATTGTCCGGGTCGGCGCCGATGCCGCCAAGAATGCCCAGCACGAACTGGATGAACAGCGGCCCCGACACCAGCCCACGGTCGCGGAAATGCGCCAGCGAATAGAGGTGGCCGACATCGTAGCACTCGAATTCGAAACGCGTGCCACAACCCTTGCCCAGTCTCTCGAGAACGCCCTCCATGTCGGCGAAGGTATTCTTGAAGATCGTGTCGCGTGTGGCTTCCAGCAACTTCGGTTCCCATTCGTGTTGCCATTCCCTTGGCTTGTCGAGCATCGGGAACAGCGCGAAATTCATCGAGCCCATGTTGAGCGAACACATTTCGGGCTCGGCCCGCAAAGGTGCCGCCAGCCGCTGGTCCAGCGTCATCAGGGAGGAGCCGCCGGTTGTGATGTTGATCACCGCCGACGTCGCCTGCTTGATGCGCGGCAGGAACTGCATGAACACGTCCGGATCGGCCGTAGGCCGTCCGTTTTTTGGGTCGCGGGCATGCAAGTGCAGGATCGAGGCGCCGGCCTCGGCCGCGGCGATGGCATCCGCCGCGATCTGGTCCGGCGTTACCGGCAGATAAGGCGACATGGACGGTGTATGCACCGAGCCGGTGACGGCGCAGGTGATGATGACCTTTCTCGGCGCCATTGTTTTATCCCCGGCCTTCGACCGGAAGGTCGAGTTCGGCAGCCAGAACTTCGAGCGAGTCGCCGATGATGGAGATGATCTCGCCGACCTGCTCGCTGGTGACGATCATCGGTGGTGCGACCATGAAATTGTCGCCGTCGACACCGCCCTTGACCTTGCGGCCATAGATGATCAGCCCGCGCTCATAGGCGAGGTCGAGCAGGCGCTGCGTCGCCTTCCTGCTCTGGTCGATCGGCCGCAGCGTTTCGGGATCGGCAAGCATCTCGGCGCCGGTGAGCAGGCCCTTGCCGCGCACGTCGGCGATGAACGGGAAGCGCTTGGCTAGCTCTCGCAATCCGTCCATCAGCACATCGCCCATGGCGGCGGCATTGGCGATCAGGTCGAGGCGGTCCATTTCGCCGAGCACGGCCAGCCCTGCGGCGCAGGCGAGCGGATTGCCGGCATAGGTATGGCCGTGCTGGAAGCCGCCGGAGGCGAGCAGCGGCTGCACCAGCCGCATCGGCGCCGCCAGCGCGCCGAGCGGCGCGTAACCCGATCCCAGGCCTTTTGATAGCGCGACGATGTCCGGCTTGCAGTTCCAATGGTCGCCGCCGAGGAATTTTCCCGTGCGGCCGGCGCCGCTCATCACTTCGTCATGGATGAGCAGGATGCCGTAGCGGTCGCAGATTTCGCGGATGCGCCCATAATAACTGTCCGGCGCGACAAGCGCCGCTGTCGCCGCGCCGCCGATCGGTTCCATGATGAAGGCGACCACGCTCTCCGGCCCCTCGGCCAGGATCTTCTCCTCCAGCATGTCGGCATAGCGGAGACCGCGCTGTTCCATCGAGAGATTGTCGCGGTCGCGCCAGGCCGCCGGTGCCGGCACGGTCGGCATCACCCGCATCATTGGCGTGAAGGTCTCGGCCAGCGCGTAGTCGCCGGTGATCGACAGTGAACCCAGCGTGCCGCCGTGATAGGAGGGGAAGCGCGTGATCACCTTCCAGCGGCTGGCCTGGCCGGTGGCCACCGCCCACTGCCGCGCCAGCTTGATGCAGGATTCGGTCGCTTCCGAGCCGCCTGAGACGAAGAAGATGCGATCCATGCCTTCGGGCAGCTTGCCGGCCAGCTCACGCGCCAGCTCTTCTGCCGGTTCGTTCTCGAAATGCAGCCGGTAGGCGAAGGTGGCGCGGTCCATCTGCCGCTTCATGGCGTCGAGCACATTGCGGTTGGAATGACCGATATTGGCGACCATCGGGCCGCTTGATCCGTCGATGAAGCGGCGGCCGTCCTGCGTCCACATATAGATGCCCTCGGCACGGTCGATCAGCGGCCGGCGCAGGCTGGAGAGATAGAACAGATGCGATTGGCGCCGGGCTTCGGTGTCCGGGGCGGCGGTCTGGGCTTTCGACATGTCAGGACTTTCCGAGATAACGATCGAGGACATTTTGGGTAACGCGTTCGACCATCGGGTCCTGCCTCAGCAGGCCGGCGACCCATTCGCAGCTTCCGGCGTGGAAGACCTCGCCCTTGCCGCGCGGGAAATTGACGATCATGCCGTTGCCGCGTTTGACTTTTTCCAGATTGGCGTCGCTCCGATCGCCGAACAGCGTCTCGGCGCTGAAGCGACCATCCTCGTCGGTGAGAAACTGATCCTCGATCGGGATATCGGCGCTTTCCTCGACCTGGCTGGCCATGCCGACGGCGAGAACCTGCAAGCCGTCCGGTGCGCCGCTGGTCGCGGTCGGGTAGGGAAGGCCGCCGCGGATTTCGAAATCCAGCCCGTCGACCTCATAGCCATAGACATGGCTGTCGGCGCCAAGCAGGTCGCCATAGTAGATGCCGGTTCCGGCAAAGGCCCAGTGCTCGGGCCGATACACGGGAAAGCCGCGCACGCCGCGTGGCGCGCAGCCGCCCCATCCGGCATAGAGGCCGCGTGTGGCGTTGAGCCCGAAGGTCGCCGAACCCGGCCGGCCGATCTCGGGCGCCTCCCAGGAATTGGTGGCGCGGGTGACGTCGCCGCCGCGATAGGCGGGGTCCTCGGCTCGGGCGCGGTATTTGTAGCAGACCTGCCGCCGGCCTTCATCCTCCAGCCGCGTCTGCCACATGAAGTTGCCGGCGAAGCGCGCCGCATGGCCGCCACGTTCGACGTAGCTGTCGACCGCATCGCGCATTTCCCAGGTCCAGTACTCGTCATGGCCGACAAAGACGGCGCAGTCGTAGCCATCGAGAATGTCGGGCGAGAAATGCAGATCGTGCTGGCTGGCGAGATCGACGGCGTAGCCCGCCCGTTCGGCGAAGCGGAAGAAGTGGCTGTCATAGCTCGCCCAGCCCGACGAGGCGTATTTCTTCGAATGGCCGGTGGCGAGCGCCCATTCCATGTGTGGATAGCGCGGCACTGTCTTCGGCGGCACCGCGACTTTCAACGGCACACGCGGCGCCTCCTTGGGCAGCACGACGAAGCCGCGGCACCAGGGGCGCTGCGTCGAGACGATCGGAGAATATTCGTTACGGTCCGGCCCGGTGATGCCCTGGTAGTGATTGGAGCCGCCCCAGGTGTTGTAGGCGAGCCAGGTGCCTGTCGCCGCCACCTGCAGTACACGGCCTGGCTTCTTGCCGGGCAGGGGCGCGACGATGAAAAGATGATGGGATTGGATCGGCTTGCCGTCGCGGCCTTCAGCAGTCAGCGTCACCCGGTAAGCGCCGGACGGCCAGTCGCTGCCGACGCTGAATTCGAACGAGGCTTCCCAGCCGCAGCCTTCGGCCGAGCACTGGTCTGGACTTTCCTGCCAACGCGCCGGAATGCCGGACTTCTCGAATACCTTTGTCTCGGTGCCACCGTCGCGGACGATCGTCATGATGAAGGACGGAGCCGTCGAACTGACATGCAGCGTCACTGTCTCGCCGGCGCGATAGGAAAACCGGTCGCTGTAGCACCAGATTTCACCGCGCTCGCCATCCATACCTGGCCATTCGTAGTAGTGTCCGCGCACCGCGTGCCGGCGTTGCTCTGGCGTCAATCCGAAATCGGGGAATTCAGTGGTCAATCTGGTCATTGTCATGCTCAGGCTGAAAGGTATTTCTTGAGGAAGGTGCGGGTGCGTTCCTTTTGCGGGGCGCGGAAGATGTCGCCCGGCGGGCCTTCTTCCACTACCACGCCGCCATCCATGAACAGCACCCTGTCGGCCACTTCGCCGGCAAAGCGCATTTCGTGCGTTACGATGAGCATGGTCATGTGCTCGGCGGCAAGCTGCTTCATCACCGCGTTGACCTCGTCGACCAGCTCCGGATCGAGCGCCGAGGTGGCCTCGTCGAACAGCATCACCTTGGGCTGCATGGCCAGCGCGCGGGCAATCGCCACACGCTGCTTCTGCCCGCCCGAAAGACGCGAGGGATAGGCGTCGATCTTGTCGGAGAGCCCGACCTTGGACAACAGTTCAAGCGCCAGCGCACGAGCTTCGGCTTTCGGCATGCTTTTCAGGATCACCGGCCCCATCGTGATGTTCTCGATCACGGTCAAATGCGGGAACAGGTTAAAGTGCTGGAACACCATGCCCATCTGCTGGCGCACCTTGTTGATGTGCCTTTCGAACGCCTGGCCATGCAGCTTCTGGTTCACTTGCAGGCCGTCCAGCCAGACCTCACCGCTGTTCAAACCCTCGAGATGGTTGATGGAACGCAGCAGCGTGCTCTTGCCGGAGCCGCTCGGGCCGATGATGGCGACGATCTGCCCACGTTCGACCGACAGGTCGATACCTCTGAGGACCTCGACGGCGCCAAACGATTTGCGTGCGCCGCGGACCTCGACCATTGGCCGCTGCGTGCTCATCGGGAAACCTCCACATGTCTTTCGAACCGATGCAGGGCCGCTTCGAGCACGAGGTTGAGAATGTAGTAGAGCGCGGCGGCAGTGATGTAGAATTCGAAAGGGCGAAACGTTTCGCTGATCGCCAGTTGCGCCGAGTGAACCAGTTCGGCAATGCCGATGACCGAGACGATGGAGGATTCCTTCAACAGCGCGATCAAATTGCTGCCGATCGGTGGCGCCGTGTTGCGGATGGCTTGCGGTATCACGACGTGGCGCAGCGTCTGCCACTTGCCGAAGCCGATGCTGCGCGCGCCTTCCGTCTGGCCGACATCGACGGCCACGATGCCTGCGCGGATGACATCGGCATTGTAGACGGCAAAATGCAGTCCAAGGCCGACAATGCCGGCCGCAAGCGCAGGGATGTCGATGCCGACCTGCACCAGGCCAAAATAGATCAGGAAGAGCTGCAATAGCAGCGGCGTGCCCATGAATACCCACATGAAGGCGCGTACGGGGTAGGCCAGGATTGCCGGCGCGTAAAGTACGATCACGGCAAAGAAGATGCCGCCGACGAAGCTGAGCGCTCCCGCCGAGACCGTCAGCACTGATGTCCACCAGGCGCCGGTCAGCAGAAGATCCCAGTAGGGCGCGATGACTGTGAAATCCAGGCCTTGCATCGTGTTCTGCCTCAGACGATCGCGAAGCGTTTGTCGAGCATGTCGACTATGCGGGCGACGGCATAGACCATGATCATGTAGAGCAGGGCCGCGACGCCGAAGATTTCGAACGGCTTGTAGGTGGAGCCGATGAAGCGCTGCGCGGTGTAGGTCAATTCCACGACCGAGATGGTGGACACCAGGGCCGAGCCTTTCAACAGCGCGACCGTGTTGACGCCAAGCGGGCGGATCATCAGCCGGGCGGCTTGCGGCAGCACGACCTTGCGCAAGGTCTGGAACCGGCCGAATCCGATTGTGCGGGCCGCCTCCGTCTGGCCCCGGTCGACCGCAACCACCGCGCCCCGGATTGATTCCGCCATGTACGCGCCGATATTGAGGCCGAGGCCGATCACGCCGGCCGCGAACGGATCCAGATTGATGCCGATCTGCGGGCCGCCGAAATAGAGCACGAAGAGCTGGATCAGGCACGGTGTGCCGCGAAACAGGCTCACATAGAGCGTGCCGACGGCCCGCAGGATCGCCGATCTCGACATTCTTGCGGTCGCGGCAAGTGCTGCCACGGCCAGCCCCAGAACCAGGGCCAGCGCTGTCAGTTCCAGCGTCACCAAGGCGGCTTCCACGAAGAACGGGAAGACGCGCTGCATCAAGGAGAAATCCATGGAATGGCCCGGCGCAGTGGCTTTCGGCTTCAGGCGGCCTGGACCGCCGAAGCCTGGCGAAGTTAGCGGATGTCGCTGCCGACCCAGTGCATCGATATCTTCTCGTAGGTACCATCGGCCATCATGCCGTCCAGCGCCTTCTGCATGGCGGCCTTGAGCTCGGGATTGTCCTTGCGGATGGCGATGCCGATGGCGACGCTGCCGCCTTCGATACCCGGCGTGTCGAGCTTGCGTACCTTCTCGCCGGTCTCCTTGACGGCGACCATGACCGGAATGTTGTCGACGACGATGGCGTCGACGCGGCCCGCCTTCAATTCCAGCAGCAATTCCGGCAGCCCCTTATAGGTGCGGATGTCCCAGCCGCCCTGTTGGCGCGCCCATTTCTCATGCGTTTCGCCGAGCGTCACGCCAAGGGTCTTGCCCTTGAGTTCGTCGAGGCTCTGCACCTTGGAATCCTGGTTGACGAAAACCGCACGGCCGGCGTGATAGTAGGGGCCGACGAAATCGACCACCTTCTCACGCTCCGGCGTGATCGTCATCGAGCCGACCACGGTGTCGTATTTGTTGGCGAGCAGGCCGGCGATGATGCCGTCCCAGGCGGTCGTGATGATGGTGCCCTTGACGCCGATACGCTCGGCGATGGCCTTGCCGATATCGGCGTCGAAGCCGACGACCTCGTTCTGGTCGTTGACGAAGTTGAAGGGGGGATACTGCCCGCTCATGGAAATCTTCAATTCGCCCGCCGCCTTGACCTTCTCGAGGTCATCGGCCCTGGCCGAGACGTTAGCGAAGGAAGACGCAAACAGCAGCGCCGCGACGGCAATGCCGGAAAATACCTTGTTCATTTGAAACCTGTCCTCTGGATGGAGCGCGAAGGCTTGTTCTTGGGAGGCGTTGGGGCGCACTCCTGACGGCAATGATTGCCTTTGCGGTAGCATTGCGCAAATAGATAATGGAAATAGGGAGCATAGATATCAGGAATGGCATTGCCGCGCCCCGAACGGCTGGTCTGGGATCTGGACTGGAACCTTTTGCGGACATTCGTCGTCATCGCGGAGGTGAAGAGCATCACGCGTGCCGCCGAGAGGCTGAACCTCAAGCAGCCAAGCGTCAGCAATGCGCTGCGGCGGCTGGAAGACCGGGTCGGCCGGCGGCTGGTCGAACGCGATGCGACGCGCTTCGAGCTCACCGAGGTTGGACGGCTTCTCTACGAGCAGAGCATCGAGGTGTTCGGCACCATATCGCAGCTGCCGCTCTTGATGCGCGGCATCAGCGACGATGTCACCGGCCACGTCATGATCGCGACCGCCAGCCATGTGGTCTCGCCGCTGTTCGATCGGGCGCTGTCGGAATTCCACCGCAACTATCCGCGCGCCAGCATCACCATTTCGGTCGCGGCAAGCACCGAAGTGGCCAAGCAGGTGAGGGAGCGCCGTGCTTCGTTTGGCGTCTGCCTGGTCAGCCAGCGCGATCCGGCGCTGCAATACGACATGGTCTATCGCGAGTTCTTCGGCTTCTTTTGCGGGCCGCGGCACAGGCTCTATGGGCAAACCGGACTGACGCTCGCCGATCTCCGCGACGAGCCGTCAGTATCGTTCCAGACCGACCATATTTCGGATGCGCTGCGGCCGGTCGCACTATTGCGTAGCGAAGCACGGCTGAACGCCGATGTCGTGGGCGTTTCGTCGAGCCTGGAGGAGGTGCGGCGCATGATCGTCGCCGGGCTCGGCATCGGCCCGCTGCCGCTGCATGTGGCGCGGCGCGATGTGGCCGACGGCGCGCTGTGGCGGCTGCCGCCCTATGATGCGCCGCCGGCCATCGATATCTTCCTGCTGGTCAATCCGGACAAGGCGATGAACCGCGCCGAGAAGGCGTTGCTGTCAGGGCTGCAGGCGCTGATTGCCGAGACGCCGCTCGAGGACCGTATCTACAAAGGCTGATACGCAATATCGACTGCGCGGCGGCAGACAAACCCGGTTGCCTCCGCCCTATTCGTCGCCACGCCCTTGGCCCTCGTCAACAAAGCGACTATCTCAGGATAAGGCGGCGTTCCGCCCGGGGGGTCGACATGCTCAGAGTGCAGAAGGTCAAGGTCGACGACATCTACGTGCCGACGGCGCGTAAGAAGACGCTGCATCCCGAGACGGTCCGTCATCTCGCCGAGGACATTCTGGAAAATGGCATGAAGATGCCGATCCAGGTCCGTCACGACGGCAAGCGTCATATCCTGGTAGAAGGCCTGCATCGGCTGGAAGCGGCCAAGTGGCTCGGCGAGACCGAGATCGATGCCTATCTGGTGCAAGCCAAGCGCCACTGACGCGTCCTCGATTTCGCCGTTGGTCCTCATCCACGGGAAAGCCCCGGAATTTCTCCTTGATGATGTCGGTTTGCATTTCGCTGGTTCGTCCTTGGGACGGAAGCCGGTCAGACCAATATTTTCGATCGGTTTTCGCGCGGGTTGGGGCCGATGCACCAGCCAGCTCAAGAACGCACCGACACACGGACAGACTGGAGGAGATCGATATGTCCAAAGCCTTGCTTTTCGCCATTCTTGCTTCGGCCGCGGCGCTTCTCGCCTGTCCGGGCATCGCCAACGCAAACGAGGTAAAATCTGCCATGACGACCGAAGCGAAGACACCGCCGAAGCCTGAAAAATCCGGCCTGCTGCCGATCAACGGCCTGAATTACTATTATGCCGTCCACGGCAAAGGCGAGCCGCTGCTTCTGCTGCATGGCGGTCTCGGCACAGCGGACATGTTCGCCCCCATTCTGCCGAAGCTTGCCGAACATCGCACTGTCATCACCGTCGACCTGCAAGGCCATGGCCGCACCGCGCTTGGCGACCGGCCGTTCACGCTGGAGGCGATGGGCGACGACATGGCTGATATCGTCAAACGGCTTGGTTACGGCGAGGTCGACGTCATGGGTTATTCTCTGGGCGGCGGTGTCGCATTCCGGATGGCCGTCCAGCACCCCGAAACGGTGCGCCGGCTTGTGCTGGTCTCGACCGGCTATGCCGCCGACGGTTTCTATGACGAGATGCGCCCGCAGCAGGCGCAAGTGAGCGCGGCAGCGGCCGATTTCATGAAGGACACGCCGATGTACAAATCCTACGTCGCCGTGGCGCCGCATCCCGAGGAGTTCCCGAAGCTGCTCGACACGCTCGGCAACTTCATGCGCCAGAACTACGACTACTCGGCCGATGTTCCCAAGCTGAAGATGCCGGTCATGCTGGCCTACGGGGACAGCGACATGTACAAGCCCGAGCACGAGATCAAGTTCTACCAGATGCTCGGCGGCGGTTTGAAGGACGCGGGCTGGATGCGTGAAAACCTGTCGCGGAACCGCCTGGCGATCCTGCCCAATCGCACCCACTACGACGTCTTCTTCGCTCCAGAGCTGACGGCCGCCGCGCTGCCGTTCCTCAACGGCGAGACCAAGGTGAAGAGCTGGGACGAGGTGGTCGGCGAAACCGAATAGCTTGCCGGCATTGGCTGCCGGCGGTCTCCCTCGAGGCGGCCGGCAGTTTTATCGCTGCAGTCGATGGGATCGCATCAATGCTTTTGAATTGACCCGATATCCGGCCTCGATAGTCTCGCATCAAATCTTCTCGGGAATGGATACGGCAATGGCTAACTATCAGGGCGGATGCCTGTGCGGGGCGGTGCGTTATCGCGCCGACGTCGAGCCCGTCAACGAACGCATCTGCCATTGTCGGCTTTGTCAAAAGGCGATCGGCGCCGCCTTCAATGCGCGTGTGCTGTTTCGCATCGACGATGTGACGGTCGAAGGGCCGTTCGCGATCGTGAACAGCTCGCCGGATATTAAGCGCGGCTTTTGCCCAAGCTGCGGTACGACGATGTTTTCGCGGCGCGATGCCGCCGGAATCATAGGCATCACCACCGGGTCACTCGACGATCCGTCCGTCTTCAAGCCGCAGATGCACATCTGGACCGCCTCCAAGCAGCCCTGGGTGGCGCTCGATGACGGCTTGCCGCAGCACGAACGCGCGCCGCCTGCCTGAGGCCTCCGGCCTCCCTTCTCGACTTATGAAAGAAGGTGGATCTGCGCTTGAGCGCCGTAACCGATGAGCTGTGCCGGATGAAGTGGGCCAACAGAAGGGTGAAGTTACGCGACTATGACGAAACAGTCACGAAATAACCGAAACAGTCACGCGAAAGCCGGCAAAGCGTCATTGGCGAGCCATCATTGTCTCCCTATTTAACCGGTGCGGGCCGGCATTCGAGGAGACGACGGATGAACGACAGCATCAGTACCCTGGACGAGCTTTTGAGCGATCCGATGGTCCTGCTTGTGATGGAGCGCGATCGTGTGCGCCCGGAACAGGTGCGCATGCTGCTCGAACGGGCGCGTCGGCCTTCCGTCGAGGAGCCGGTTGTGCCGCCGGCGCACGTGATCGCCAGGGCGTGCCAGAAGCTCTGGTTGTGCCCCTGATCGCATCGTGATTTCCTCCAGTTTTTACAGGCCGACCCAACGGGCCGGTCTGGCCACTGCCTGGCGCTGCCAACGCGCCGAGGCGGCGCGGTGTTGATATTCGAACGCGCCTTCCGCACTCGCTGACGCCCATTCCCGGGTGCCAGTTCACAGATCCGTAAATTGATTTTCCGTCCCATGGCGGTATGGCTTGCCCAGGGGCCGATCGCCCCAGTCGTTCCCCGCGCAACTCCGATCTCTCTGACATGGAATTCGACATGGCCGACAGCTGCATGCAAGGCATGGACATGGGCTTTGTCGGCCTGGGCTACGCCAAGGTCGCATTTCTCGGCTTGGTGCAAGGCATCACCGAACTGCTGCCGATTTCCTCGACCGCCCACATGCGCGTCGTCCCGGCGATGCTGGGCTGGCAGGATCCCGGCTCCGCTTTCTCCGCCGCCATGCAGCTTGCGGCCCTCGCCGCGGTGATCAGCTACTTCTGGAACGATGTCAGGGACATCCTGTCCGGTTCGGTCAGTGCCTTGAAACGGCGCGATTTGGCCGACCGACATTTCCGGCTGGCGCTCTGGATCGTGCTGGCGACGATCCCGATCGTCATCGCCGGCGTGGCTCTGTCTGGCCTTCTCAACGCCTGCAATTCGCCGCTGCGCGGCCTCGGGGTGATCGGCTGGGCCTGCATCGTGATGGCACTCCTGCTGGCGCTGGCCGAACTCCGTGCCCGCCATGCGCGCACCATGGGCCAGGCTTCCATGGCCGATGCGCTGCTCGTTGGCATCGCCCAAATCGGCGCATTGATCCCGGGCGTCTCGCGGTCCGGTTCGACCTTGACGGCGGCACTGGGGCTCGGCTTCAAGCGGGAAGAAGCGGCGCGCTTTTCATTCCTGCTTGGGCTGCCGGCCATCGCACTCGCCGGTCTCAAGGAGCTTTGGGAACTGCACAAGGCCCATCTCGATGCCCATGGCTGGTCGATCCTCGCGGTCGGCCTAGTGGTTGCCTCGCTATCCGCCTTCTTTGCTATATGGAGCCTGATGCGTGTGCTGGAACGCTTCTCGGCCTGGCCTTTCGTCATTTATCGCGGCGTGCTCGGCATCGCTTTGCTGCTGGGCCTGGCGATGGGATGGCTTGCCTGAAGCAATCCCGGAAAAGCGCGCAGCGGTTTTCCGCCGGCGTCAGACAAGGGAGTAAAAGGCAACTCCAGGAACGTGCGAGCCGGTGTTGCTTCGGCGCAACCCCGGTCGGGCATGAGTCGATCGCCAAAGATGTGATCGGCCGCCTTCATTGACTCCAGGCAAAATCCATCTTTAACGTTCTGTTAACAAAAATAGATGGGTGGGGCCGTATGGCATCCTCGGTGGGTTGGCGCCGCAAGGCGAGGGGTTTGGGGTTTGCGTTTGCGCTGACGGCTTTTTGTTCGGCCGCGGGTTTGGCGAATGCGGGACCGCTTTCCATGACCATCGGCGGGCAAACCTCCCAGCCGATCGGGCACTATGATTTTTGCAAGGTCCATTCTGCCGAATGCTCCATCCGCTCGCCCGCCAACGCTCCGGAGAGCATGACCGGCCAGCTGTTGCGGGAAATTTCCGCCGTAAATCTCTCGGTCAACACTCGCGTCAAGCCGATGAGCGACATGGACAATTACGGCAAGGATGAGTGGTGGGCCTACCCCGATAACGGGTTTGGCGACTGCGAAGACTACGCGCTTGAAAAGCAGCGCGAGCTCCAGGCCGCCGGCATTGCGATCGCCAATCTGCTGATGACGGTGGTGCGCAAGCCGGACGGCGAAGGCCACGCCGTGCTTACGGTGCGCACCGACAAGGGCGATTTCGTCCTCGACAATCTCAGCGACAAGGTTCGCCTCTGGAACCAGACAGGCTATCGCTATCTGAAGAGACAGGCGAGCGACAACAGCGGTCGCTGGGTTTCCATCCTTGGCGGCGACGAGCGGCTCGTCAGCTCTGTTCAATGATGTCGCCGATTTCTTGCGTCGGCAGCCGCACTTCGACCTTGGCCGTTTGATCCATTCCTGCTTGGGACCGTTCTTGCGTCGTGCCGGCGAATGCTGGCGGCGGCTCGTTGGAACTGGCAATCCGGTGCGCGCATGGATCTTTTGACTGTCCTCCAATCCGCGCCATTGCTGCTCGCGCTGATCAAGATCGCGCTGCCGTCGGCGGCGGCGATCGGCATGGGGGTCGGCCAATGGTTCGCCTCGTTGCCGCCGTGCCGCGACCTCGTCTTCGAGGCCACCAGCTACCTGGTCTGCGAGGTCGATCCCAGGCAATATCGGATCGAATTGTTCTGGAAGGATCCGGCCGGCAAGCCCTATCAATCGCTGCACAATCTCGACGATGCCCAGCGGCGGGCCGGGCGCACGATGCTGTTCGCCATCAATGCCGGAATGTACCATCCAAACCTCGCGCCGGTCGGCCTGTATGTCGAGCGCGGGCAGGAACTGGCCTCGGCGAAGGTCGGGTCGGGAAGAGGCAATTTTTCGCTCCAGCCCAATGGCATCTTCTACATCAGCGACGGCAAGGCCGCGGTCCGCGCGACAAGGGATTTCCTAAAGAAGCGTTCGCCCACCGATTATGCCACGCAGTCCGGGCCGATGCTGGTGATCAACGGCAAGTTGCACCAGAAATTCCGGGCCGACAGCACCTCGCGCAAGACGCGCGACGGTGTCGGGGTGCGAAAGGACGGCGTCGTCGTCTTCGCCATTTCGAATGGCACGGTGACATTCCATACATTCGCACGCCTGTTTCGCGACGGGCTCGGCTGCGACAATGCGCTGTTCCTCGACGGGTCGATATCGAGCCTGCTCGCGCCGGCCATCGGCCGCAATGACGACTACTGGAACCTGGGGCCGATGATCGGCGTCTTCAGGCGATAGGATGGGCAGGCGTAGATTGCGCTTGTCGTCGCGCACGGCCCACACCCGCAACCGTGCCGAACATGCTTAAAAACTTGATTCAATCTTTATTGGTAATTTCTCGTTCATAACTAGACCTGGTTTGTCCGTCGGCCGTTGCCTTCGGTCTGTTGTGTTTGAGTACAGGTCCAGATGCGGTTACCAGGCGCCGTCAGTTTCGTGATCGCAACGCTGTGCCTTGCCGGCTGCTCATCGACATCCGGCATGGACGCGCTGGACATCCAGAAGCCGTCGAACGAGATCACCAGTTCGGTGGTGCGACCAAGCGCGCCGATCGCATCCGCCCCAGTGACCAAGGCCGAACGGAGAATGGCAGCCGAACGGAGGGTGGCGGACGCCACACCGGCGGACGAGAATGTCCGGCCCTATGGCCTGGCGGAGGAAGAGACGGTGGCGTTTCCGGCGCCCGACCTGCCGGACAGCGTCGAGCCGCCGGTCGTCGAGCCGGCGGCGCTGGTATCGCCGCCGAAGCTCTTGTCGCGGGCAGCACCGCCGATGCTGGCCGGGCCTGTCACACGCTACGGCTTTCGCGATGCCAAGCCGATCAATTTCGGCCGCTCCTCGCCCCGCCACCTTGCCGTGCATGGCGTCGACGTGTCGCGCTGGCAAGGCAACGTCAACTGGGAGAAGCTGCGCGCCCAAGGCGCCAACTTCGCCTACATCAAGGCGACCGACGGCGGCGACCATCTCGATCCGATGTTCACCAGGAATTGGCGCAACGCCGACGCCGCAGGGCTGAAGCGCGGCGCCTATCACTTCTTCTACTGGTGCCGCACCGCCGGCGAGCAGGCCGACTGGTTCATCCGCAACGTGCCCAGGGTCGAGGGCGCCCTGCCGCCGGTGATCGATGTCGAATGGAACGGCGAATCCAGCTGCAAGCGGCGCCCGTCGCGCGAGAAGGTGCTGGAGAAGATGCAGGTGTTCATGGACAAGCTTGAACGCCACTACGGCCAGCGGCCCATCATCTACACCGCGCCCGATTTCTACCGCGACAATCTTCGGGGCGAATTCCTCGACTATTCATTCTGGCTGCGCGCCGTGGCGCAGCACCCCTCAAAGGTCTATCCCGGCCGCAAATGGCTGTTCTGGCAATATTCCGGCTCCGGCCTATCGCATGGCGTCACCGGCCGCATCGACCTCAACGTCTTCCACGGCGACGAGCGCCAATGGCGCGCCTGGGCCGGCGGCCGGCAGACGGTGGCCGACGCGGATTGAAACGCGCGCCGATCGTTCACCCCTTCCTGGTGCCTTTTTAATCTACTTGCTCCGGCCAGTTGCTCCTCGCTCGCAAGAAGGTCTTTAAGCGCCGTGTTGAGCAGTGCCTGGATATCGACTATGCCTCTACATATTCCGCAAAGCTGACGCCTTCGGCACGTCCAGCCCGTCGGCTTGCAAACCCTCGATGTGGAAGGGTATTGCGGTGTGAATCTCGTTTTTCACCTCAGATACGCTCGTACCCGTCGCGATGCAGCCGGGCAAATCCGGCACATAAGCTGAGAAATTATCGCCTGCTTTTTCAATCGCTACGGCGTAGCGCATACAGTCCTCGTTCAAAGCTGCCTAAAAGTTTCATGCTGTTCCTGGCGCTGCTCACCCTTTGCCACATCAAGGGGCGAAGGCGAGCAGCACCAAGAACTACTGCAGCACCAAGGCTATTAATGGCGTTTCCGGCTAGCTTCTTCGTCAGTAATTAGTCTCGCCCGAATTGACTGCCACCTGTCCGCGATCTCTTGGCAGGAAGCTGCCAGCAGCTTCCTGCGTTGGTTGAAGCTACCGGGTGCAGCGAAAGTCTTTTGGGCAAACACATCAACCACAAAACAAAGTTCGGCGCGTGGTTCTCCGGCATCCCCGAAACATTTCTCCGCGTACCAATGGAGAAGCGCTCCATGCAGCGCCGAAGTTTCTGTCGACAATGGTAGTGTTTTGGAGAGATAAGGTTTGATCAAGCCGAAGCCAAATTCCCTCCTTCCTGCCTGTGGTATCTTGACCGAGTTTGTCGGTCGAACGCTAATAGAGACACCGGCAAGAAGGAATTTTGGCTGGCTATCGGAAACGCCGGTTAATTTGGCAGCAGTAGGTAGCTTGGCCAAGCTCATAGTACGGCAAAGTTCGATAGCATCGTGAGCTGTGAGAAGCCTTTGTTCATCGTGCGAGGTGGCAGGTTGGCGCGACAACAAGGCCCTGTCGAGCTGGAACAGTCGGCTGTCATCCTGCCCGTGAGTTTCAATGAAATGCATCATTGCACGTTCAATCTCGTTGTAGCGGGTGTCGAGGAGGAAGTTCTTAGGTCTGATGATGTCTTCAATGATCGCAGTTCGCCGAGTGGAGCGAGCGAAACAATACTCAACCAATTTACTAGCGCTAATTCTGGGTTCAATTTTCATAACGAAAAAGCCCTTTCCGGGAGCCGTTAAAGTCACACTAGCTGCCGATGCCTTCTCGACTCTTAGATCAGAATCTCCATATAGTAACCTTGTCATAGGAGATGGGATTCTGATCTCGTCGCCCCGCGTGGGCTTCGGCTTATTCGCGGCACCAAAGGCCGATCCGGAAGGATTGGCCTTTGGTGTTTCGGGGATGTCACATAAAGACTTCCTTATACGATGTACCCTTTTTGTTCCCTTTGCCATTTCGGCCCGATCGTACGATCGGGCCAAAATGCTGCGTTTTACTAGCGCTTGGTGCGAGACGCAAAGTTGTATCCAAGCCCCTTCGGATCTAATTGAAATTGCAGGCTTATTTTTTAGGAAAATATTCCACACCCAAAGTTAGGTACCTGGCACACCCAAAGTTGTATCCTGAAGTGCCTATCGAGGGTTCACGTGGTCGTTTTCGGCTTTCAAAACCAGCGTCGGCGCCTCTCTAGCCCTTGTAAAAGTTTTCCGGCTCCTCCTGGGCCTCCCCAGGCGGCTCAAAGTAATGCCAGAGGGCAAGTTTGGGTGCAGGAAGCATTGATGATGCCTGCCTAAGATTTTTGCGGGCTGCGGCGGCATCTTCGGCACCTGTGGCGAGGTTCCACCGCTCAGGCTTCTTCCTCACCGCTAAACGTCGTCACGTCTTGGCCTGGGACTAAGCCAGAAAGAATCGTGGCACCGATTGACGCCAGCAAGCCGGCGCCTGACCCTTCCTTCAACAGGAGCATAAAGGTGACGGCGATGGAAAACGAGAAGCGGTATTTCTGCAGGTTGACCGAGGATGAGAAGCTTTTCGTCCTCGACGGGCTCGAACGATCCGGCAGCGTCAGGATGATGGCCAACGTCCTAAAAGGTAACTTCTCGGACTTGGCCACCTCGGCGTCGGAAGATGTCAGGGCGAAGTATGCGCGATGGCAGGAAGTCACAAAGAAGTGGCTGGCCATCGAGGCGGAATGGGGCGAGGGCGCCCTCCTGAAGCTCGACGATCCGGTGTTCGTGGACTTGCGTTCGAAAGGGCAGTTGAATCCGGATATCATCCGCAACGCGGAGGCATATGCCGCAGCTCACTCTTCCTTGCCGGAATTCAGCAGTCCGAGTGTCTCGTAGGCTACATCCAAATCACCATCAACGGTGTGTCGCTTCTTCGTCTTTGCCGGAATCACGACGTAGGCATAATGCCCTCCGTCTTTCCACTGCTCGACGATTTCGCCATCGTCACTGCTGTCAACCGGACGTTCTTCGATCTCCGGGTCAATGTCGTCGGGGTGTTCCACAGACAAAGTCTCGTTCCTTCTTTGGCTTCGGCTCAGGCAGTTTTCGAATCCTTGCCGTTCTGCTGGTTAGTGCGATCCGGCTACAGTCGGCAGTCAAGGATTCACCGCCTGATGTCAAGCATTGCTGCCAGAAGGACCGGTCGACGTCTCCGTGATGAGCGCCGCTACGCCTGGGACCAACGGGCAGCCACCGCGTGAAGCAGCCGCAGGGGAGGGCTGTTTCCGGATAGCCGTGTCAGAAGCGAGGGGAGGGCGAGTAACCTTGCTCTGTCTCGTGGGCAAACCTGTCTAGGAGAGCCTGTTTTCGCTTCTCGTTAGCCACCTTGTCTGCTTCGGTTGGCCTGATCGGACGTGTTAAGTCGGCGTCGTTATAGCGCTGACCATTCTTGAAGGGTGACCCTGGCGGAGCGGATACGACCTTGTAGATCAGGAACGGGAGAAGTGTTTCGCCGCAGAGCCGCCTGATGTCCTCTGGAAGGATCAGTTCGTCTCGCGCCCGTACGAACACGACCCCTTCGTTTTCCGAGGAGGGCTCGGGCAGTCGCTGGATGACAAGGTCCAGTTCGTCGGCTGGAATGCCGACGTTGACCGTGTAGAAGGTCCGGGAGTTCTGGACGTGCAGCTCCCAGAAGGGCGGAATACCCACGTCGTGATGCGGTAGGCGCCGGAAGTGGACAACATAGTTCGGGCAGCGCCGGAGCCCCTCGTCGCCGACTAACTCCGGGGTGAGGTCTCGGCCCTCAGGGAAGTTCGGGTTCTTTCTACGTCGCATGCTCTCCCCCCAATCTGCTAGGGAGGATCGGAGTAGATTAAGCAAGGATCAAACGCCCAACTTGCCCCACATTGGGTGCAAATGAAGACAGCGCTCTTCTCCTGGAAAACTGCACTCACACGCTTAACGTCGTGCGCGAAGGTCTTCCTTTAACAAGATGCCGATGGGGTCTCCGGTCGCTGTTCCGTCGGATGTCACGAGCATTGCCGTGGGCTTGCTTTTCGACGGGACATTTCTCTCGAAGAACTTGGCACCGGCTTCCGAAACCGTCATGCCTGAAGTGACGGCGATTGTGCGGTGACGTGGCGCCGAACGCTCGAGCATCTCCGACAATGGTGCGTCCAGGTCGACGATTCCTTGATCTGCCCAACTCGCCACCCATCGCGTGATGTCGGCGTGCCCGAAGAGGGCAATCTCGCCGTTCTGCCTCACGATGCCCCAAGTGTCTGAGTTTGAAAGCGGCCCAAGAATCTCCTTGATCGCGACTGATGGATCTGTCGCTTCCAACACTGGATGCAGCATGCGGTCGATGGGGTGGTCGCCCGGCGCCTTCCAGGTTCCTGGCATCTGCTTGAACACACTTTGGAAGGTGGAGAAGTGCTGAAGCCAGGTTTTCGTTGTCGTGCACCGGAGCCCCGTGAGTTTCAGTATCTCGGCATGGATGTCCTGGAGGTCGGCGAGCTGGAAGATCGGTTCATGGTGGGCGACCCGATTCCGAAAGTCCTTGATCCGCATGACGCCGCTCCAGATTGAGCGGCGAGTGACCTTGGAATCATTTGAAAAAACGGTATGAACGGTACTATGCCACTCTGATTCAAACTGAGGACCCAGCAGGCGAGCCCAGAATTCAAAGGACATGTTCGCGATCACGTCGTTGGTAGTTATGCGTCCGTAGGATGCGATGTCCTGCGCGTCTGGGATTGCCCTAAGCTGCGTGACCTCCCGCCGAGGCAGCGTTTTGGAGAGGAGCTGCCGCTTGCTTTTGTTAAGAAGTTCCCTGATTCCGGGGTCGGACTTTTCAAGCCGGTCAATGGTTGGTTGATCGAATGCCCACTCCTCAGGAGCGCCTCCCAGGTGTAGGTGCTCGACCACCGCGTTTCTGAGGGTGACCTCGAGAACCTGGAGCGGGTACTGAAAAGCCTTTGCTAAGCGGGCATTCCAGAGGTACCACTGCATCGTAAAGTGGAACTGGTGTCCGCTTCGGTTCAGATATTTCCCCAGCCGAGGCTCAGTGAGCGATTTCCGGATCGCGGCCTCTTGAGGGTGGGCATAGTCGAATGCGGATTGACTTTCAGCCATCGGTCCTACATTATCCTTTTAATTGCGTATCCCTGCCGCCTCTGTCCGTGACTAGCGGTTATGCGCTGTGGTGAGCACTAGGAAACCCTCGGACCTGACGACGCGTCGGCCGGGGGTTCTGCTTTTCTAGAGAGGAGTGCAGAAGTAGCCCTCCGCGCTTCCCCATTTTCCTTCCTAGTCATTTTCAGAACGGATGCTTTGTAGTAGATCCAAGCGCTCGCGCTTTGGGCCTCAAAACACTCGACCGACTGCCTGGTATAGAAGAATGCCCCGACCGTTTCCGGGAGCAGCGTCGGCATGATTCCGGCCAACCGGAGAAGGGTGCGGACCTGCTTGTGGTGCAAGCAAGTTTTCTGGCAGAGTTCGCCGAGCGAAACGAAGCGCGCCCTGAACGTTTCCGCGCTCTCTAGTGAAACGACCGGGATCATCCGCCTCGCGTCAGGGCTGAATTCCTCAACCAGCGTCAGATAGCCGGATGCGATCAACGCGTTCACGACGGTATCATGCGTCCCTGGAAGAAAAGCTTCGGTCTCCTCCTTGGTAAGGTTTGTGCGCGTTTCGCGCGAGCGCACGATCCGCGTCATCTCGTCGGCGTCCAGCAGCAGTGCCATGTAGTCCGTCCTGCCAACAAGCCTGCCTTTCCAACTCAACTTCCCCGTGAAGACCATGTTGAGAAGATCTGGAATGCTGCAGGAGGACGCACGCCGAGCGCCGACAACATCGACCTGGCGCTCGGTTGGCTCCGAGATTTCGCTGGCGCCGTCGAAAAGGCGGAGCCGAAGCTGCTCGACCGCTTCTTTTGAGAAGCGCCGCTTCGCATTCCTTCGAGAGCCTGTGCCTGCCAATGCGGAAAGGTACCCGCCAGCGACCAACGCCTTCAGGTGAAGGCGTGGAACGCCGAGAAGCTTCTCGACCTCCGGAGCGGTGATCGCATCCTTGAGCTCCGAAACGACTCGATGGACCTCGCCGGACTTGACGAGGATGCGATGGTCCATGACCCCGGATCGCTCTCCCGCGTCGTCGACGCCCATCCGTTTGAAAAGCCGACGGATGGTGAGGGCATGCACGCCGGAGTCACGGGCCGCGGTGCGAACCGTGTGGACCTTGCGGTCGCCCGCTGGTTCTCCGAGCACGTGGGTCCCCGGTTCGATTGGCATGGTTTCCAGGGCGAAGTGGCGCACGACGTCACGCAGCTTGGCGTAGGCCGGATCGTCCACCGTCTTTTGGAGCAGCCCATATGCATAGCCGTAGGTGTCGCGCGGACCCCAGAAACCACGCATCGAAGACTGCGCATCGTTGAGCCTTCCGAGAAACGTGCGAAGAGATTCCTCACCGGCGCTGGCGATGCGGAATCCTTCGTCGGAAGCCGCGGCCCAGTCGGAGGCAATGAACTGCGCGACCTTGACCTTCGGCTCATGCAGCGAGGAAACGCCAAGGGCCTCGCAGAATGGTGCCGCCACGTACAGCGGTAGGTCATCGAGCCAGTTCTCCGGCGACCGCACTCCGCGGAGCCGATCCTGAAGCCATGCCTGGAAAGGGGATGCACCCGAGGCAGCGGCCGCATCCGCCACTTGCGAAAGGCTCGGCACCAACGTGCGAATCGTGTCGCTGAAATCGAAAGGAGCGAAGGGTGTACGGATCGGCTTCGTCGCCGTCAGATAGATCTCGTGGCGGCTACAGGAACGAAAATGAGAGAGGGTCCATTCAAGCCGGAGCCATGGCCTGCTGAACAATGGACCATCGTAGCGGTCCATATCTTCTCGCACGCAGTGGGCGCAGAACCGGAAATACGTCCGGTTGATCGCAAGCCGGACGAACGTCTCGTCAGCTACCTCGTAGAGCTTCCCACTCTTGGGGACCGGCGTGTACTTCAGCAGCTTTTCAGGGTCTGCGCGCCCAAGCGTTGCAATGGCACGTACGGCAGACGCAATGCCTTTATCGAGACTCCGTTGTTGGATGCACATGTCGCGCAAGAGATCCCTGAGCGAACGGCCGTTCAAAGCGGCGAGGCGGGACGCGAATCCCGCTGCCGGCTCCTGCTCCTCGAGCTGATAGGCAAACGCAAGCGGCTCCAGCGCCCGCCCGTTGGTCCTCACGATCAGTACTCCTCGATCATGAACAGACCAGGCTCCAAACGAATCCAGTCATCCACGAGGAAGGGGTTCATTTCGTCATGTCCCCGGGCCTGCGAATGCTCGATATAGGCGAGCGCGAAATGGTCGCGCGTCAGAGCCGCAGCGTTTTTCGACGCCGCCTGCTCAATCGCGGCGAGAATCACCTGAGCGATGCGTCCGTACCGATATCTGGCCGCATGCGCGACTCGGTCCGGGAGATCGCTTTCCAAAACCTTGCCGGAGTTCAGCCCGGCCGCTTCGCACATAGCGGCCACGATATTGAGGATGAGAATGCGCTCTTCCGGAAGAATGACATCCGGAAGGGGAAGGTGCCGTGCGCGCCGCTCGATCTGCTCGTCAAGCTTGGCGAGAGATGTGATGCTCGGCATCCCGGACATGACGAAGCTGACAGGCCAGGGCTTGTAGTTCATTACGCCCTTCAGCGCCTTTCTGACGGAGTCTCGCTCCCTGTCGGATTCGGTAAGTTTCAGCAGGTGCTGCGTCTCGTCAATGTGAATGAGCAGGACTTTTCGCAGATGCAACTGCTCGGGAAGGATGTCCCACACTTCGCCCTGTTCGTACTTGCGGGTGATCTTGTACCCAGCTTTTTGCAGGATATTCAGACCTAGGAACTTGAGGGTAGAAGGCCCCATCAGCGTGAGAGAGATCACGGGCTCGATGGTACCGTATGATTTCTGGATCGGGGCTAGCGTGGGGTTTTCCTCAAGCATCCGATCCACCAAAGTGGTCTTTCCCGCGCCGCTTTCGCCGGTTACGAACAGGATTCGGCCGTCATCGCGCCGAAGGTTTTTCTTAGCCAGCATCATCGTCACGAAGCGGGATAGGACGCCTTTGGCGACGTCGTCCCGTCCACAGCGCACGTACACACTTTTCGCGCGTTCCAGCACGTCCTTGACGCGCTTCTCTTTCTCGCTGAGGCGGTCCTCGATCGTATCGAGGAAGTCGTCGTCGGACATGGCATCGGTCCAGCCCGTCGGGAGCGTACCCTCGGCACGCTCGTGATCTGCGCGGAGTCCTTGATCGGCAAGTTGACGCGTCATTCGTCTTCTCCATCATAGAGGTTCATGCTTCCGCCGAATGGCGTCGGCTTCGGTGAACTTTCTTCGAGGGGCGATTCCGGAGACGGGAGGGACTTCTGCCCGGTATCGACACGGCGTCGCGTCGAGAGCGCGACGACTGTACCCAAACCGTCGCCCTCGGGTTCCTCGGCCGCATGTTCAACAGACCCAAGTCCTGCCCTACCGGAGAACACGATCCGAGCCTCGATCAGGTCCATCGTCTTTTCCGTGATTTCGTGGGTCGCGATGGCGGCCCTCTTGCGGACGTTTTCGGCCAGATCAAGAAAGTGCCGATGGGCATCGATGCGGATTGTTCGGCCCGCTTGCTGTTCGGCCTTAACGAACTCGCGCACTGCTCGCTTCGCCAGGAGCGTTTCAGCGAGCGTCTTCCCGTTGCCTGTGCCATCCACGCTGGGAACCGTGAGGAAGGCATGGTCTTCGGGGACTTCTTTGATCCGCCCCCTGAACTGCTTGGGAATCCGGACGAATACGTAGCCGAGGTCCTCAGGCTCGACGATGACGTCGACCTTCTTCTGACCCAAGAGAGCGTAGAGGCGGGCGAGTTCCAGCGAGTTGTATGAAATCCCTAGGAATTCGACGCCGTGCTTGCTGATGCTGCGGTCTTTGCGCCGCAGCCCGAAGGCAACGGCCAGCTGCTGCTCGGAAGGGGCAGGCGGCAGGCCAGCCTTTTCAAGCTCCATCCATTTGCCGTACGGCGTCCGGCCCTCGAGGCCACGGTGGGGGCGGAGATGGTAGTAGTCGACAATGAATACGATGACGGTCTTGTAGAATTCTCCGACCGTCAGCGCCGCGAGCTGTTCCGCCGGATAGTCTCCCCGTTCGACAACGTTCGCGAACGCCCGTCCGGCGAAGTAGCGGCAGAGGCGCTTCATGTAGCGGAAAAAGGCTTCGACCGTGCCGCGCATGCGGGGGTCTTGCTCCGGGATCACACGACTGACGTTGGCGCGCATCGCTGCGTCATCGAATTCTCTGCCGTACGCCGGTCCTCCGTCAGTCGCCACGTAGGTGGGGCGGCCATGCATATGCCAAGAGGCCTGCGCTCCCGCCGCAGCCGCTAATTCGGTCTTGTCGACCATTACTGACCTGAGCGCGGGCTTCGTCGTGGCAGTCGAGGGGCTGTTGATGGAGAGGTTGAAGCCGACGATGCATCGAGACGCGCAGCAGATGCCTGCCGTAAACGCCATCCGGACGCGGGGCACGAGCTTTCGTTGCTCGGGCGTCAAGGCCTTCCAGATTGCGGAGCGCTCGATGAGCGTATGGAGGTCGACTTCCCAGTCGTCCATCTCGACCCGGCCCAACGCCGTCGTGATCGAGAGTCCCTTACCGACCGGAGTGTACTTCCGAAGAGCGTAGTCGCTGTCCTCGCGGCCGGCGTCGACCATGAAGGGGTCAAGCGCATGAATCCTGCGGCGAACGGCGTTGGGGCTGGCGTAGACGTGCTGGTGCTGCGGCAGCGTTTTGTTAATTTCGTAGAGGGCCAGCTCAACGTTCTCACAGATGTCCGCCATCTTGGGTTGGAGGATGCTAGCGAACTTTTGGACTTCGACCGCGATCACTGCCGCAACACGCTGATCGAGCTGGCTGCGGTTTCCGCAGTTCGAATACCGCGGACGGAAGCTGTCCATGCGGCAGTTCCCGGCGATGAACTTCGCAAGCCATTTCTTTAACGCGGGAGGACTTGGGTAATCGAACGCCTTCCGCACCTCGCCAGGGAGTCGCCGGCCCGGCCGCCGCCGCTCTCCGAATGTGTCGAGATACCAGCGATCCATGCGGTCCGCGTTCTCCTCAATGAAACGCGCGCAGTCGTCAACTGTGCGGCGCGGGCGCCAGTGCAGTTCGACATTCACCGCGGCGTCCAGAAAACGAACGCACCATTCCTTCTTCCAGGCGACCGTCCTCAGATCCTCTTCCGAAAGGTCGCTGAGGTCGGAGTCGTCGAACCGCACCCGTAGGATGCCGAGGGCCTTCGAATAGTAGCCTTCGTCGATACGGATTCGCTTCGAGCGGATCAGCCCGTTGATCTCCTTGTCCGTCTTCACGACAAAGAAGTCCTCGGCGATCAAGTCGCCAGTGACTGGCTGCAACACGTGCGAGTCCTTGACCTTACGTTCGACCCTGAAGGACTGCCCGTCGATGACTAGCCTGTCGTGGCGGCCGAACAAGTGAGATCTTTCGTGGCTCCCCGCCAACGCCGCTGGATTCATCATGTTCACGTACCCCCCCACTCTCTTGTTTTCCTTCGGCTTTATGGGGTTCCCGTAAGGATTGAATTAACGGCGTCCTTCCCGTACTGCGCGATTGACGAGGACGGCGTTATCGGCCAACCGGACGTTTGTTGGAACCTTCAGGAGTCCTTTCTGAATCAGGGCCACGGTAGCGCGCCGTCCGCGTTCGCCCAGGCCTGTTTCGCGGACGACGTCGGAGAGCAGGACTCGCGCCGGAAGCCTGTACAGGGCGGCGGTCACGATCGCCTGGCCCTCGAAGTCAAAGTCGGACGCGTACGCCAGGATGTCCTTGGCGTTCTCGATCTGCGTCAGCGTCAGGTCCTTCTCGGTCAGGATCCGGAACTCGTCGGCGAACCGATCGCCCTGTTGCTCAGAAATACGCCGAAGTGTCTCTAGAAGGTCGTCATCCACGTCCTCCTCATACTTGACCGCGTAGGCGACCCTGCATGAGGCCT
Organism: Mesorhizobium sp. B2-6-4; assembly: GCF_006441495.1. NCBI lineage: Bacteria > Pseudomonadati > Pseudomonadota > Alphaproteobacteria > Hyphomicrobiales > Phyllobacteriaceae > Mesorhizobium > Mesorhizobium sp. B2-6-4. Next base: position 69,764 of record NZ_VFUE01000004.1, read on the forward strand.
GTCGCTGGACGAAGTCGAAATAGTGTTTTCGCTTCTTGCCGTGTTGGATGTACTCCGCCTTCTGCTGTTCACGGATCTCCAAGGTTTCGGTAAGGGTGAGGAGGACTACAAGTGCGGACTCTTCCAGATCGCTTTCGAACCAGATGCTCCTGCGACGGAACGGATCGACCACGGCGCCGACCTTGGAGCCGCGCTTCCTTGGCCGCGGCACCCGGTTGGCTACGCTGTCCTCGACGTCTACCGCAGGGGCATCCCGGCCCCATTCACGTGGAGCGGCATCGGTATAGACCAGCCCCCGGACGAGCTACGGATTTCGGCCACCTGATGATTGGCGAGCGCGTCAGAACGGAAGCTGAACCCGTGGACGGACGTCTTCAAAGCTTCGGCGAGCAGGAGGTTGTGGCAGCGCATATTCGTTTCCCTTGCGACAACTGCAGCGCACCGCCGACAGGCGATGAAATGCATCGATAGGCCGAGCAGGAGACGGGAAGGTTTCGGACAGCAGGCGGGAACGAAGCCAACCTTTCGGTCGCGGACTCGTCCAAACGTGCCGTCGCGGGTAACCGCCACGTCATCCATCGATCAGGGAAGGGTCAAAGAGCCGGGTTTGATTCCCCGGCGGCACATACCGGGGCTTCAGCCCTGAGCTTCGCGGACTTCCCGCACAGCTATCGATATGCACATCATTGTCATTCTCGTTCAGTCCTCTGTGCCCGACGTTCGTCGGGGAATGCGGCATTAACGCGGAAGGTCCTGCGATATAATGAACAGGACTGGTAAAATTGTTCAGATCTGAAAAACTCGATCGCTCTGCTACGCGGACGGCTGACTGCAAACAGTTCTCGCGCAGGGAGCTTGGAATGCGCATGGAAGCAAGGGTGTTCATTCGTCAGGATGGTAAAACGGATGCAGGAGGCGTTTCGGGCCCGGTGCCGTGATGGAGCTTCACGAAGACAGCGTCGGCAATTGCTTTGGAAACACGACCTTCGAAAGATTGCGGGTGAAGTGCCCAAATCGGCTGGCTGACATCGTCAAGGGCGGTATGCTTGTCCGCTTCGAACCAGCCGCCGGTTCGTTATCGAGCAGGCTTCTACATGCCCTGTGACAACTTGGAGCCGATACGCTACCACCTCAGAACGACACGGGGGTTCTATGGCTTCGTTTTCCCAAGAACAGCTGCAGGCCATTGCGGATGCGCTCGCGGATACTTCGGAGGGATTGAGAGGCCCTGAGATTGGTCACCTGCTGACGAGCTGTCATATCAAGGATACTGATCCCGCCATCACGAAGAGACATCGTCTCTACAACGCTTTCGCCCGTGAGCAGAATACGCGCCGCGATCGCACTCGCATCATGGGGTCCATTCGTAAGGCCATGAAGCCGGCGCGGTTCGCACGCGAACCTGAACGCTTCGAACCGATGCGTGCGAACGTCAACCGGGCGCTCGCGTTCACGGGGCTTTCGGTCGCCGCCTCTGGCGAGCTGTCGAAGGCAGAAAAGGTCGAGACGCTCGGGCAAGCAGAGCGGCGGGCGCGGGAGCTGCGCGAAGACCTCGCGTCACGAGGCGTGCATCCGGACGTGATGAAGTTCTGTCGGCAAGAACTGCTGCAGGACAACTATTTCCACGCCGTGCTCGAAGCGGTGAAGAGCATCGCCGCCAAGGTGCGGTCCCGCACCGGGCTCGATGACGACGGCGCCGTGCTCGTCGACAGGGCGTTTTCGGGGACGCCTCCGATGCTGGCGATCAACGCCCTCGCCACCAAGAGCGAGCAAGACGAGCAGAAAGGCTTCGGTAATCTGCTGAAAGGGACGTTCGGGATGTTCCGCAATCCCACCGCACACGAGGCACGGATAAACTGGACGATGTCAAAGGAGGATGCGGAGGACTTGCTGTCGCTTGTCTCGTTGATTCACCGTCGTCTGGACGCTGCCATCATGCCCCCCGCGAGCATGATGTTTCAGGCAATTGCGGCAGTTGACGCCGTCGTTTCTGTTCTATATTTGTTCCCGCCACCATGAAACAGGCATCGCTCCTCATACGCTGATCGCACCCCGACGCTGCACTTCGCAGCGGCCGATCATTCTTGCGTATGCGTAGGAGCGTCCCGTGACCGCCCACCCCGAAATCGAAACCGACCAACTCGCGTCAGTCCGCGCCGATGCCGCGCGTTTTCATTTTCATCCACGTGGAACCGTTCGTTGCGTCGGCGCGCCTCTATTCAGGAGCCAGAGAGCGAGAGACCTTGGATGCCTGCTCGATCTCGATCCGGCGGTGGTCGAATGGTCATGCCTCCCGCTCGTCCTGCATCGACAGGGCGACAGCCACGTTCCGGATTTCCTTGTCGTCTGGGAGGAGGGGACTTCGATCATCGATGCAGTGTCGGAAAGCAGTCGTCTGGAGCCATGGATCGAGGATGCTGCCGCTGAGGCGGGCTATCGATATGATCTCCAATCGACGATCATTGCAGGGCACAGGCTGGCCAATTCCATGGACCTGCTTCGGTACGCACGTTGGCAGTGCCCCCTGGGCGATCGAGTCCGCGTGCTGGCGGCGTTGGACGAACACGGCTCCCTCACCGTCGCCGAATGCCTGACCGCCTTCCATGAAACGGTCCCGATAGCTGGGCTTTCGTCGCTGGTCCTACGACGTTTCGTTGAGATTGATCTGGACGAAGCCAGGATCGGGCCCGAGACAGCCGTTCGCCGCATTCGCGGCTGACCGCGGCTTCCGAACACCATCGCTGCCGCGCCGCCGAGCGCCCGGAACCATCAAGTCAGGACATCCAATGAAACGCATGTCGAAAGCGCTGAGCATCAAGCTCGCCTCGAACGCAACGCGGTTCGCCGCTTATTGCTCGGTAATGCGGGCACTCCGGCATCAACGGGACTTCCTGTCGGGAGGACCGGCCGTGATCGTCCTGATCGCACCGGGGGAAGAGGACGTGGAGATTTACGAGGGCGCGTGCAAATTCCCGGCGCAGGGGGAATCGCTCATCAGCAGAAGCGTGTACGATCGCGAACGGACGCTCGTCATGACAGTCAAACCGGAGGGCCGGAAAAAGTCCGAACGGTTCGACCTCCTTGGGATCACGGGTTCCAACGACCGCATTATCGTCGTCACGCATTCCCGCGACCTTCTCGCGGAAAACGTTGACGCGGTTGCGGATGCCGTGCTGGTGCTTCCGGTCATTCAGCCCCGATATCTGAAGGCGGCCGCCCGTTTCTGTCGCAGACAGATCCTGACGGACGAGGATGCCTCATTCTTGGCGATGGTCCCGCTGCACGTTCTCGGCGCGATCTGGCGCAAGGGCAGGCCGCTAGACAAGGTCCTGCAAGCCGCTCGCGCCACCGTGACCGCTCCGAAGTCGAGGTTGGTACAGGGACCGACACTGGACGATCTCCATGGACTGGGCGCCGCTGCTGACTGGGGGAGGGAGCTTGCCGTCGACTTGAAGGACTGGCGCGCGGGCAAGATCGGGTGGTCGGAAGTCGACAGGGGGATCCTGCTCAGCGGGCAACCGGGGTCGGGCAAGACGATGTTCGCCGCGGCTCTCGCGCGAACCTGTGGAGTCCATCTTGTCTTGGGTTCGCTGGCTCGCTGGCAAGCAATGGGCCACTTGGGAGATCTTTTGAAGGCGATGAGAGGCGCGTTCGCGGAAGGCATCAAGAATGCGCCCTCGATCGTGCTCATTGATGAAATCGACTCCGTTGGGGACAGGCAGACCTTCTCCGGGCACAACGCGCAATATAGCCGCGAGGTCGTCAATGGCCTGCTGGAGTGCCTCGATGGATCCGGTGGCAGGGAAGGCGTCGTCGTGGTCGGGGCGACGAACTTTCCCCATCTGCTGGATGCGGCGCTGACCCGTCCGGGCCGCCTCGACAGGCATGTGAACATTCCGCTGCCGGATATGGCGGGACGACAAGGAATTCTCGGTTGGCACCTAGCCGAGGCGTCGTCGGCACTGGACCTGACTTCCGTCGCCGCTCGCACGGACGGCTGGACAGGGGCAGCCCTGGAACGGCTTGCTCGGCAGGCGCGTCGCCGTGCACGCCGGGCGCGCCGCGACCTCGAAACCGTGGATTTGCTCGCCGAGTTGCCCGGGCTGGTACCTCTCCCTGAAGCTATGCTGTGGCGAAACGCGATCCACGAGGCCGGTCACGTGGTCGTCGGCGTGACGCTGGGCGTCGGCGATTTCAGGAGCGTGGAGATCATCGACACCTTCGACCCCACAGGGGAAACCACACAACGGGGAGGCGGGGCGCTTTTCGACGAGCGGGTCTTTCCTGAGCGGACCAAGGCCGGCTTCCTCGACCGGATTGCCGTCGCGCTTGCAGGCCTAGCAGCCGAGGAGGTTGTGTTCGGTTCGAGGTCTGCTGGAGGAGGGGGAAGGAAAGGGTCCGACCTTCACGTTGCCACGGTGACCGCCCTGCAGGTGGAAGCCGCCTATGGGCTGGGTGCGGGCTTCACGTTCCTGTCGGGGGCAAGCGAGGAGGAACTGCTCGTGACGCTGCACATGAACGGCGGCCTGCAGGCCCGAGTGGAAAACGTCCTTTCAGCGGAATTCCGCCGCGCGAAGGCGCTCGTCGAGGGGATGAGACCTGAGCTTGAAAACATTTCGGCGGCACTGCTTCGTGATCGACGTCTGTCGGCAGAAACGGTCGAGGAGCTAATTTCGCGCCAGCCACGGCTCAAACTGCGCGACGGATGCGGGAGCGAAACTACGGCATCATGAATGCGATTGCCGCGTTCACGATCTGCGACATAGCCGGATTTCCGATGTCACCCGTTTCAGACATCGCCACCTCCAATCGCCCGTCTCCGAAGCCTTTTTCGACTGCTTTCGTTGTGCCTTTTCTGGTCATGCCGATGCCTTCCGACGAGTTTTCGCTGCAAGTTCGTCTGGGCGTGAACCGAAGACGGCAGAGGCATCGGCTTCGACCCCCTTCCACCACGGGTCTCCCGTGCTCGACAGCCTTGCCACGTCCTCCGGCGTGAGCCCCACCAGCGAAGGATTGAAGCCAAGCGCTTCACCATGGGACCGCAGCGCCTCCCGGATTTCTTGGAGCGCGCTTTCCAGCTTTTCGGTAGATGAAACCACAGCGATGTCGAGATCTGTCTGGACGGTCCTCGCCGCTCGCCACGCTGCCGTAAATCCAGGCCGCGAGTACGTTCGGCCGAACTGCGGAGACCACGTCAGCGATTACGTCGCGAATGTTGGAATGCCGGAGCGCCTCCTGCTCAAAGAGGGCTTCCAGTGTTGCCGCCAGTGGATGTTTGTCGTTGAACCGATAGAGGCGGGTCCTGCCCGTCCCCTCTGAAGATACGATGCCGATCCCTTCCAAGGTCCCGAGAGCAGACCAGACGCTTGCCCTTGCAAGCCCACTGCGATCTGCAAGCAGTGGAGATGAAAGCAAGCCGCCATGGCCCGACAGCTCTCGGAGCAGCCTGACGTTTGCGTCGGTGCCGAGAATGATGGTCAGTGGATAGCGCAAGGCGCTTTGAGCGGTCGAGCGTGCCATGACACTGGTTCCTCCTGTTCTGGAACAGACAGCACGGTCAGCGTGGGATATCAAAACGTATGTTTTGTTATCTAAACGAACGTCTTGTTATCTTGCATAACTGTCGCTACGTCGATTCAAGAAAATGATCGTGGCCATCTGGCTCTCGGTGAACAGCATCAAGGGCAAATGGGGCATCTGGGTCACGATTCATGTTCAAATAATGAAAGTTACAGAAACTAGGACCAGCGCAACGTCGCAGGAATGTGCAGAACTCATTATTCGGGCGGGCTGGCACCGGCTGCAGGCAAAGACGGCGCGGCAAGGACTCTACCCATTGTCCTTCAGGTCGAGGCGGACATTCTAGCGATCACGATCGCCAATCCAAATCGCGTTCGAGTGGCCGCCCTCACGCGCTGCAGGTCGAACTGCTCCGCGAGCTTTTCTATGATCTGATCATCGGAAAGCCTTACGCGCAAATACGGCGACGCCAAGCTGGCAAGTTCGGCGAGCGGCGTGTCGGCATGGGATCGGCTTCCATCAGCCGACACCCGGAATGGCACCGGGCGATCCGTCGCCGATCCTTCCGGCCAGAACACGTCCCGTTCCTCCTCACGAGATTGGGGAAAGCGCGGGTCTACGGCGTCGGTCACCATCTTCTGTATGGTTGAGCCTGTCCGCTCCATGCCATGTGCCCTCGCGATCCGGACGGCAAGAATATCGCCGTACATCGGACCCTCCGTCTGAATGACATGCGCAATCAACTGTCGAAGCGTCGGACGATAGCTTTCGTCATAAAAGCGATCGCGATCCGGCGTCAGTTCAGCGACACCGAAATCGGTGACGACGTAGGACCCGGGCACCTGATTGCCGAATGACTTGGAGGTAGCAGCCTTCGCATCACGGGATAGCGCCGGGGAGAAGGGCGAGGGCTGTCTCGACGGCTTCTGCCCGATCTCCGCGCTGATGCGATCTACGGCGCTGCAGATGCGATCCAGATACAGCCTCTTTTCCGAGGCGTCGGTGCCGGACCTCTGGTAGTGAGGGACACGAGTGAACCAGTCGTCGGGATCGGTGATCCTCTGGCGGACGAACGTTTCGATCATGGCTTCGCGAAGGATGGAACGATGGGGCTCCCAATTGGAAGCCGACGGTCGGATGACCTTTTCCCTGAATGCCGTCAAGGCTTCATATGCCTGGTCTACGGTCAAGTTATCGCCCCCCTCAAACAGCTCGAGACCGTCTTCAGTTTCGGCCCGCACGTCGGAAATCGCGTGCTCCGCTATTGAGTCAAACAGAGCCTGTCCATCCATCGCACCTTCGGTTTCTGTGTCTGGCGGCTCAGAGATCACGACGTCAATCGTTGGCAAATAAATGGGGCCAAATCGATAGTCCTCGAACGCTGACATTGGCTTAGTCCGCAGTTCCTCCAGCCGCTTGAGGAGCTTTTCCGTCTGGGCGTCCGGGTTGTCAAACCAATCGGTCGACCAGACCCGAAGGATGTTCCAGCCTAGGCCCCGCAGAACCTCTTCGCGCAATCTGTCGCGGTCACGCGCACTCTTGCTCGAGTGGTACTGAGCTCCGTCGCATTCAATGCCTGCGAGGAACATTTCCGGATGGTCCGGATGTCTTACTCCCAGGTCTATCTTGAATCCCGAAACTCCCACCTGCATGTCTACGGAATGGCCACGAGCGCGAAGACGATTGGCCACCTCGGTTTCAAATTCACTGTCCGCCTCTCCGCCGATCAGCTGAACTGCAGCACGTCCCTCGGATTCGGTGTATTCAAGGTATCGCTTCAAAACATGGACGCCCTCTTTGCTGGTTTCCGTCGGTTTAACGTCTTCGGAGCCAAACGAAGCGAAAAGACCGATGCGGATCCGGGCCCGGGAAAAAAGTACGTTGAGACGACGATGCCCCTGCTTGCTGTTAATCGGGCCGAAGCGCTGCCGCATGACGGACGCGCCTGCCTCCTTGCCGTAGGTCATCGATATGAAGATGAAGTCGCGTTCGTCGCCCTGAACGTTCTCCAAGTTCTTCACGAACAAAGGTTCGCCCTTCTTCCCGGCTTTCTCCCTATACGTCTCGACAAGTTCGTCATCGCCCGACATCCGTCGCAGGGTTTCCTCAATGAGATCTCTCTGGTCCGTGTTGAGCGCGACAATGCCCAAGGTGGGAAGCGAATCCTCATCGCTGTTCGAGAAGTGCCGCATGAACTCTATCGCCTCTTCAGCGACGCGCTCGGCTTCGGCGACATTCCGCCTGGCCTTGTAATCCCCATTGACGCGAAGCATGTCGATAGAGAAAGAGCCAGGTTTTGCGGCAGGGAACGTGACGAGGCTGCCCTCGTAAAAGTTGTCGTTTGAGAACCGGATCAGGCTCTCGCAACGGCTGCGATAATGCCATTTCAGACGCCTGACCTCGCCGAATACCTTCTGGCATCGTTCAAGGATCGACTCGTCATCGATCTCGTCCGCATCTTCGTCATCAGTGGCCGGATTGTCGCTCGATCGTTCAAAAAAGCTCGTCGGCGGAAGCTGTTTCGGGTCGCCGACCACTACGATCTGCCGCGCACGCAACATGGCGCCCAATGCATCCTCCGGCTTCATTTGGGACGCCTCGTCAATGACGAGCAGGTCAAATTCAAATCTGCCTTGCGGGAGAAACTTTGAAAGCGAGAGGGGCGACATCATGAAACATGGCTTCAGAGCCCTGACAGCTTCGCCAGCCCTTCCCATCAGACCGCGAACTGGCGTGAAGCGCTTCTGTTTCGGAAACTCGTTCGCCAGAAGGCTCATTTGCGTCCATGTCTTCACCGATCCGTTGCGGAGGCCGTTCGGCGGCTGCCTTGTGAGCAAACGCGCCCGGACAGTTTCTCGGTCACCAAGGATCTTCTGCCTGTCACGCTCGGCAAACGTCTTTCGCTTCGCATCGAGTTCGTTGCCAGTCCGGTTAGCCAATGACGAAGAGAGACGCCGGGCAGCCTTGGCACGAAGTCGGGAAACGACCGCATCAAATACCGCCGGAAGCCGCGAAGGAGGGACCAGCAGCCCATCTGTCTTGAAAAGGAATTCGACGAGGCCTGCTCCCTCGAGTTCGGCTCGGGAGCTGCGGAGGGAGATGAATTCCGAAAGCTCCTCTCTATGTTCCAGGAGGCTTTCAAGATGCGGGATCATGGACCGCACATCGAAGGCTTCCATGCCACGAACCCCGAATTCGTCAAGACGCTTCGCCGACTGGTTGAGCTGCCCTGTAACGCGGTCATATGACTCCGCCATCCCGCGAAGTCGGTCGCGCCACGCCCGGGCATCCGCGGAGAGAAGTCCTTGAAGGATCAGCCCGGGCAGTCGCGCGGACTTGACCGACCGGACATATCCAATGGCGTCTTTAGTTTGCGCGACCCCGTCGTTGTCAGGCGCCAGCGAGCGCACCGCGACGGCGAATGGGGATCTGTCGACCGCGATCAGCGCTTGCGACAAGCGTGTCCTGGCGGCATCGATCTCGGCAAGGGTCGAGAGCGAAAGCGTGGAAGATGAGAGCCGGTCATCCGGGTCCAGTCCGAGAATGCGTTCGAAAGCCTCCAGATCCTTGGTGCACTGTTCCGCAGCGTGCCCGATCCGGTGCCCGTCAATCAATTCATCGAACCGTGCGCGTCCGGCTCTGTACGAATCTGCCGACCGCGAAAGCTTTGCGAATGCGGAGATAGAACCTACGGTCAATCCGACTATGGCTTTGGCAACGCTGTTTCCGTCGGAAAGCCCCGTGAGCCTATGCTCCACGGCTTCGCGCAGCTTGATCCCTTGATCGATAGCCACGAACGGCGTTGCCATCCCGGCCCAGGCTTTGCCAATCGCGGCTCCTGCGTCGCGATGGGACGCGAACGCCTCGACCGACCGGACATGTTTCGAGATTCGGACAAGCATGTCGACGGAGTTCGGTTCTGCCGGAAGCTGGAGCCGCGCCAACATTGCGCTCGCGGCTTTGACGTCTCCGCGCATCGCACTGAAGAGCCTCCCGATCCCGGTCTTTCGCAATGCAGCGCCGGTTTCGTCAAGTTCCCGTGCGTCCGGCCATTTGGGTTCGGTGAACCCCCTCACCGCTTGGCGAAGTTCCAGCTCTTCGCGAGAAAGTGCATTCCATTGATCAAATAGCTGGCCGAAAAGAGAGGTATCAATTTGGACAGCGCCGACCCATTGCAGATCCTCAGGGTGAGCGCTCTCGGTGATCTCGAGAGCAGCGGCAACAGCGTCGAGAGCGTGAGCGGGGGCGGAGCCTCCCAAGCCTAGCAATTCCATTGCTTGGCCCATCGATTCAAGCGCGTCGAGGAACCCCTTGTTCCGATGGATCGTGCGGTAGGCATGCGCCCGCAGGCCGACGGGGCTAAGCTCGGCAAGGCCTTGAGCCGGCAGCGCTGACACGATCGCCCGGGCCCGATCAAGAGTCGGCGCGTCGAGATCTCCTGCTGACGGCAAGTCGTCGACTGCTCGAACTGCCGAAAGGTACGAGGATTGAAGGGACAACCCATGCTGCAGGCCATCCAGATCGATGGCGGCGATGGTGGCTATCTTCGAAGGGCTCGATGGCTCCGGTATGATCTTGTCGGCGGCCGACACCGCATCTCCATCTTCGTCGGAAAGAATGCCGAGACCCTCGTGGCGATCCATGAATTTCGCCAATTCCGCCGCTGCATCTCGAAGGCTTTGGATCGCCGCAAGAAACTGATCGCGCTCGTACGCCGGCAGGTGCCCCGGAGGGGTCGCACTCCATGGTGACGCCGACGGGTGTCCATAGGAATCATGGAACGCCTGCGCGCTCGCCGCGAAGATCTCTAATTTACCTCTGACGTCCCGCAGGTTGCGTGGGTCGCCTAGCAGATCGTCCGGCATATGGACGTCGTTGAAAAAGTCTCCAAGATCGGCGTTTACCGAACGTCCTCGGATCGACTTCCAAATCAGGTCGAACGGAGTCGCTCCATCTTCGGCTTCGGAGTGCAGATCGTTCAGGTATTCGGAGATCTGGGCCCGTGCGAAGGCCCACGTCGTGTCCTCTTGCGGTGTAGCTGCCCTGGCGGACCTCCCGACGCCGATTTCGTATCTGCGGGCGAGGCTTTGGACTACAGCTTTGGGAGACGATCTGTCGGAGTGCAGCTCCAGGCAGAACTCGCCAACTCCGGACTTGTCGAGCCGCCGTTTGACAACGTCGAGGGCTGCCTGTTTCTCGGCCAGGAAAAGCACGGTCTTCCCAGCAGCCAGGGCATTCGCGATGATGTTCGTGATGGTCTGGGACTTCCCAGTCCCCGGTGGCCCCTGGATCACCAAATTCTTTTGCCGCATCACGTCCACGAGGGCGCTGTGTTGCGAGGCGTCGGCGTCTTGGATCAGGATCGGGGCGGACTTCTCGATCTCCGGATCGTCGATAGGGTAATCTTCGGGAGAATGGAACGAGGGCCCGTCACCATCGGCGCCCTGCTCGAAGCCGCTGAGGAGCGAGCCGACAAGTGGATGTGCGGCAGGGTGGTTCTGCCACTTCTCCGGCTTAGTGTCCTCGTAGATTGCTATGCGGCTGAAGGCGAAATGGCCGAGCACCAGCCAACGCCGAATCCGCCATCTTTTCAATCCCTCGATGCTTGCCTCGACCTTGGCCAGATAGTTCTCGACGGATCCCCCTTCATCGGCGTCGCCGAAATCTGGAAGGTCTCTGCCAAATTTTGTCTCCAGGAATTTCTGAAGGCTGATGTTGGTTTCCGCCGCGCCTTCGCGGGCCGCCACCTCGTAGACGTGCTTTCCTCGCACCTTCTGCCGTTCGATCTTGACAGGGAGAAGGAGGAGGGGCGCGTAGATCGGCTTGTCGGAGGCATCACTGTCATACCATTCGAGGAAGCCGAAAGCCAAAAAGAGCGTGGACAGGCCCGCTTCCTGTTCGGCGAGCCGGGCCTCAGCGGAGATTTTCTCCATTAAGGCCTCGAGTTCGTCAGGATATTTCAACGTCTGGAGAAAGCGGTCGGAGTGCGTCTTCTTCGTGCCCGCCGGTTGAAGCTCGGGATTGGGGTCTATGCCGAGCGAACGCGCGTGTTCGTTGCGATTGACGTCCGCGCGCTTTGGTCGCGGGGGGAGTCCAAGTTGGGCACGCACGCGATCGCGAAGGGTTCTGTCGAGCCGCTCGACAGTCATTTCGTCATCGGTTGCGCTGGCGACCAAATTATCCAGCGCGGTCAGGTAATCGATGTCGGAAACCTTTGCGTGTTCCAACGCGTCAACAAACTCTTCGGTCTTTTCTTCTGGCGGAAGGCCCTCCGGCTCATCGAGATGGGCAATCCTGAACGAACCATCGTCGTCGACGAGTTTCGAGTACGCTTCCTCAAGAACCTCATCGACGATTTGCAGCTGGCGTTTTGAACGGGCGCTGATCGCGTAATTCAGCATCCGATTTTTCTTGGTCAAATCCAGAAGCTTTAGTCGGAGCTGCTCGTAGATATTGCCAAGCCAGTCCAATTCGCCGCGATCAAGCATCCCAAACCTGTCGTTCATTTCCGCCTGACGGACGACGTCCACCCCGGATACGTTGGTATCACACATGCGATTGGGAAGTGACCCCGGATTCCTCGTTTCACACTGCGAAGATGCTAGATCAGTTCCGGTGAGCTGCAATTGCGTTTGCATGGCGTCGCGCCAATCCGGCGTCCGACCGGACTTTGCTCGTCCGGCCACTTTACGGGCTGCTGCCACATTTCTCTGGAGTTGCCCGGCTCGATGCGTCGAGCGGTGCTCTAGTTCTCGCCACAACAGCTCGAGCGTAGGTCCATCGGATCGCATCTCTTTGAAAATGCGTTCGAGTTCATCGATTCTTTTCGATTGGTAGGGTCGGGAGGGCATTATTCATAGAAATTCAGTGTTGCAACCAAGCCTTTCTCAGAATTGCTTCCTGCTGGCAAGCGCACCTTTTACCTGGCCCGATTATTGGTCGTTAGGACGCCCGTTTCCTATGGCGCCGCGTTCGTCCCATAGTGGGACGGCACCTTGCAAAGCACGGGGTGCAAGGCCCTTATCATCCAAATACTAGGTGCAGCACAATCAATCAGCTGATCGCCGACGGCATTGCAAGCTTCAAGGATTTCCTCGCAGTCGTCCGGCACCTATAGAACGGGATCAGTTCGCAATTATGTCACCGATCTACTTAGTCGATAGGAATTAGGAGTGAGCGACGACGTACATCAGGAGATTCCCGAGCCAGCGCCCCAAAACGCGTTCAAATCTCTCAGAGAGGTGTCCCTCGCGGAGGTTTCTATCAGTTTTGACTAAACTTTAGATTTCAATTTTGGATTCGGTGTATATGGTGATCCTCGGGTGCTCGCTCGCCGGGGGGAAGTATTGACCAGTCGTTGTTCTGGACTAGGACATTTGCGCAGCCGCGTTTGTTCCCGATTTTGCGGGGAGGAACTGCGCATCTCGTGGCTTTCACCTTGAAACCGGGTGACGAGCGGAGCGCGATCGAGCGGCTGTCGCAGCTCAACCTCAGCTCTGTCCCACACAAGCCGGGCGCAGCGCGGCGGGGACAGCATAGGAAACACCACGGCTGTGTTGCCGCGACCTTCCGCGTGCGCGACGATTGCCCGGCATCGCTGCGTCGCGGTGTTTTCGCCGAGGCTCGCGACTATTCCGCGCTCGTGCGCTTCTCCAATGGTCGTGTTCAGGACGACCGTGATGCCGATGCGCACGGTATGGCGATCAAGCTGCTTGATGTTCCAGGTCGCAAACTCAATCCGGGTCACGAGGAGGATCTCGCGCAAGATTTCATTCTTGTCGACAGCGAGACCTTTTTCACTGGCGACCCTGGGGACTACGAGTTGGTGAATCGTGCAACGATAGCAAACTCGACGATGGAGCGGCTCCGAGCTTGGCTTTGCTTGCTGCTCCGACCGCGTCTCTTGTTGAGAATTCGCGGCTTCATAGGCAAGAGTCCGTTGTCCCCACTTGCGAGCGCCTACTATAGCGCCGTCCCGTATAGACTGGGCGATTCCGCGGTGAAGTATTTCGCCGTTCCGCGCGGTGCCCGCGCAACTCCTCGAACGGAAATGCGTGACTATCCATGCCGACCTTGGGCCCGATCGGAGGATTCATGCGTCCGCCGGCCAGGCGAGGGGACTCTATGCCGAGGCTGTCCGGAACATGGCTACCAGGACGAAGCCCGAGGGAGGCGCGCTGCCGAGCGTTGTCGAGCGTTTCGTGACTGACTGCATGAACGAAGCGGGAAGGAAAAGCGTCCCTGTCGAGCGCGTCATAGACGAACGCCTAGCCCATCTTCAGGAGGAGGTCGGCGGCTATGACTATGCGACCGTGTTGAAAGCCTACTGGCGAGGCAGCGAGGAGGGTGACGAGGTCCTCAAGACATCAGCGCTACGGTGGCTGCGCGGCGAGTATTCAACGAAGACAGAAGCAAGGCAGGCGCTGGGCGTCAGGACCATCATCGATGACAATGACATTTATGACGCGCTGAAATTGCTCGCGGCATTCGTCAAGCTCGCCGGGTACGCCGGCCTGCTCATTGTCTTCGATGAAATGGTGAACTTGTACAAGCTCCAGAGCGCGCAGGCACGCAACCAGAACTTTGAGCAAATTCTGCGCATGCTCAACGACGTCCTTCAGGGGAATTTCGGCGGCATCGGCTTCGTGTTCGGTGGCACCCCCGAATTCCTTATGGACACTCGCCGGGGCCTTTACAGTTACGCCGCACTGCAGTCGCGTCTCGCGGAGAACGCCTTCGCGACGAACGGCCTCGTCGACCTGTCCGGCCCTGTGCTTCGCTTGCAGAGCCTTACGCCCGAGGATCTCCTTATTCTCTTGTCCAATATCCGGTCTGTGTTCGCACATGGCGATCCGGCAACGCATCTGGTACCGGATGAGGCGCTTCCGGCGTTTATGGAACATTGCAGCAAACACGTCGGCGAGGCTTATTTCAGGACGCCTCGCAACACGATCAAGGCGTTCGTCCAGTTCTTGGCGGTCCTTGAACAGAACCCTGGAACAGGGTGGGAAAGCCTTCTCGGGCGGGTCGACGTCGCGCCTGACGTCGAGAACCCGTCAGCCGACGAAAGCGAAGGTAGCGCCGAGGGCGGGGATGATAATCTTGCCAGCATCAGGCTCTGAGGAACGTTCCGGCTTTGACAAGCTACATGAGACCATCCGGCGCTGGATCTGGGAACGGAAGTGGGAGGAACTGCGCGACGTCCAGGACAAGGCGATCGCCGCGATCCTGAACGGCGAGAACGACGTCCTGATCGCTGCCGCCACGGCAGCCGGAAAAACGGAAGCGGCTTTCCTGCCGATCCTTACGAAGGTTGCTGATCGGAAAGAAAGCGGCTTTTCCGTCCTATATGTCAGCCCGCTCAAGGCCCTCATCAACGATCAGTTCCGCCGCCTCGATGACCTATGCGAGCGGATGGAGATCGACGTAGTCCGCTGGCATGGAGACGCTCCGCAGTCCGCGAAGCAGCGAGCGAGGCGCGATCCGCGCGGTCTCGTCCTGATCACTCCGGAATCCATTGAGGCCATGCTGCTCCGCCGTCCGGGCGACGCTAAGGCGATGTTGGCTTCGCTGGACTTCATTGTCGTCGATGAATTGCATGCTTTCCTCGATGGACCTCGGGGGCTGCACCTCGCGAGCCTTCTCCGTCGGCTGGACGATTTGGCTGTGAAGCCGGCGAGGCGTATCGGCCTCTCGGCCACGATCGGCGACCTTGCCGTCGCCGCGCTCTGGCTCCGGCCTGAGAACCCTTCTTATGTAGCGATCGTCGAATCTGCAGCCGATTCACCGGAGCTCCGTCTTCAGGTTAGGGCGTACGCCGATTCCGAGGAAGTCGAAGACTCCGATGGCCTTGAGAACGAAGAAGGCCCCCCAACCGCCCTCGATCTCATTGCCGACCATGTCTTTGCGAACCTGCGGGGATCCAACAACCTTGCTTTCGCCGGATCGAGAAAGCGTGTCGAGGCGTTGGCCGACCGACTCCGCATCCGGTCCGAAAAAGCCGCCGTGCCCAACGAATTCTTCCCGCATCACGGGAGCTTGTCGAGGGAACTTAGAGAGGAGCTTGAGGATCGGCTGAAGAAAGGCGATGTTCCCACCACGGGCGTGGCGACGACGACGCTCGAACTCGGTATCGACATCGGTTCGGTCAAATCGGTGGCACAGATCGGCGCCCCGCGGTCGTTGGCGTCATTGCGCCAGAGGCTTGGACGCAGCGGACGCCGGCGTGGCATCCCGGCCGTTCTCCGGATCTATGTGCGCGAGCGAAGCCTCGCCGCGGATTCCGATCCTCTAGATCGGCTGAGGTTGGAGACAGTGCGAGCGACCGCCTCAGTCCGTCTCCTGATTGAACGGTTCGTCGAGCCCCCGTCGACGGACAGCGCTACCGCAACGGTGGTGCTTCACCAGACGCTTTCAGTGATTGTCCAGGAAGGCGGCGCGCGTGCTGACCGGTTGTACCGATTGCTATGCGGTGCCGGGCCGTTGTCCGCGCTCGACAAGACTGACTACGTGGAGCTTCTCCGGACAATGGCGTCGCCGGAACAAAGGCTGATCGAGCAGGCGCCAGACGGGACGATCATGCTTGGCGAGATCGGCGAACAGCTCACGAGCGCACGTGATTTCTACGCCATTTTCTCGACGGACGAGGAGTGGCGACTGGTCTCTGGAGGGCGCACGTTAGGGACGATCCCTGTCTCCAATCCAGTGGGAGTCGGCGCTGTAATTTCGTTCGCGGGCCAGCGGTGGCGCATCGTCGCCGTGGACGACCGGGGAAAAGTGATTGAAGTCGAAAGGCACCGATCCGGAAAGATTCCGAAATTCGACGCCCTAATGAACGAACCGATTCACGACCGGCTTGCGACCGAGATGCAGACGGTTCTGTCGTCGACGGAAATCCCTGCCTATCTCGATGGAGCCGCAACCGATTTCCTTGAGCAGGGAAGGGCAGCATACAAGCTGTTGGGGCTGGATCAATCACGGTTTCTGCGCGCAGGCAAGGACACCCATATCCTCACGTGGAGAGGAACGGACGCGAATTCGGTCTTGGCCTTCGCTCTGGTTTCGGCTGGATTGGAATGCGTGGTTCTCGACGTCGGGGTCACCGTCATCGAGACGACGCCAGATGAAGCTGTTGCAATCCTTCGGCAGGTTGCCGAGCGGCCGCCGGACATTCAATCGATCGCGGGTTTCGTGGAGAACCTTCGGACAGCGAAATTCGACGAGATGGTGCCGGAAACCTTGCTGAGACGGCTGTGGGCAAGGGCGCATTCAAGAATCGGACAAGACCTTGGGATGGTGGCAAGGGAAGTGCTCGCGTCCAAACTTTGAAGCTCTCGCCGCTCTGTCACGCGACCGTCGAGGCAACGGTCACGTCGCAGCGACCGACTGGATTGGCGGGCCGCACTCGCGCGTCAGGCCAAAGCCTAGGGCTGTTCGTGCCAGAACTTGGCGCTGTGGTTGTTCAGCCCCCGAGTGTGAGAATCGGTTGTGGATTGGAACGTTTCAGGGACTTTGCTTCCGCGCCTCCCTCCCTGAAGTAATCCCTGACAGTGTAAAGCGCTATTCTCATAAAGTGCACCCATGTCTGATGCAGTTCATCCTGTAGATCCTGGGCTTGTTTTGCGACGCTCGGCTTTCGCTTGGGACGTGGCAACGTATAGACAGGGCGCGGATAGACCTCATGATGGAACGTTATGCTGCCGGGCGTCCAAGCGTCCTCAACGGTGCGGCGCCACCGATAGGAGATCCTGACCTCCAGGTTCTTGCTAAAGCGGTAAGGCGCAGAGATATTATCATCGACATGGAAAAGCTGTCCCTCCCGCTCTTCGGTTTCCATACGTTGCTTCATGGATCTAAAGGCGAAGGACAGATCACTCCCGGCACGCGTGGCCTGATAATGCTTCTCCTCGCGCTTTTTGGCTGACTTGGACTCACGGTATTCCCGCAAAGCCGCTTCGAAGTAATGGAGCTTTGTTCCGGCATAGATTCCGCAGCTGGAGAGAGGTAGACGATGCATGACTCCTAAATGCTCTTCTTTCACCGCTTGATCGATCAGGTTGTCCAACTCGCGTTCATCGATGGCCTGCAGGGCATGTTTTTCACTGTCCGTAAGATTGATCTCGCCCATACCCTGCAACTCCTTATCAAAACTCATGTCGAGAGACGGTCAGTGTTCATTCATACTTCGGTCCAAGTCTTAACCGCGAAGCCGTGGCCTTCTGGGTCAGTGCGTTATAGGCAGTTGGATTGCCGAGCACATCTCGAGATATCGGCAGAACGCATTGGCAAGCTGCATCTGACGCGGCGTCCTGCATTCCGCTTCGAACACCTGGGGTGAAGCTACGAGAATCGACAGGCATTTGGCCCGTGACGTTGCGACGTTGAAGCGATTAAGGCTGTAAAGGAAATCCATGCCTCGCGGAGCGTCTGCGTGAGTTGAAGTCGCCATCGAATAAATCGCAATCGGCGCCTCCTGACCCTGAAACTTGTCCACCGTACCGACCCTGGCGCTGGGCAGGCGCTGTTGGATTTCAAAGACCTGCGCGTTGTATGGCGTGATGATTAGAATATCATCTGGCGTGATCGGAGTCTTTTTCCCGTCCCGATCGACCCAATGCGTATTCGACTGCAGGATGTGGTTCACGAGGTCGCGGATGACGACAGCCTCTTCCGGGGATGAGTTCTGATTTCCGCTGTGGCTTACCGGGATGTGCCGCAGGCCGGACCTTTGTATCGGACCGCTTGATACGATCTGGCCGTCAAGGCCGTCCTTTGATTTCAGTTTGCCCTCATAGAACAGCTCCGATGTGAAAGCGCATATATCGGGGTGGAGCCGCCAGGTCTCTTCGAGAAACAGCCCTTGCCCGGCGGCGATCGTTTTCCCGCCGGCGAGAATGTGATTCAGCGCCGACACGTCGGTTCCGTCCGGATGACTTCCCTGCATCGGTTGATCCAACTGCTGAGGATCGCCAAGCAAAACAACCGTGTGTGCTGCCTGCGAAACCGCCAGCACGTTTGCGAGGGACATCTGTGCCGCTTCGTCCACGACGAGAACGTCGACAGATGCAAACGCATCGGCCCGTGACCAGAGAAAGCTCGTTCCTCCGGCGACCTTGCATGGCCCGCTCAACGCTCCATACACGTCGACATTGTTCTTCGCGAAGAGCAAGCGGTGCTGATTGGCCTCCACCTCTTTCGGCTTCACGATGCACGTCAGGTCGACGTCTAATTCGTCTGCTGCCTCGATGACCTTGTCGATCAGGTTCCTGATGACTTTGTGGCTGTTTGCGGTGATCCCGACGGTCTTACCTTCGCGAACAAGCGCGCATACCATCCGCGCGCCAGTGAACGATTTCCCGGTGCCCGGGGGGCCTTGTATGGGGAAGATGCCGCCGTCGAACAGCGTGGCAACCCGCATCGCCGCGGCCAAGGTAGTCTCCCCATCGGTCTTGATCGGCTCACCCCCCAGACGCGGCGCCAGGCGCAGCAGTAGATCGCGCGCCGCGCAATATGACCCTTCGCCAGCTAACCCATAGTCCGCCACGTATTCGCCGATACGCACGAGGGAATTGGCCTGTTCATCAGAACCGAAATTCTTGGAGCCGTAGATCGCCTGGGGATGAACACCGACGGACTTGCCTGCCTTCTTGATGTCGATCGTACGGTTCTGCTGCGATACCGCAACCGTGGTTCCAATCTTGTCGCCACCGACATTGTGCAGGTCGTCCTCCACGCGAATGTCTGTTTCCTGCGGGATAAATGAATAGCGGTGCGTCGGAAGCTTTCCAGCCCCAGGGACTTCGCCGAGGAAGGTGAGGCCCGACAGGCCGCTGCGTTCATCCATCAGCTCTTCTGCCGAGAGATCGCGAAGGCGAAAGAACTCCCACCACGTCGCCTTTGCTTCGCGCCGATGCCAATCGAGAATGTTGGCGAGTATCCATCGAGCGTGCTGCTCGGCGTCGCGCTCTTCCGGGTCGGCCGGCACGTCCGCGGTTAGCCGCTCGATCAGCGGCCCGATCTTCGCGAGCCATGCCGTGACATTTTCGCTCGCTGTTTCGTCGCCAGGCTGCGGCCGGACAATGATTTCACCAGCAGCGATCGCCTGTGAGCGAAGCATTTCCAGCCAGTCACGAAGAAACTGCGTCGATATGCAATCGTCGCGGTTGTAGCTCTCGACCACCGATCGGTCTTCTTCGCGAATTCTGTCCGGATGTCCGAGTTCCAGGCTCGACTGGAGACT
The DNA here is from genome assembly GCF_006441495.1 of Mesorhizobium sp. B2-6-4. Lineage (NCBI taxonomy): Bacteria > Pseudomonadati > Pseudomonadota > Alphaproteobacteria > Hyphomicrobiales > Phyllobacteriaceae > Mesorhizobium > Mesorhizobium sp. B2-6-4. The sequence continues at coordinate 89,523 of NZ_VFUE01000004.1, forward strand.
GAGCAGTGCAACGTTTGCATCCTGAAGTGCTGTTTCGCGCGCGTACCGATAAAACGGTTCCAGCCTTTTGATCGAATAGCTTTCAACGCTTGCGCGAAGGCCGTTGCGGACAACGCCGTAAAGATCGACGAACAGCTTCGACCGTAGCATGTTGTCGAATTCTTCTTCACGCGTCGCGTATCGGCCCATCAGCCGTTTCAGCGCACCAGGCTCGTAGGGTGCGTAGTGGTAGACGTGCAGTTCCGGATACGCCTCCCGACGCTTCGTCACGAAGTCGATGAAGGCTTCGAATGCCAGCTTTTCGTCGGCACGGGTGAACGCCCAGTCTCCGACGTAACTCCATTCGCCCGATTCATTTCTGAAATGATATCCAAAGAGATACTCAAGCCCGTGCTCGCCGACGAACGGATCGCCTTCCAGATCGAGGAAGACATCGCCATGCGATGGCTCGGGAAGGCAGGTTAGCCCGAAGCCTGCTACTACGGGAAGGAGTTCGAAGCCGAGGCTGCCACTGGCTCTCGCCTCCACCTGCAACCGTGCTTGCTCGCGGATACGCTCGTAGGAATGAGCCGAGCCGCGCTCGGGCTTCCATTGCAGGGGCAGGGGCATAGCGGCTAGCGATTCCATTGCGCCGACGTCGCGGGTTTTCAGCTCGTTGATCTGCACCTTGGATATCCCAGCAACGAGACAGAGATGATCGTCAACTCGACGTCGATTATCGCATTGCGTGCTCCAGCGACAAACGTCGCAATGACTGTTGGGGTCGGGATAAGTGGCGGAGCCGGCTGCTGAATCGACAGTCAGCTCAAGCCCCGATTTAGCCCTGCGATAGAACGCGCCGTAATCGGCGAAGCGATACTGCTGTGGCTTAAAATCCGCCCATGGCGGAACCACGTGCATGAGTTCAGGTGCCAGCCCCTGAGCGTCGGCGAGCAGATCGGAATAGAGGCAAAGCTGGAGGACGGTACCTCCCTTTGTCTCGCGAGCCAACTTGGTGTCGACTGCCTCATAGGACCAGGATCCAAGCGCTGATGGTGTCTCAACGCGGAGAAGCACATCTGTTCGGCCGCTCCACCGTCCGTTCAACAGGGCTCCTTGGACGATAACGGGTGTTCCAGCGCGCATCGCATCGAGTGTCTGTCCAGCCGTTGTCGCCGTGATATCGATGCCTTCAATGCGCACGGCATCCAGGCCCGAAGTTTTCAGATGGTCGATATACGCTTGCTCGTGAAGCGCACCTCGTTCCCGAAGGATTTCAAGAAAGGGATCGTAAGAAGCTGGCTTGGCAAGCGTGCCCTGAGCGACTGCCAAGTCTAGGCTCGTGAGATGGCGGCAATTCAGATGGCCGACCAAGTCGGTCGCACTTAATTGGATTCCGTGCCCCGACCGTCTCATGACGCGAGCTCAGAGAAATCGGCGCTTCGATCAAACGAAAAGAAGGGTCCGACATTGATTTCTGCGGTTGTCATCATATGACTGCCAAGTTCTCGGTTGTTGCCCGCGACGCCAGGGAAAATGGAAACCGCGGGCACACAGGAAAGAGCCTGCTTCGTTGCCGGGGCAGGGGGCGATGGTGCCACCGCTGCTGCTCCCTTTCATGTGTGTGGGTCGCTGATGACCTCCGGGCACTTACAAGGGGAATGTCCCACTTACCGCAGTCGGGGTTGAACAAACCGCGGAGCCGGAAATAGCGGTCGATACGGACAAAGTCCTTAGTATTCATGGAGGCGACAACGGCGCGGTGGGCGATCGCGGTTGCTGCGATCGCGAGGTCTTGCCCAGGCTTCTTAGCGTTCTTGCAAGGAACCCAAAGGTCCTGCAAAGCAGGGACCAGAGTCATGTCTGCATAGAGTTGGGCAACGGGGGCATCCATCGCAAGAAAGATTACATCGGACTCGAGCATTGATTTCAGCCATTTCGCAAGGCTAGCGGCCCGTGGTGCATCCTTAGGCTTGAGCATGGAAATTCCCCTCTGTATTTCAAATACAGCGCTGAAGGGAATGGCGATAGGGGCGCGAAGATTGCCAACCCAGTCAACGACCTTGGGATTGGGCCGCTTGTGGGCCAATGCGCTCAGCACGTTCGTGTCGAGCACGTACATTGTCGATCGTGGGCTCACAGAAACTGTCCGCAGTGTTAAGGTGATGGGACTCATATTTAAGAGTCACCGGCAATCCGTTAATGAGCCGGACGGCAGGAGGTTTCGAATGGGGCGTGCTCCCCGCGATCTGGCTGGATCGAGCAAGAGGACCAGGGTCTGGAACGTGCGCGAAGCCCGCGAACGGTTTGATGACCTTCTCGCGGCGGCGGCGCAAAGCGGCCCCCAGACGGTCCGCGACAATCGGCGAGTGTTCAAAGTCACCCTTGAGCGCGCCGGGTCGTCGCCTATTGCGAAAGGCCTTCTGACGAAAGGCGGGCCTCTGGAAACAACGGACGTTCTGGAAGATTGAGTTCTCCATTGTGAGTCAGGTCGGGTCATTGCGGCCGCGTTTTTGAAGCCGCTGCTGAACTACGGACCGGACTGACTGAGAGAAACATTTGGTTCCATTCCAACAGGAGGCGCGGGAATAGTTCGCTATCCTGGCAAGACAACTTGCACGGATCCAAATGTAGCAAGTGGGAAACCGGGCGAAGAACACTCTCGGATTATTTGATTGCTCTCGATAAAATCGATAAATCCTTCAAATTTTATCGACGTTTTTGATGCCACCGAAGGGGATTGGCATCCACAAGTCCGCTCGCAACCGGGGAGAGCAAAGTGGACTTCAACGAAACTCAGTCATACGAAAACGTGGCCGACCGGCCGGAAGGCGCCAAGGTGGTGCCAGCTGATACCCAGAGCGACAGGCTGCACGCAATCAAAGAGCGTGTACGCGCCCGCCAGAAGGCGATGACTAAAGCGTTTCTCGATATCGCGTCGGAGCTCGACGCCGCTCGCAACGAACTGCCGGAATCCAAGCTAAAGGCGTTTCTCGTTTCCGAGTGCGGCCTGCATAGAAGCGATCTCCGAACCTATCTGAAATTCTCTGAAACCCTAGGGACTCATCGCGAGACGATCATGAAGGGGGCGGTTTCCTTCGCCACCGTCAAAGCCCTGGTCGCGGCCCCGACAGCTGTCAGGGACGAAGTCGTTGAAAGGATCGCGCTAGGAAGTTTCGTGCACTCAAACGACGTGGCGGCAATCAGGCGCCGCCATGTCAACGATGCAAAGGACCCTGGTGTCGAGCAGGAACTCCGACGCCGGAAGGCGCTGCGTTCAGCGGCGGAGATGAAAGCGCAGTCGGAAGTCGAATCCTTCGGCGGGCAGTTTCTGCCGTTCGCGCAAGCACTCGTTGATTTCTACAATGGCGGTTACGACGATACCACACGCGAATCTTTGGTCGCAAAGCGCTCTTCCTTGATGCAAGAAGCTGGCGATTGCCTTGCGCGCTTCGAGCTGCTTTTCGATACAGCAGCGCTGCCGGCCCCATGGGAATACAACTACCAGGGCAATTCCGACGAGGCTGTTTGGCTTGCTCGGGCGCACGACAGCCTGAAGAGCTTGGCCCTGGGAGAATTCCAGTCGGTCGATCCGGACAGCGGCAACCCATACGACACCAGCCACGACTTCCTCGACCGCGCTGTGGTGGAAAGCGTGATCTGGCTTTTCAACGACAGTGGTATTTCGAAAGAGCAGTTGAAGCATAGGAAATTGTCTGCCGCAGTCGCACAAACGGTGATCGACCCTCCCTATCGGCTCAACTCGATTGAGATTTGCGCTGGTGCGGGAGGCCAAGCACTCGGACTCCACGCCGCAGGTTTCGACGCCGTCTGCATCTACGAGCAAAACAAGAATGCGGTCGCGACCCTGAAGGCCAACCGGACGCTCGGTCCGGTCCGGCAGGGCGACATTGCAAAAGTGGATTTTACTTCATACCGCGGAAAAATCGACCTGGTCGCCGGCGGCGTCCCTTGCCAGCCTCACTCAAGCATGGGCTTGCAGAGGGGCCACGCGGATGACCGCGATCTCTTTATGGAAGCTGTGCGGATTGTCGGCGAGGTCGCTCCAAAAGCCTTTTTCTTCGAAAACGTCGAGGGGTTCGCCTTCAGGGCAAACTCAGCTTATCGTGCGGAACTTCATCGGAAGTTCAAGGAGCTTGGTTACGACACGCAGGTATTCAGCTTCTTTGGCAGCGACTACGGATTGGCTCAAAATCGGCCAAGGGTAGCGTTCGTGGGATTTCGGGATGTTCCCATCGGCCGCTTCCGTATGCCGCCGAGATTCCCCGAATGGAGAACGACCGTCGGCGAAGCTCTAATCGATCTCGTAGCCGCTAACGGATGGGAAGGCGCGGAGGGGTGGGCCAGGAGCACGGCGAACAAGATCGGCCCGACAATCCTCGGTGGGTCCGAGCAATCCGGAAGGCTGGCGTTCAGTGCCAAACTGGGCCTTGAGAAATGGCTGGCTCTCGGGATCAATCCCTTGGGAATCGCAAAGAGCCCCCCCTCGGCGAACCATCCGAAAGATGCGCCTTTCCAATTCACGATGAAAATGGGCGCTCGGCTTCAAGGTTTTCCTGACGACTGGCTATTCTGCGGCACGCAACACCCGCAAAAACGTCAAATCGGCAACGCTCTGCCGCCTGTAATGGCACGGGCTGTCGGCCTGGCGATTTACAGTGCCCTCACCGGAGTGAACTTTGACTACGCACAGGCCCTGCGATCACCGCTGCCTGGCAAGCACAACGGCAGGCTGAAGCTCAACATGCTTGCCCGGGTGAGTAATCAACTGGATACCGTTCCCGATTGCTAAGGACGTCACACGCATTCGCGGGATAGAGCTGAAGCATTGGGATGGCATGCCCTCCATCGCCATCCCAATGTTGACATGAAGTCGGCAGCTAACAGCGCCGTGTGCCAGTCTTCAAGAGATAGTCCCCGACCGCGAATTTGGACGCGCGGACACCAATCCGCAGGGACACCAATTCGGCAGCCGACACGCCACTGCCTTGATCCATGTCAGAGCCTCGTGCCTTTGGATTAGGCAGCGTCAATCAAGCAAATATCGGGAGGCTGCCATTGAACGGAGCCAGAGAACGTGGATCATCGCTGTTTGAAGCAGGTCTTGAAAATTCGACATTTGCTGGCCCATCAGGCAGAGGGGCGACCCCAAACGCGGTTATGAAGTGCGCACATGGGGAAAAGCTGCAGCTCTGTGATGCCCTGGAAAAGATCGCCGACTCCTTACCTTGGGTCGATCGCCTGAAGTGCCTCAGCACAGCCAACGCAATCGTCCCGTTGTTGCGCAGCATTCATCAATATGAAGAGAGGATCATTTTTCCTACCTATGAGGTCGCTGCGGCCGGCAGCAATGCCAACCTTGCCTCAACCCGGCGATTGCGCGCCGAACACGTCGAAGACGAATGCTTTGCGGGCGAGGTGACCGAAATTCTGCTGGCGATTGGCCGTAGCGAGACGGTCAAGAATGCCGAAGCCGTCGGCTTCATGCTGCGTGGCTTCTTCGAAAGCGTGCGCCGACATATCGCGTTTGAACGCGAGCATGTCTTGCCGATGATCGGGATTGTCGATGCGGGCTAGACTAGTTCCCGTCCATAAACACAGGTATTTTGCAGTGTTTAAAAGGATTTGTTTGGAGCTTGAACGCCTTCAGCGGCGTGAGCAGGGTAAGGAGCGCTGACAGTCGACAAACGAGTGCCGTTGGCACGATCAGGCGCACACCGCGAGAGCCGGCAATTCGGCATGGGTGGTAAGTGTGGTGTTCATCGCCGTAGGGTCCCTTTAAGTCGCCTTTGGGCGTTGCGTCTGGCTTCGTTTGGAGCGGTAAGCGCGCGCTATTCGCCCATGTCGAGCAGCAGATCCTGCTTGAGGATTTCGATGCTGCGGAGGCCGAGCAGGCGAATGACGCCTCTGTCCTTCAGGCGGGTGAAGACCCGCTGATTGCGTTGTTCCTGCCCAATCGATCGCTTGCTCTTGTCGTCGTGGTGGTTGCTGCAGCGCCTGGGCGGGACACTTCTCTGACCACTCGCGAGTGGTCTCTTCCAGTTCGGACCGCTGGACCCTGACGACCTCTCGGTGACGCTGGCGGCAGGGGTCGCAGTGTTGCCGCGCTAACCTTGTCTACGAGATGGCTAGGCATAAATCCGCCGATTTAAGAGGCGTTTGACGCCGCCGCCGTCACCTTGTCTTGGCCGTTTTGGCCTCGGGATCGCAATAGATGCCGTAGAGCGTTTGCAGGATACGTTCGACTTTGGACGAAGCCAGCCGGTAATAGACCTGCTGGGCATCACGCCTTGTGTCCACAAGTTTGAGCGCTCGCAATTTTGAAAGCTGCTGCGAGAGTGCCGACTGGTTCATATCGACAAGCTCGGCCAGTTCGTTGACGCTCGTCTCGCCATCGAGCAGGTGACACAGGATCATCAGGCGCTTCTCGTTGGCCATGGCCGCGAGCAGCTCGGACGCTTCCCGCGCCATCTTGCCCAATTCGATAATTTTTATATTGCGCATATGAACACATTATCATATTAAGAGTTACAAATAATAATAATTTGACGCTGGCGCCTGTCAAGCCAGCGGATCGATGCGAACGGCAATCCGGTCCAAGCAGCCTTATTGATCCGCATCAAGTCGCGGCCGACCGCAATGGCGCAGACTGGCCAATGTTGCCCGTGAGCTTTGGAGACCGAAAACGTCGGCATCGCTGCAAGCGGAGCCGCAAGGGAGGAAAGAGCATGGCGCATGTTGTCGTCCTGGGTGCCGGATTGGGAGGCACCATCATGGCCTACGAGCTTCGCGACGAACTGGCCAGGGAACACAGGGTTTCCGTGGTCAACAATGGCGGCCGCTATTCATTCGTGCCGTCCAATCCTTGGGTTGCCGTCGGCTGGCGCGACAGGCCAGCGGTCGAGGTCGACCTCGCTCCGGTTCTGGCGCGGCGAGGCATCGGCTTCCATCCGCAAGGAGCGAGGCGCATTCATCCGGCTGAACGTTCCATCGAACTCAATGACGGGGGCAGGGTCGCCTACGACTATCTGGTTATCGCCACAGGTCCCGAGCTTGCCTTCGACGAGATCGAAGGTCTCGGGCCGGAGCACAACACACAGTCAGTCTGCCACATCGATCATGCCATCAAGGCGAGAACGGCCTTCGACGCGCTCGTCGCCAGGCCGGGCCCGGTCGTCATCGGCGCGGTCCAGGGCGCGTCCTGCTTCGGACCGGCCTATGAATTCACCTTCATCGTCGACAAGGCGCTGCGTGACGCCAAGGTGCGCGATCGCGTCCCCATGACCTTCGTCACCTCGGAACCCTATATCGGCCATCTCGGCCTCGATGGCGTCGGCGACACCAAGGGCCTGCTCGAGAGCGAGATGCGCCAGCATCACATTAAGTGGATCTGCAACGCCAAGGTCGACAAGGTCGAGCCAGGCAAAATGTTCGTCCAGGAGATCGCCGAAGATGGTTCGGTCAGGCAGGCGCATGAATTGCCGCATGTCTATGCCATGATGCTGCCGGCGTTCCGCGGCGTGGCAGCGGTGCGCGGCATCGAAGGCCTCACCAATCCACGCGGCTTCATCCTAGTAGATAAACACCAGCGCAACCCGGCCTTTCCCGAAATCTTCGCCGTCGGCGTCTGCGTCGCCATCCCGCCGATCGGCAAGACACCGGTGCCGGTGGGTGTCCCCAAAACCGGCTTCATGATCGAATCCATGGTCACGGCGACGGCCCGCAACATTGGCCGGCTGGTGAGGGGGGACGAGCCCGATGCCCAAGGCACGTGGAATGCGGTCTGCCTCGCCGATTTCGGCGATTCCGGCGTCGCCTTCGTGGCGCAGCCGCAGATCCCACCACGCAACGTCAACTGGTCATCCTCCGGCAAATGGGTGCATACCGCCAAGGTCGGTTTCGAGAAGTATTTCCTGCACAAGATCAGGAATGGAAAGTCCGAACCCTTCTACGAGCGCCTGGCGCTGCAGGCACTGGGCATTGACAAGCTGAAGCAGATCAAGATCGAGACGTCTGCGGATGCGCCGGCCGCCTGACCAGGACAAGCCGGCTCGGCTGGCATTTCTGCGGATAGCGGCTGGCGGGCGTTCCGATTGTCCGCAACCGCCAGCAGCAAATTCAACGCCGCCTCTTGCGGTCAACGATAACATTAATATATTTAGATATGAACATATACAAATGGAGATGGCTATGTCGCTTGACCGTTCCGTTCTCGTCTTTGCCGGCATCATGGTGCTTCTGTCGGTCATTCTCACCGCCTTTGTCTCCCCGCTATTTGTCTGGCTGACGGTCTTTGTTGGGCTCAACCTGCTGCAGTCGGCGTTCACCGGTTTCTGTCCGGTGGCCATTGTTTTCCGCAAGCTCGGCGTCAAGCCGGGATGCGCGTTCTAGGAGCACGCAATGCGCAGGCTCTTCTTCCTCGGCGCGCTGCTGGCATGCTCGCCGGCGGTGGCCGGCATGCTGACGCTCGCCCCGACGACGATAACTGAATGGAAGGCAGTTTATGGACGCGTAGAAGCGCGCAACGCTATCCCCGCACGTGCGCGCATCGGCGGCCTCATCGTCGATCTCGCCGTCACTGAGGGCGAGATGGTCAAGGCGGGGCAGAAGATCGCCACTGTCCAGGACGACAAAATTGCCTTTCAGGTCGCGGCGCTGGACGCGCAACTTCGCGCCCTGAAGGCACAGATGGGTACGGCGCAGTCCGAACTGGCCCGCGGCCAGACGCTGGTCGACAAGGGCGTCATGACCGTGCAGCGCCTCGATCAGCTGCGTACTGAGGTCGACGTCGCGCGCAACCAGCTTGCCGCAACCGGGGCCCAGCGATCGGTGATCGTGCAGCAGGGCGCCGAAGGCGACATCTTTGCCCCGGGCGATGGCCGTGTGCTGACAGTGCCGGTCACGCGCGGCGGAGTGATCATGGCCGGTGAAGTGGTGGCGACCATCGGCGGCGGCGGCGTGTTTCTTCGGCTGGCCGTGCCCGAGCGGTATGCGGCGACACTGAAGCAGGGTGCCGCCATCCGGATCAATACCAATGGCAAGGAGTCCGCCGGCCGCCTCGCCAAGATCTATCCGCAAATCGACAACGGTCGCGTCATCGCCGACGTCGAGGTCGACGATCTCGATACCGATTTCATCGACGCCCGCGTGCTTGTTGAATTGCCGGTCGGCGAGCGCGCCGCGCTGCTAGTGCCCACAGCGGCGATCATGACCCGTTCGGGAATCGATTTCGTGCACGTCGCTGCGGACGGTGCGGAAACCGAGCGGGCGGTGGTCACCGGAGAGCGGACGACGCGCACCGACGGCGACTATGTCGAGATCCTGACCGGACTTGCGGCCGGCGACGTCGTGGTCGCGCCGTGAAGGGTCCTGCCTCCTTCGGCATCGCTGGCGCCCTGACGCGGGCCTTCATCGCCTCGCCGCTGACGCCGTTGTTCCTGATTGCCGCTTTCGCCTTCGGCCTGGTGGCGCTACTCACGCTGCCGCGCGAAGAGGAGCCACAGATTTCGGTGCCGATGGTCGATATCTTCGTGCGCGCCGACGGGCTGAAGGCCGATGACGCCGTCAAGCTGGTCACTGAGCCACTGGAGACGATCGTCAAGGGCATCGACGGGGTCGAGCACGTCTATTCGCAAAGCCGCGACGACCAGGTGATGGTCACCGCCCGCTTCGTTGTCGGCACCTCGTCCGACGCCGCTGTGCTGCGCGTCCACGACAAGGTGCGCGCCAATATGGGTCGCATCCCCGTCGGTGTGCCCGAGCCGCTGATTGTCGGCCGTGGCATCGACGACGTCGCCATCGTCACGCTGACGCTGTCGCCGAAGCCGGAGGCGGCCGCGCGCATGACGGCCAACGACCTCACCCGCATCGCGCGCGAGCTGCGCACCGAGATCGCCAAGATCGACAATGTCGGCCTGACCTATCTGGTCGGGGATGCTGGTGAGATCATCCGAGTCGACCCCAACCCGCAAAAGCTCGCCCTTTACGGCGTGACTCTGCAGCAGCTCGCGGCCAAAGTCTCTGGAGCGAACAAGGCCTTTCCGGCCGGGCGCGTGCGCGATCAGGGCGAGCAGATCGACATCGTCGCCGGCGAGACGCTGGCCTCGCCCGACCAAATCGGCAACCTGCTCTTGACCTCGCGCGACAACCGCCCCGTCTATGTCCGCGACGTCGCCGACGTCGCCTTCGCCACCGACACTGGAGATGCGCTGGTGTCCACGGTCACCAGGGCCGGCGCTGGCATCGAGCGCGTGCCGTCGGTCACGCTCGCCATTTCCAAGCGCGCCGGATCGAACGCGGTCTCCGTCGCCGACGCGATCCTGCACCGGGTCGTCCTGCTCCAGGGCGGCCTGATCCCTAGTGATGTCTCGATCGACGTGACGCGCAACTATGGCGAGACTGCCAACGACAAGGCCAACGAGCTCCTCTATCACCTCGGCCTGGCGACGATCTCGATCATCCTGCTGGTCTGGGTCGCCATCGGCCGCCGCGAAGCCATGGTCGTGGCCGTCGTCATTCCGGTGACCATCCTGCTCACGCTGTTTGCCTCGCGCGTCATGGGCTACACGCTGAACCGCGTCTCCCTGTTCGCGCTGATCTTCTCCATCGGCATTCTCGTCGACGACGCCATCGTGGTCATCGAGAACATCTCGCGCCATTGGGCCATGGGCGATACGCGCGATCGCCGGCAGGCGGCGATCGAGGCGGTGGCGGAAGTCGGCAACCCGACCATCGTCGCCACCTTGACCGTGGTCGCCGCGCTGCTGCCGATGCTATTCGTCTCGGGAATGATGGGCCCGTATATGAGCCCGATCCCGGCCAATGCCTCGGCGGCCATGATCTTCTCCTTCTTCGTCGCGGTGATGGTGACGCCGTGGCTGATGTTGAAGCTCGCCGGACGGGCACCGGTCGACGCCCATCGCGATCATGGTGGCGGAGGGCTGCTCGGCCATGTCTACACCGTGGTCGCGCGGCCTATCCTGGCCTCGAAGAAGGCGAGCTGGGTCTTCCTGCTTGCCGTTGGCGTGCTGACGCTCGGCTCGCTCGCGCTGTTCTACACTGAGCACGTGACCGTCAAGCTCCTGCCCTTCGACAATAAGTCCGAACTTTCGGTGACCATCGACCTGCCTGAAGGGTCTTCCGTCGAGGCCACCGACGCGGTGGCGCAGGCTGTTGCGGCCAAGGTTCTCGAGCTGAACGAGGTTCGGTCGGTCCAGACACATGCCGGAACCGCGGCGCCATTCAATTTCAACGGCCTTGTCCGGCATTCCTTCTTGCGCAGCGAGCCGCAGCAGGGAGATGTCGCGATCAATCTCTCGCCGAAGTCGCAACGTAGCCGTTCGAGCCATGACATCGCGCTGGAAATTCGCCGTCGCATCACCGCGCTTGCCGTTCCCGCAGGCAGCAGCTTGAAGGTCGTCGAGCCGCCGCCCGGGCCGCCGGTCATGGCGACATTGCTGACAGAAATCTACGGGCCAGACGGCGAGACGCGTCGCAAGGTTGCAGCCAAGGTCGAAGCGGCGTTCCGGTCGGTGCCCTTCATCGTCGACGTCGATAATTCCTGGGGCCAGCCGGCGCGCCGGCTGCGCGCCACAATTTCCACCGACGATGCCGAGTTTTTCCATGTCGAGGACAGCGATGTGTTTAACACTATTGCCGTTCTCAATGGCGGCGAGACCGTCGGCTACTCGCATCGCGGCGGCGGCCGCCAGCCAATTCCGATCCGCATCGAGCGGCCGAAGGGCGAGAGGACGCTCGACGAACGCTTCCTCACCACGCCCATTCCGGCGAATGTGCTGCCCGGCGATCGCGGTGTGGTCGAGTTGGGCGACGTCGTGCGCATAGTGCCGGAACGCGCCTCTTTCCCGGTGTTCCGGCACAATGGCCACGCCGCCGAGATGGTGACGGCCGAGCTTGCCGGTAGCTTCGAGGCGCCGCTTTACGGCATGCTCGCCGTCGGCAAGGCAATCGACGCGCAGGACTGGACCAGACTGCAGAAGCCCGCAATCTCGCTGCATGGCCAGCCGGAGGACGAAAGCAAGCCGACGCTGCTTTGGGACGGGGAATGGGAAGTCACCTGGGTGACCTTCCGCGACATGGGAGCGGCCTTCGGCGTCGCGCTGCTCGGCATCTACATATTGGTCGTCGCCCAGTTCGGTTCGTTCAAGGTGCCGCTGGTCATCCTGACGCCGATCCCGCTGACCTTCATCGGCATCCTCGGTGGGCATTGGCTGTTCGGCGCGCCTTTCACGGCCACCTCGATGATCGGCTTCATCGCGTTGGCAGGCATCATCGTGCGCAATTCGATCCTGCTGGTCGACTTCATTCGGCACGCGGCGTCGCCGGATAGGCCGCTGGCTGACATTTTGATTAAGGCCGGCGCGATTAGGTTCAAGCCGATCCTGCTGACGGCACTTGCCGCCATGATAGGCGCGGCGGTGATCCTGAGCGATCCGATCTTCCAGGGACTGGCGATCTCGCTGTTGTTTGGTCTCGCCTCCTCGACCCTGCTGACCGTGCTGGTCATCCCCGCGATCTATCGGGTGCTGCGCACGTGAACGGGAACAGAGTGGCCGGGACCCTGACCTGGATCAACACCGGGCTCCTGAAAAGAGGCTAGAAACGCCAGAACGTCGCCCGCCAGGCCGGCGGCGAAGCAGGTGGCACCATGTTCGAATATAGCGTTGAGGCCAGACGGACCGATGCACGAGGCAGCGTGGCCACGACCAAGAACGCCGCCCTTGTTCTCGACACCTGTCTCAAGGGCCGGGCCGATGCCTTCAATCCAGCCGAATTGCTTCTGGCGGCCATCGCAGCCTGCATGATCAAGGGCATCGAGCGCGTCACGCCGATGCTCGGTTTCAAGCTACGCGGCGTCAAGGTTGCGTTGCATGCCGTTCGGCGAGACAGCCCGCCGGGAATTGCCTCGATCGACTATGAACTTGTGGTCGACACCGAGGAAACCGACCAGCGGCTGGAACTGCTGCACAAGAATGTCCGCAAGTACGGCACGATTTCCAATACTGTCGCTGCGGCTACGAAACTCGCGGGCACGATCCGCAGAAAAACATGAGCAGCCGCATGACAATCTGTCCCCGATCAGCTGGCAGTGCGCCGCTTGTGGGCCAATGACGGCATCGTCTCGACCGCCAACCTGATCGTCAGCGTGCTGTCGGGGCGGCGCCGATGCAGTCAAATACCGCTGTGGGTGGCGAGAGGAGCCGCGCGGTATTTCTCCCGTACGATGTGCCCGAAATGCGCCAAAGGCCATGGCACCAATTAAGTCATCGGTGTCGTGCCGGTGGCCCAAGGTTTCGGGGGGAATAGAGCGCTGGCCTCGAACCAGGTGCCGCATTCCCCTCTGACAATTTCAACGGCGTCCTCGAGCTTGCCGATTGCAGCAGACTTGCCTGTCGCTTCAATGAATTCGATTGCAGCGCTGACCTTTGGTCCCATGGAGCCGGCCGGAAAAGTCCTGCCCGATAGCTCCTTGGGGCTCACGCGCCGGAGCGCCCGAGCGGCCGCTGTTCCGTAGTCGACGTAGACGGCGTCGACATCCGTCAGCATCAGCAGCATGTCTGCCTTCAACTCGCGAGCGAGAAGCGAGCTTGCCAGATCCTTGTCGATAACTGCTTCCACACCGCAAAGACTGCCGTCATCACGGGTTATTACTGGAACCCCGCCGCCGCCGGTGCAGATGACGATCACGCCGCGCTCGACCAGGAACGAGATCACCGATGCTTCCAGGATCACCAGCGGCTTGGGCGAAGGCACGACGCGGCGCCATTTGTCGCCATCGGGCGCTATCTGCCAGCCACGCTCCGCCGCAAGCCTGCGAGCCGTCACCTCATCGTAGACCGGCCCTATCGGCTTCGTCGGGTGGCCGAAGGCCGGATCGTTCGGGTTCACCTTCACCTGTGTCAGCAGGGTTGCGAACAGCCTCTGCTTGAGGAGGTTGCCGAGCTCCTGCTCGATCACATATCCGATCATGCCGGCGCTCTCCGCCCCAAGCACGTCGAGGGGAAACGTCCCATCGCCCGGGCTGGCTGCGGCCTGGAGGGCGAGCAGGCCGACCTGCGGGCCGTTGCCGTGCGTAACTACAACCGAGTGTCCTTCGCCGATGAGTTCCACGAGCACTGATGCGGCGCGTTTGATGTTGGCGCGCTGGTTCCCGGCCGTCATCGGTTCGCCACGGCGTAGCAGTGCGTTTCCGCCCAACGCGACGACGATCAGCATCTCAGTTGCCGATCGTGGCGACGAGCAGGGCTTTGATCGTGTGCATTCGATTTTCGGCCTGGTCGAAAACGATGGACGCAGCCGACTCGAACACCTCGTCGGTGACTTCCATGCAGTCGATGCCGTATTCCTTCGCGATGAACGCGCCGATCTCGGTATTGGTGTCGTGGAAGGCTGGCAGGCAATGCATGAATTTGACGTGAGGGTTGCCGGCGGCGGCCATAACCTCGCTGGTGACGCGGTATGGCGTCAGAAGGCGAATGCGCTCTGCCCAGCCTGATTTGTCCTCGCCCATCGACATCCAAACGTCGGTATAGATGAAATCGGCATCCCGGACGCAGCCCTCTACGTCCTCGTCCAGCCTGAAGCGGCCACCGCTGCGTTGCGCCAGTTCCCTGACATGGGCGCAGAATTCTTCATCTGGCCAGAGTTCTCTCGGCGAGGCGATGCGCATGTCGATACCGACCTTGGCTGCGCCCAGCGCCAGCGACAAAGCGACATTGTCGCGACCCTCGCCGACGAAGGTGACGGTCATGTCCGACAGGTGCCTGTGGGTGAACTCGCGCATGGTCATCAGATCGGCGAGGATCTGCGTCGGATGCGCCTCGTCGGTGAGGCCGTTGTAGACCGGCACGCCAGCGTGCATTGCAAGCAGTTCGGCTTGATGCTGGCCAAAGCCGCGATACTCGATCGCGTCATACATGCGGCCGAGCACACGGGCCGTGTCCTTCATGGATTCCTTGTGGCCGATATGACTGCCGCTCGGTCCGAAATAGGTGACATGGGCGCCCTGGTCATAGGCCGCCACCTCGAACCCGGTCCGCGTGCGCGTCGAATCCTTCTCGAAGATCAGCGCGATGTTCTTTCTGACAAGACGCGGTATCTCATGACCGGCGAGCTTGGCCGCCTTGAGATCCGCGGCCAGCTTCAGAAGAAAGCGGATCTCATCGGCCGCGAGATCGTCGAGCGTGAGGACGGAGCGGCCGTGAAGATTGATCGACATGGGAACTTCCTTTCGGGTCAGATCGGGTCGCGGGCAATCGGGCAGGTCATGCAGTGCCCGCCGCCGCGCCCGCGGCTGAGTTCAGCGCCCTCGACTGTGATCACTTCAATTCCTGCCCGGCGCAAAAGGGTGTTGGTGTAGACATTGCGGTCGTAGCCGATGACCACGCCAGGCTCGACCGCAACGACGTTATTGCCGTCATCCCATTGCTCGCGTTCGGCCTCGTAGCGGTCCCCGCCGGTGGCGATGATCCGCAGCGATTTCAATCCGAGCGCTTCGGTAACCACCGCCGTGAACGGCTTGGTTTCTTCTGTAACTTCGACTGCTGCCTCTCCGTCTCCTGGTCGAAGCGAGAAGCTGCGCAGCCGCTCGACCACGGGCGGATACATGGTGACCAGATCGCGGTCGCAGAAGGTGAAGACGGTGTCGAGATGCATGAAACTGCGATCCCGCGGCATCAGCGCAGCGATCACGCGAGTCGCTTCACCGGCCGCGAACAGCTTGCGCGCGAGGTCGCCTACCGCCTGCGGCGTCGTGCGTTCTCCCATGCCGACGATAACCGTTCCGTCGCCGATCGGCATGACGTCACCGCCCTCCAGGCTGGTGCCTGTTCCCAGGTCGGGCGAAACGAAAGGGATGCCGCTGTCACTAAAGCGGGGATGGTAGCGGTACACCGCTTCGACATTGGCCGCTTCTGGCCGCCTTGCGGGCCAGTACATGGCGTTGACCGAGACCGAGCCGTAGATCCAGCAGGAGCTGTCCCTGGTGAAAAGCTGGTTCGGCAGCGGCGGAAGCACGAAATCCTGGGGCGCGAGCGTCCTTCCGGTCAATCCCTTGGGTTCGAACGGAAGCTCTGCACGGGCGATGCCGCCGACAAGATAGGCCGCCAGCTGTTCGGATGGCATTTCGTCGAGCCACCCGCGCATCTCGTTGACCATGTCGAGCCCGACGACGCCGGGATGAATCCGGCGGTCGAGAAGCCAGTCGCGAGCCTCGGTCAGGTTGACGGTCTCGGCCAGCAGTCTCCCGAACGAATGCACCAGCACGCCGCGCTCGCGCAGTGCGTCGACAAAGACATCATGCTCCTGCCGGGCCTTCTTGACCCAAAGGACATCGTCGAAGAGCAACGCCTTGCAATTGTCCGGCGTCAGCCTTTGCAGGCTAAGATCGGGGCGGTGCACCAGCACCTCGCGGAGCCGGCCGATTTCAGAAAAGGCGCCGAGTCTGACCGTTGTGACAGGTGCGTTCATAATGGGCTAATGCTCCCGTTCCAGATGAGGTAGGCGGCAGCGATACCCGCGACGACAATCGCTGCGGCGAGCGCTGCTTCGACAGGGTGGAACACGCGCTGGTTGGTTTCGCGGCGCGCCCAGATGTAGAAGATGATTCCCGGCGCATAGAGGATCGCGCACATGAACAGGTACGCAGGTCCGGCCGCATAGACGAGCCACAGTCCATAGATTGTCGCCAGCACACCGGCTACGAGTGGTCCTGCGCGCTGTTCGCCGCTTTCATAGCTTTCCCCGGTCAGGGCCAGCTTGGCCGCGTAGGCTCCCGAAAAGATGTAAGGCACCAGGATAGCGGCCGATGCGATATAGAACAGCGCCTGGTAGGTGCCCTGCGCAAAGAGCGTGATCACGAGGAAGGCCTGGACGAGCACGTTGGTGATCAGCAGCGATGTCGAGGGAACGCCGCGCTCGCTTTCCCGGCCGAAGAACCTCGGCATCGTCCCGTCCTTGCCGGCGACATGCGGTATTTCGGCGGCGAGCAAGGTCCAGCTCAGGAAGGCCCCGATGACCGAGACAACGAGTGCAAGATTGATGATAACGGCGCCCCAGGGACCGACCACCGCCTCCAGCACGCCCGCCATGGAAGGGTTCTTCAGCGCGGCGAGTTCAGGCTGGCCGAGGATGCCGAGCGACAGCAGTGAAACCAGGGCATAGAGCGCGAGACAGGTGAAGAAGCCGAGAACCGTCGCCGTTGCGATGTCCTTGCGGCGCTCGGCACGGCCGGAAAACACGCTGGCGCCTTCGATGCCGATGAAGACCCACAGCGTCACCAGCATCGTGCTCTTGACCTGCGCGGCGATGGTGCCGAGAGAGGCGTTGCCAAGCCCGTTGAAATCGAGCGACCAGACCTGCAGTTTAAAGGCGACGGCGATGACCCCGACGAAGAGGATGACCGGAGCAATCTTCGCCACGGTCACGACGGTGTTGACGACCGCGGCCTGCCGGATGCCTGAGAGAACGAGGAAGTGAATGAGCCACAGCAGGATCGATGCGCCGAGCACCGCCTGCCAGGTATTCCCATCGCCGAAGGCGGGGAAGAAGTAGGACAGGGCGCTGAATACGATCACCGCATACGAGACATTGCCGACCCAGGCGCTGATCCAATAGCCCCAGGCGCTGTTGAAGCCGATGAAAGGACCGAAGCCGGCCTTGGCGTAAGCGTAGGGCCCGGCGTCGAGTTCGGATTTGCGGGTGGCGAGCGATTGATAGACGAAGACCAACGCCAGCATCCCGACCGCAGTGATGGCCCAACCAATCAGGATTGCAAGCGGGCCAGCACCCGCCGCCATGTTCTGCGGTAGGCTGAACACTCCAGAGCCGACCATCGAGCCGATCACCAGTGCGGTCAGGGAACCCAATCGAAGTTTTGACGGCAACGCGGTCGCGACTTTCCGAACACGAATGTTGATGTCCGCCGTAGTCATGATGCTCTCCCAAATTTGAAGCCCTGATGGGAGGCAATAGACAGGAGTTCCGCACTGCCATCTTTGATGCGGGTCAATCAAAAGGTGATTTCCAAAGCTGCGCGTTGAGGTCACGCACCGCGCTCAATCGGCGATCGTTTGATCCTCATCAACGTCGACACGAACTCGGCACTGCATAGTCAGTTCGTTTAACCGGGCGAGCGTGGCCCGCCCACAAGAAGAGATGCAACCATGAACAACAATATCTTGAGGCAGGACATCATCGATGAATTGGAGTTCCAGCCAAGCATCGACGCGGCCAATATCGGCGTCGCCGTGGACAACGGCGTGGTCACGCTGACCGGCCATGTGTCGACCTATGCGCAAAAGGCAACCGCGGAAGACGCGGTACGCCGCGTCAAGGGTGTGAAGGGTATCGCGCAGGAGATCGAAGTGCGACCAGTCGGCTGCAATCTGACAGCCGACGACGAGATTGCCAAGCGCGCTTTGCACTCGATCAGCTGGAATACCGTCGTTCCAGACGGAGCGGTACAGGTAAGAGTCCAGAATGGCTGGGTGACGCTGACCGGCAAGGTGGAGTGGCAGTACCAGAGATCCGCCGCGTTCGCTGCCATTCGATACTTGGCGGGCGTGCTCGGGGTGCACAACAGCATCGAGGTGCTACCGCACGCATCGGCGTCGGATGTGAAGAAACGCATCGAGGACGCGTTGAAACGCAGCGCTGAAGTCGAGTCGAAGGCGATAGAAGTCAACGTATCCGACGGCAAGGTCACGTTGAAGGGCAAGGTCAACAGCTGGGCCGAACGTCGCACAACAGAGCGCGCCGCCTGGGCTGTGCCCGGAGTGCGTATGGTCGAAGACCACATTACAATCGCTTGATGCCTCGGAACGTCAAAGGGAAGCGAGCGTGATCCGCGCACTTGTTTCTTGCGGCGAACTCCAGGAGTTGTCATGAGAGCGATGGTGCTCGAAAGCATCGGCATGCCCTTGAAGCTGATTGAAAGACCCAATCCCGTAGCTGGACCCGGTGAAATCAGGTTGAAGGTTGAGGCATGCGCCGTCTGTCGCACCGACCTGCACGTCACTGACGGTGATCTGCGTTGTCCAAAACTGCCGCTGATTCCGGGTCACGAGATTGTTGGCATAATCGATTCTGTCGGCAAGGGTGTCGCGCGGTCGAGGGTGGGACGCCGAGTTGGCGTACCATGGCTCGGGCACACTTGCGGGCATTGTCCCTACTGCGCCACAGGACATGAAAATCTTTGCGATCAGCCAGATTTCACGGGCTACACACGCGATGGCGGCTTCGCCAGCCATGTCATTGCCGACGCGCAATTTGCCTTCGATCCGGACCGGGATGCCGATCCCGTATCGCTGGCGCCGTTGCTGTGCGCCGGCCTGATCGGCTGGCGATGCCTGAAGAAGGCCGGTGATGGCAAGCGGCTTGGGATTTACGGCTTCGGCGCCGCCGCGCATATCGTCGCTCAGATCGCGATCTGGCAAGGCCGTGAGATTTTCGCTGTTACCCGGCCCGGTGACGAGCAAGCACAGGATTTCGCTCGCTCGCTCGGAGCGACCTGGGCAGGCGGTTCGGATCAACTTCCGCCCAGGCAGCTCGATGCCGCGATCATCTTCGCTCCTGTGGGTGACCTGGTGCCGATCGCTTGGTGCGGTCCGCAAGGGCGGCCGGGTGGTTTGTGGCGGCATCCACATGAGCGACATTCCGGCCATGGCCTACGAGTTGCTCTGGGGAGAGCGTGAACTGGTGTCGGTGGCAAACCTGACGCGCCGCGATGCCGAAGAGTTCTTCCCCATTGCCAAGCGCGCGCAGGTACGCACCCACACCAAGGTCTACCCGCTGGAACAGGCCAATCAGGCACTGGACGATCTGAGGCAAGGCAGATTGAGCGGCACCGCCGTTCTGGTGCCGTGATTAGCAGTTGAGGATTATCTGGCCTGCTCGCCGAGATCTCGCATCCGGCTGATCCAGTTCGCGCGGGTCGCATCGCTGGCGCCGGCGACCATGCCGAACAAGGTCTCACGCACCGGACTGATGCCGACAAAATGCAGAATGCTTCGCTTCATGCCGGCGATGCCGTGTCCAAGGAACCATACTCGGTAAAGAACGGAAGGCATACCCATCGTCACCACGACGCGCGCGGAGCGACCTCGAAGCAGTGTCTTGGTGAAGCCGCCGCCCGTGTCCGGGTAGGCGAAGGCCGTCCCTGGCCGCATCACCTGTTCCAGGAATGCCTTGAGCAGAGCCGGCATGGTTCCGAGCCACAGCGGAAACACGAAGACGATGTGCTCGGCCCACACGATCGCCTCGGCTGCATCCTTCAGTTCGTCGGGAACCGTACCATGTTCGAACTCCTGCATCGTCCGCAGCATCGGAAAATCAAGCGCTGCCAGATCGACCCGGCGAACCGCGTGCCCCGCCTTCTCCGCGCCCTCGCCATAGGCCTTGGCGAGATTGCGGCAGAGCCGGTCCGGGGACGGGTCGGGATGACCGACCACAATGAGGATGCGTCGTGACATCGTCTACTCCCAGAGAGCTTGGCGTTGCCCCGTCAGGGCCGCTCGACCCTTGCCACCTGGTAGGTGTGCATGGCGCCGTTGCGCTCAATCGACACGTACTCGCCGGTCACGAACCGTTCGTCGCCGAGATGAAATCCGATCTCGTCGTCGCGATCCCCGTCGGCGTAGTCGAAGAACCACTGTCCACCAGGTTTGCGCCTCAGCCGGCCAATCAAATCCTCCTCGCCGGTGCGAAAGCGGCGCACGCGGCAAGAGGCCCTGTGCGATTTCCACTCTTCCGCATCGATCCGCCCTTCGCCAGTCAACGGGGCCAGCACGTCGTAGCCCTCGTCGCGGTCGCCTTCCGGGTGGCCCTTTTCACGGGCCAGCAACAGCCGGACATTGCGGAATTTCGGGGTGAGGTCCTTCAAACTGGTCATGGCGAACTCCTTTCACGGAGTTTCATAGAGCGGCGGACGGACCTGGCCCTTGATCCGCATCAAAGAAGGACTCGATCGCCCCGCTTCTACCCAGGACCAAGCAACAACGTGGCGCCGTAGCCGGCGGTCGCAGCGGCGAAGGTTGCGCCGGCCAGCGGCAACCAGAACCCAATCGGCCCGGCAAATACCGCCAATGACAGGCGACCGATCGCATTTGCGGCCAGTGCCGCCAGCACCGCTTGGCCGATAGTCTCGACAGGGGCCGAATGCTTGACCAGCCGCAAGGCACTGAGCACCGAGACGTCGACATCGAACGTGCCTGCCAGCACCGAACTCGCCAGCAGACCGCGCCCGCCGAATTGAGCGGCCAGCCCGGCACTCGCGGTCGCCACGATCGCAAAGAACAAGGCAAAGAGCAGCAAAGGGCCCAGTTCGAATGGATTGCGCGCAATCGCGCTGCCTTCGCCGCTTCCTTTGTCGCGGGTCAGCAGCAACGCGCCGCAGACAGCGAAGGCGAGCGCTGCGGCAATCGCCGGAATGGCGACCGATGCGAGCACGCTTGGCTCGACGATCAGAACCACGGCGCAGACGCGGAGCACTGAAACCATGGCCGCCAGCGAAGCCGCCCCGGCAAGCGGCAGAGGGTTGCTTGCCGACATGGCGTTGCGGGCAAGCGCTAAGGTCACGGCGGTGGAAGAGACGATCGCGCCGGCGAGCGAACTGACCAGCAGACCACGCGTATTTCCCAGAATGCGAACAGCCACATAGCCGGCGAACGAAATCGAGGCCATCAGCACCGTCAGGAACCAGACCTCCCACGGATTGAAACCGCCCCACGGGTCCATCGTCCGGTTCGGCAGTAAGGGCAGCACGATCGCCGTCATCACCGCCAGGATCAGCGCGGAACGAAGTTCGACCCAGGTCAGTCGCTTCAAAAGACCGTGCAGGACCTCGCGGCTGGCCAGGATTGCCGCCAATGCCGCCCCACCGGCAGCAGCCGCTCCATAATCACCGGCGACGGAAAGCGCGCCAAGCGCGAAAACGCCGAGGCCAGCGATCACGCTCGTGACGCTGAAATCTTCGTCATGGGCAGCCTCGCGCGCCTTGTACCAGGCGAAGACAGCGGCAAAAGCGATGAATCCGCCGACCAGCACCGATACCGCATCGAGCGCTTCGGCGAGTGCGGCCAGAATGCCGCCGAGCAGGCCGGATATGCCGAACGTGCGAATGCCAGCCGTGCGGCTGCGATCGGGTGCATCCCGCTCTTGCCAGCCACGCTCCAAACCGACGAGCAGGCCAATTGCCAGGGCCAGTCCGAGCCGGGCGATGAGCGGATCCATGGCGCGGCGACTTTCAGGCGGTGACCGTCGGCAGGCGGTCACGAACCCACCTGACGATCTGGCCTGCCGTCATTGCGCCGGATGTACGCGCGATTTCGCGCCCACCATGGAAGAGGATCATTGTCGGGATGCCGCGAATGTCGAGCCTTGCCGCGATGGCCTGCTCATTGTCCGAATTGAGCTTGATCAGGCGAACATGCGGCTCCAGTTCATTTGCTGCCGCTTCATACGCCGGCGCCATCATCTTGCAGGGGCCGCACCATGGTGCCCAGATATCGACGACAACGGGCAAGCTGCTGCGCGCGATCTGATGATCGAAAGTCGCGGCGTCGACGTCTTCGGGATGCCCCGAAAACAGCCTGATCCCGCACTTTCCGCATTTCGCCTCCCTGGCATTGCGGGCCGGCGGCAGGCGGTTGACCCCACCACATTTGCTGCAAACCACCAGATTCTGCTGTGCCATGGCCCTTCACCGATTTTGCTCTCGACCACTATGCGCGCCCTAGACGTCCGTCGCCAAGAGTGCGCAGAGCGTTGAGGATGACCGCCACGTCGATCCCTTCCTGAAGCAATGCACCTGCCACCGGCGTGATCTGCCCCATGGCCGCCGCAATCATTGCTATCGCCGAGAGCGCCAACCCGACAACGATGCTTTGCAGGGCAATCGCACGCGTCCGCTGGGCAATCCGCACAGCCTCGGCGACAGACTCCAGCCGGTCGACGAGAATGATGACATCCGCTGCTTCGGAAGAGGCCGTCGCCCCGCGCGCCCCCATGGCGACGCCAACCGTCGCGGCGGCAAGGGCAGGCGCATCGTTGATGCCATCGCCAACCATCATTGTTGGCGCTGCTGCTTTCTCGGCCACGACCGTCGTGACCTTATCCGCAGGAACGGCGTCGGCGACGATGACATCCAGATCGAGCCTGGAGGAAACACGCTTTGCTGCTGCACCGTCATCACCTGTCAGCATGACCATGCGCGCGATGCCAGCCGAGCGCAGATTGGCGAGCGAGTCGCGTGCATCGGGACGCAACGCATCGCCAAAGGTGAAAATGCCGGCAAGGTGTTTGCCGAGCGTGACAAAAACCCTCAACACCGGTTCGTCCCGGTATCGGTCCTCACCGTTTTTCGCCCATTCGGGCAGCGGCTTGTCGGCGAGCACGAGAGCCCGCGATCCCGCCGCGATCGAGATGTTTTCGACTTGGCCCTTCAGGCCCGCACCGCGATATTCGCGGACGTCATGCGGATGCGAAAGCGTCAGCTGGCTTTCGCGCGCCGCCCGGATGATCGAGTCGGCAAGGACATGGTGCGAGGCCTGTTCCAATGATGCCAGAAGTTGCAACAGATGGTTGGCATCTCGGCCGGGTGCAGCTTCGATTTCGAGGAGCTCGGCGCCTCCGATGGTCAAGGTGCCGGTCTTGTCGAAGATCGCGGTCCGAACCTGCGCGAGGGCTTCCAGCGCCGCTGAGCCTTTCATCAGGATGCCGGCACGCGCGGCGCGCGATACGCCGCCGATGAAGGCAACAGGAGCAGCGAGGATGAGCGGGCAAGGTGTCGCGACAACCAGCACGGCAAGCGCCCGGATTGGATCGCCGGAGATGTACCAGGCGGCACCGGAAATCAGCAAAGTGGCTGGCAGCAGGAACAGCGCGAAGCGGTCGGCCATGCGGATGAACGGGGATTTCGCCGTCTGCGCCGCAGCCACCATGCGTACGATCGCGGCGTAGGTGCTGTGCTCTGCCAAGGCAGAAGCCTGCATGCTGAAGGTCTCGCCCGCATTGATGGTGCCGCTGCGCAGCATGTCGCCCGCTTTCCGCCGTTCCGGCAGCGGCTCACCGGTCACCGCCGACTCGTCGAGCGAGGCCGAAGCATCGAGCAGGATGCCGTCGACGGGAAGCAGTTCGCCGGCACGCACCAGCAGGTTGTCACCGACGGCCACTTCTTCGACCGGGATCATTTCTGTCCCATGTGTCGACTTGCGATGTGCGACACGCGGCGACCGGTCTGTGAGTGCCCTGAGGTTCCGCTCGGCGCGGCCGCGGGCAAAATCCTCAAGCACGGTACCGCCGGCATACATGATGGCGACCACCACTGCCGCCAGTGGTTGGCCGAGTAGCAGTGCGGCGGACATCGACACCAACGCAATTGCATCGACTCCGAAGCGGCCGATCCAGAAATCGCGCAGAATGGAGATGGCGAGAGCCACAACCACGGGCAGGGTTGCCACCATCCAGATCGTGTCCGCCTCGATGCGCCACGGCCCGGTCCGCCAAACAACGGCCCCGATGGCCAAGCCAAGGACGGCGATGACCAACAAGACGCGGCGCAGGACCGACTCGTTCATGCGATGCTTTCCGATCTGAACGATGGCCGCCTGATCTTCGCGGGAGTTCGCGCAACAGTTACTCGCGATGACCGGGCAAGGCTTTGATCCAACGCAATGAACGGGCAAGATCGATGGACGATCATCGCCACGAACAGGAGACATGAGGGTGACGATCCGAAATCTCGAACATGCGTTCGCCCCGAAATCGGTTGCCGTGTTCGGGGCATCGCTGCGCGCCGGCTCTGTCGGGCGTGTCGTCTTCGACAACATCGTCAATGGCGGCTTCGAAGGCGATATCTGGCCGGTCAACCCGAAATATTCGCAGGTGGCTGGTCGACGCTGCTACGCGAAGGCGGCCGACCTGCCAGGGATTCCCGACCTGGGTGTCATCGTGACGCCGCCGGAAACAGTTCCCGGCATCGTGCGCGATCTTGCTGAAAAGGGCACGCGGGCGGCGGTCGTCATCACCGCCGGGCTGACGCGCGAGAACGGCTTGCGTCAGGCGATGCTCGACGCTGCCAAGCCCACTCTTTTTCGCATCATCGGGCCGAACACGGTCGGGCTGATGATCCCGCCATTACGGCTCAATGCCGGATTTGCGCATATGGCCGCCAGACCCGGCAACATCGCACTGCTGTCGCAATCCGGCGCCATCGCCACATCGCTGATAGACTGGGCGGCGGACAACCATGTCGGTTTCTCGCAGATCGTCTCTCTGGGCGACATGGCGGATGTCGACGTGGGAGACTGTCTCGACATGCTGGCGGGCGACATGCACACGCGCGCCATCGTGATGTATCTCGAAACCATTCCCAATCCGCGCAAGTTCATCTCGGCTGCCCGTGCGGCAGCACGCATCAAGCCGGTGATCGCGATCAAGTCGGGCCGGCACGAGCAATCGGCCAAAGCGGCCGCGACCCATACCGGCGCGCTATCGGGCGCCGATCGCGTCGTCGATGCGGCATTGCTGCGCGCTGGCATACTGCGCGTCAAAGGCCTGACAGAGCTCTTTGATGCCGCTGAGACGATAGCCCGCTTTGCGCCACTCAAACGAGCCCGTGTCGGCATCGTCACCAATGGCGGCGGAGCAGGGGTATTGGCCATCGATCAACTCGTGGACTGCAAAGGCGAATTGGCCGCGTTTTCGGCGGCCACGATCGAACGCCTGAATGCCATGTTGCCGCAAACTTGGTCGCACGCCAATCCGGTTGACATCATCGGTGACGCCCCGCCGAAGCGCTACAGGGCCGCTGTCGAAGCCGTGGCGGCCGACCCTGAAACGGACGTCGTCCTGGTGATGAATTGTCCGACGGGGCTGAGTTCGCCGCTTGCCGCGGCGAGCGCGGTTGCGGGACTCACAAGGGAAGGGATGATCGCCGGCAAACCGATCCTGACCTGCTGGCTCGGCGAGCACACGGCGCGCGAAGGGCGGCTAACCCTTCAGGATGCCGGCCTCGCCAGTTTCGAAACGCCGGCCGACGCGGCAATGGCTGTCTCCTACCTTAGCGATTGGTCGCGTGCCCAGCGGGCATTGATGCGCACGCCGTCGAGCCGCAGTGAGGACGTCGCGAGCGATCGGGAAGCCGTGCTTGCCATATTCAGGCAGGTCGCAAGCGAGGGGCGGCGAATGCTGACCGAGCCCGAAGCCAAGGCAGCGATTTCCGCCTATGGCATTCCGGTGCCCGAGACGATCGTCGCCAGATCTCCTGTCGCAGTGGAAGCGGCTGCCGGCCGGCTCCTCAAGACGTCCGAGCAGGTCGTCGTCAAGCTGTTGTCCAAGGCGATCTCGCACAAGTCGGACATTGGCGGGGTCATGCTTGGCATTGCTACCTCTGCTGCCGCTGGGGACGCCGCACGCTCAATCGAGGCGCGCGTGCGCAAGTCCGAACCGCAGGCTGATATTGAAGGCTATGCTGTCCAGCCCATGGTGGTGCGGAAACAGGCGCAGGAATTGATCCTTGGTATCAGCCGCGATCCGATTTTCGGCCCGACCATTCTGTTTGGAGCCGGTGGCGTTGCGGTCGAGGTGATGGACGATACCGCGATCGCGCTGCCGCCGCTCGACGACGTTCTTTCCGGTGACCTGATCAGGCAAACGCGGATCGGCCGCCTGCTCGCCGGGTTCCGCGATCGCAAGCCGGCAGACAGGCAATCGATCATTGCTGCACTCAACAGCTTGTCGCAGATGATCATCGACTTTCCGTGCCTGGTTTCGTTGGACATCAATCCGCTGCTGGCCGACGCCGAGGGCGTGATTGCGCTTGACGCCCGCATCGAGATCGAGCCGGAACGCGTGGAAGACGCGGGGCCTAACCCGGCACTTGCCATCAGGCCTTATCCTTCAGGTTGGGAAAAGACGTTTTCGGCGGGCGACACGCACTATAAGGTCCGCCCGATCAAGCCTGCCGACATCGCGCTCTATCCCGAATTCCTTGCCAGGATTTCGCCTGACGATCTGCGCCTGCGTTTTCTGTCGCCGCACAAGAGCTTCTCCGACCAGATGTTGAAGCGTCTCACCCAGCTCGACTACGATCGCAACATGGCTTTCGTGGCTCTGGAGACGAGCACTGGCGCACCGGCGGGTATCAGCCGCCTGTCTTGCGATCCGGACCACATTGTCGCCGAGTACGCCTTGCTGGTGCGTACGGATCTGCAAAGTCATGGTCTGGGTTGGGAATTGCTCCGGCATCTCGTCAATTATGCGAAGGCCGATGGGATTGATCGAATCGAAGGGATAATGCTCGGTGAGAACACGAGAATGCTGGTCATGTGCCGCGAGTTCGGCTTCTCGATAAGGCATCATCCGAGTGAACCCGGCCTTGTCGAGGCAATTCTCGAACTGCGTTGAGGCCGATCGCCCGGCCGCGGTCAGGAGCCTGTGCGCATGGCTTTGGAACTATTGCCCTCGGAAACCTCTCTCAATTCCGCGACAGTGTCGGCGAGCTTTCGATCGGCGTTGATCTTCTGCCAGCTAGAAGCGGTGGCATTTCGCTGCAATTGCCGCGAGAGAATATCCATGGTGGCGTCTGAAGGACCGCCCTTGCGTTCACCAACCCGCTGCAAAAGGACAAGTGGGTCTGCCTCCAACCAAAATCCGAAGAATCTGATAGCCCGGCTGCGCGCCGCCTTCTCGATCCGCTTCCGGTCGGTGTACCTGTCGAAGACGGCATCGGCGATGACCGAGCCGCCCTGCGAAAGGATCAGGCCGGCGCGCCATGCCATTTCGCTGTAAACGTGGTTGGAAACCTCCAGTCGATAGGCTCTGTCCGGCAGCCTGGTCTCGGCCGGGACGCCATACATGGCCTTGCGTATGCGATCGCTTTCGACAATGCGGGCGCCGGGCGGCGCGCCGATATGGGCAGCGAGCGCCTCGGCAATGGTCGTCTTGCCGGAGCCACTCAGGCCACCGATAGCGACGAGCCGCGGAGGCGTTTTCTGGAGCAATGCTTGGGCAAGGTCGAAATAGGATCTGGCCTCGGCAGTCAATTTGTTGGAACCAGCACTCCCCTCCTCGACCTGGGTTGCTGTGACGTGGGCGCGCACGGCAGCGCGCACCGCCATGAAAAAGGGCAGCAGGATGAACCCGTCCTCGTCGTCGGTTTCGTCGAGATAGCGGTTCATCACAAGGTTGGCGAGCTGCGGAAAACCGCGATGCCAAAGGTCCATCAGCAGGAAGGCAAGATCGTAGAGGACGTCGATACTGGCGATCTGGTCGTTGAATTCGATGCAATCGAAGAGGCGTGGCTCGCCGTCGAAAAGGCAGATGTTGCGCAAATGCAGGTCGCCATGGCAGCGGCGGATCTTGCCCGCGGCTTCGCGGTTGTCGAGCAATCCGGAGTGTCGGGCGAGGACCGCGCGAAAGGCCTCGGCAAAGGTCCCGCTCTCTGCTTTTTTGAAGACATGACTGGTGGCAAAGCCGGCCTCGTTTATGTCAAGCACGCCGGCGAGATTGGATGAACCACTGCCATTGCGGATCGTCGGCGCGGCACGATGGTAGCCGACGATCATGCGCGCGACTGCAGTCATTAGCGCCGGCGTCAATTCTCCGGTGGTGGCCATGCGATCGAGAAGCTTGGACTGATCGAAGCGGATCATCTCGATCGTCGCGTCGACCACTTGCCCCGCGCCGTCAAAAGCCATTTTGCCATCGGCTTCGCGTGTGATTTGACGCACCCCCAGGTAAAGGCCGGATGCGGTCTTCGAGTTGAGTTCCACCTCTTTCTCGCAAGCGGCCAGCCTGAGGGCTGGCGTTGAGAAATCGACATAGGGCAGCTTGACCGCCCGCTTCATCTTGTAGGCGCGTTCATCGATTAAAAAAATATGCGAGATATGGGTCTCAATCGCCTCGACCGGCCCGGTGGCGCGATAGGAAGCAGGATCAAGCAGAAACGCGACGGCGGCTTGCTGATCGTCGACGATCATGGCCGGCCTTCCCAGTGTATTCCGAAATTCGTTCCGCCATCTACGCTCATTGCTGCAGTGTCTGGACATAACCTGCCAATTCTTGGATCCGTTCCCTGGTGACGATTTCGCCGGCGTTTGGGCCGTATTTCTTCATGTCGGCAGGCAGGAACTGGCTGCCCCACACGGGCATGTCGCGCTCGCCATGCGCCGGCACCGTGGCGCGGCCGTCGATCACGGCATAGACGCGCCAGTAGGGGAATTCGCCGCCATTGCGCCTGGAGAGGCGCGTCAAGTCGCTCGGCCGCTTCACCAGTTCGTCACCCAAAGGTCCATCGCCCTTGCCGTCCGACCCATGGCAGACGGCGCACGAACTCATGTATTCGGCCTTGCCATCGCCGAGATCCTGGGCACAGGCCGTATGGAAGGTCATGCCTGCGAGAGCCGCCGCGACCAGGAGTTTCATTGGCGTTGACCCGATTGATCGGTTGAACCCTACAGTTCTGATTTGCCACGACGTTGATGCGGATCAAACACCGCGCATAAGGTGTTTGATTCAGCGCAATGAACGCGGTGGCCCCATCGGCTATGGCTTCGACACCGAGTGAACCTTCACTCGAGCGAGGAGTTGCAATCATGGCGTTCAAGACATTGCTTACGGTTACCGGACCGAACCAGGGCGAGGGCGATCTGAAGCTCGCCGCCAACCTTTGCGAACAGGTCGGCGCTCATCTCTCCGTGCTGGTGCTCGAACTGGCCGCACCGCCCTCGGGCGGTGAGTATGCCGCTATTGTCTCGCCCGCCTGGCTTGAGGATCGGCAGGCGGAGTTGAAAAGGCTTGAGAAACGAATTGCGAACGTCGCAGGGTTTCTCGCCCAGAGCGCCGTGTCTGCTGATCTGAGTGACGACTATCCCGACATGGGATGGGCAGACGACGTCATCGGAAGGCGCGCCCGCTACGCCGACCTGACCATTCTGGGACCGGATCTGCTGGCAAGCCATGCGCTGAAGGACAAAGTCATCGAGGGAACACTGTTTTCATCGGGAAAGCCCATTCTGCTCGTTCCCGATGGCTCGCGCCCGACGTTGAAGCCGAAACGCATCCTGGTTGCCTGGGACTCCCGCCTTGAGTCATCGCGCGCCGTCCGCGAGTCGCTCGATATGTTGAAAGATGCCGAAGGGGTTCACCTAGTCATCGTCGATCCAGTTGAAAATGAGTTCCATCATGGCGAGGAGCCAGGCGCCGATGCTGCCGCCTATCTCGCCCGACACGGCGTGAAGGTTACGGTCGAACGACTGCCGAGCGCGAACCATTCGGTTGCCGACGTGCTTCGCCAACATGCCGGCGACGTTGGGGCCGAGCTGATGGTCATGGGCGCCTATGGCCATTCCCGGTTGCGCGAGCGCATTTTCGGCGGCGTCACGAAGTCGATGCTTGACGATCAATCGCTGCCGATCCTGATGGCACGATAACAAATCCACGTCACCGAAAAACGGGCCGGCGCTGATTGCGCCGGCCCATCCCATTTCCCGCAATCGATTGGTCGAGCGACCTACTCGCTTGCTTCTCGTCCGGACACGTGCTCGATGAGGATACGGAAGAAGACATGCGGTGCACTGTCGGCCGTGGGAGGAGCGACCGGCTTGAGTGCACCCGGCTCCCACCAGTCCGTATGCTTGCTCAATACCGACCAGGCATGATCCCGCTGAAGCTTGTGGCCGATCCGATCAGGCAACTCTTCGTATCAGCCGTCGACGACGACGCTTCTCCATCCTCGCCCTTGGCCATGTTCGTCGACCTGGACGGACACCAACGAATTGGCGCGCATCCATTCGATCTTCTTGCCCGGCATGGAAAATGCGTAAAGATGAGCATCCGCATGGGCGTAGTAGAAGGGCACGACGTAGGGCTGCCCGTCGTTAGCGCATGCCAGTCGGCCAAGACGATTGGCTGTCGGTATCTTGGTGCACTCCAAGGCAGAAAGCGTGCGGATCAGCATGACGTGATCTCCTATTTCTCGCGGTTGTCCCGTGTCTTTGAACCATCGCCAACGGCGTGTTGTGCACTTCGGTGCTGTCCGGCTTTTTGCGACCGAACAGCCTCGTCCATCGCAGCGGCGACATCGCTGTCGGAGAGTTGAGGAAACCGAAGGTAATGGTAATTCAGGGCATGGAACTGTTCTGGCTGACTGAGGCAAACCACACGATCCGCTTCCTGTGCCAGTTCGGCTACTGTCTCCTGCGGTGAAACAGGAAGAGCCACGATGATTTCCCGCGGTGACCGGCGCCTAAGAGCGCGCGACTTTCATTGTTGTACCGGTCACTGCACCGTCATCCACTATGATCGCTGTCTTGCCGGCGATCGACAGGGGCCGCCGGTTGCCTCGATACGCAAGGCACCTGCGTTCAAGTTCAGGACGTTCTTTGGCGATCAAGACACGAAGCTCGTCATCGTCGAGCGCGTAAGCCTCGACGATCTCACGGTTCAACACGACGTCCCCAGGCTGGCCGTCGACGATTGCAGCAACGGCCAGTTCGGAATTGCCTGGGGCGCCGACCCTGCGGACGATGAGCAGATCGAGAGGAGCGTTGAGAGCCTTGGCCACCTCCACTGCGACAGGAGCCCCACCTCGCGGCAATGCCAGCACGACAGGCTGGTGCAGTTGAAGCTTGCTCAGCTCCATGCCAAGCTTCGCTCCAGCCTCTTCCCGGTCGCGGAACATCGGTCAATCCACCGGCCACAATTTTCGAAGCGACTTCTTCATCGAGTTTCTGACCTGTACAATTTCGCCGCGCGAAATATGACGGTCGAGAAGCTTGAACACCGCGTTGATAGCGACATCGAAATCGACGTCGTCATCATAGCCGAAACTGGTTCTGACGCTGAGGACAAAATCACTTTTCTTGCGCTCGCACGCAGGCCCCGATGGATTCCAGCCTTCGAAGTAGATGCCACGAATCAAAACAGGCAATTGCGGCGAGAGATCGGCCGTTTCCGCTAGCGACAGCCAGTCTCGCACTGTATGCAAAACTGACCTCAGGAGGCGGCACGCGCTCGGTTCGCTCCAGCAAAGATCCCTGGCAAGCTCGTTGACCCACTGCTGCGCCTGCTGGGCAGCGTGGGTGAAGCCGGCAAAGGATGTGTGAGAACAATGCCCCATGGCGATGCTCCTAAGATTTGAGTTCTATTTTTAGGCAGCAGAAAGCCAAGAGCATTGAGCAGGATCAAATCCTTGAATGGTGCGCCCCAGACAAGGCTTCTCGCCCGCGTCGGCCGCACAGAAGCCGATCAAATCGGCCTCATGCCGTTGAGCGAGATCCCACGCCATCGAGATGAGCGGTGCGGCGATTGCGTCCACGTCCAGTTGAACCATGATCGTCTGAAAGTCATCGCGGCAGCCCTTTTGCGGTTGAAGCGACCTAGCCACGAAGAAGGGGCAAGGGCCTTGATGCGCGTCAAACACGGCAACGAGACCAGACGGCGCTCGATTGCCCGTGCATTCCGGCAAAGGTCATGCGCCTGTTGATCCTGATCAACGACCTGACGGCGAATGGCGGTAGCGTTGTCTGGTGGGCATTTTGTTTGCCGCCTCACAATGGAGTAACCAATGATGCAGACCCATCCAGAGCCGTCGCAATTCGGCATGCAACCCTTGCCGATAGCGGAAAATGGCCAGAAGCTCATTCTCGCTGCCGCGTCTCTTCAGGCTCACACCTTCAAGGCGATGATGCGCTATCAGATTGAAACGCTCGCGTTTCTGAAACATCGTTACGAGCAGGATGTTAAGCTTGCCGAGGATCTCATCGACGGTTCCGAGTTCAACGACGCCTTCGACATCTTCTCCACCTTCCTGCAGAATGCAGCATCGGAATACGCCACGGAAGCCGGCAAGGTTGCGGCACTGACCTCCAAGCTCGCTTCGGAAACGGCTAGGCGCGTGCGCAAGGAAACTAGAACCGCTATCGAGGACGTGGCGGCGAAGACAGTCGCGTAGATTGGAAATGCGGAGGCCAGCAACCATGAACGCCTGTATGAGCAGTGCTGGTGAAGGTCGTCTACGGGTTTCCGCGCTGGCGGCGGCGTTATTTGGCTCCCTACTGCCAGCCCTGGCCGATGGCGTAACGGAACATGGAAAGGCGTTGGTGGAAGTCAATTGCGCTCGCTGCCACGCCATTGGAGAAACCGACAAGAGCAGCCATCCCGACGCGCCCGCCTTTCGCGCCCTGTCGAAGCGCTATCCGATTGCGGATCTCGAGGAAGCACTCGCCGAAGGCATTTCGACCGGCCATCCGGACATGCCTGAGTGGGTTGCCAGCCCCGACCAGATCGAGGCAATCATCGCCTATATCAGCAGCTTGCAGCAACCGTGATCGAGGCCACTGAGACGGCAGGCGCCCGAGCCTGACGGCTCTGCGGGCCGATCGCGGCCCCAGCAGAGCAGCCCCAGACCGAACTAGGGCAACATTCGGTCGGCGGCACGGAAGAACGTTCGCGCATGCGCCACGATCTGGGCCTCCGTTGGATGATCCGCCGGTTCGATGCCGACAATGCGATCGTTCAAGTGGGGATGGTGGTCGCGGATATGCTTGGCCAGTTCATCCTTTGCCGATCCCGGCCCCACGATCAACCATTCCCTCGCAGGCTGCAGGGCGTCGACGACGTCGTGGTAGAAGGACTGGTTTTCCGGTGCACGCTTGCCGTCGACGGTGCCTGCCTTGTTGTGGGTCTGGTGATGCGCAAGCGTGGTGGCAAGCCTCAGGCTCTCGGCTGCCTCACGATTGAAGAAAAACACCTTGGCTTCGCGATGGTCCAGCCAGGCGACGGCATGTTGGTCTGCATGTCTATGGATCCTTGAGTTTTTTGTTGGGGGATGCGCGCAATCGACGCGGTGAGGCACCGCTTGCCTCACGCGGACTGAGACTCCAGCGTTGCCAGGATCGAGCCGGGTTCGATGACGGCATTCGCTGTGGCAACGATCGTCGCGCGGCCAGCTGCCGGCGCGACAATCTCGTGCAGCGCGTCCTCAATTCGAACTTCGGCTATTCGCTCACCGGCCTCGATATCGTCACCGCTGTCAATGAACCAACGCTCCAGAATGCCCTCGGGCAACATGCTGGACGCCCATAGCGCTTCGTCGACCTTGATATACTGCATCGCAATTCTCCTTATGCGGTCGAATGATATTCCCGTCGCCACGGCGGTCCTTGATCACGATCAATGAGCAAACAGGATGCGAGCCCTCTCGAAGGTGGCCCGCAATCGGCACGTGTTTGACCGGCATCAAGGCGTCGAGTGCCAGCGGGTGCACTTCATCATGCATTCGACCGCATCATCGAAAGGCGCCGGCTATGTCCTACAAGTCGATTATCGTGAACCTTGCCGTGGATGCACCTCCCGCGGCCATGGTGAAATTGGGGATCGAGCTTGCGGAGCGATTTGGAGCCCGTCTTATCGGTCTGGCGGCAGCGGATGTCCCGCCACTGGTCGCGACTGGCGACGGCTATTGATGATCTCCCGTACCGTACCCGGCGAAGTTGACCAGCAATCCATTCCCGACGGCGGTGCCTATTGGTCGATCGAGACCAATGACCTCCTGCGACGCCTCGAGACGTCTGCCTTGGGCCTTGCCACTTCCGAGGCCGCATCCAGGCTTGCAAAGTTCGGCCGAAACACGCCGGCTTCGCGGTCCGGCACGTCGGCGTTGACCGTCTTTGTCCGGCAATTCCGCAGCCCACTGGTCCTGATCCTTATTTTCGCGGCCACCGTGTCGGCTTTCGTCGGCGAGGGGCAGGAGGCTACAATCATTGGTGCGATTGTGCTGGCAAGCTGCATCCTCAGCTTTACCCAGGAGTACGGCGCGTCGCGTGCCACGGAAGCGCTGAGACAGCGCATTTCGCGCAAGGCTGTCGTGCTGCGTGATGGTATTGAGTGCTCGCTTGCTGCCGAAGATATCGTGCCGGGCGATGTGATCCGGCTTTCCGCCGGAAACCTCATTCCCGCGGACGGTATCATCCTGGGCGCACGCGATTTCAATGTCAGCGAGGCCGTGCTGACGGGTGAAACCTTTCCTGTCGTGAAGGCACCAGGACGGGCGTTGCCAGAGGCTTCCCTCGCACAGCGCACCAATGCGGTCTTCACCGGCACATCGGTCCGCAGTGGCACTGCAACCGTGCTTGCGGTAGCCACCGGCACCAGCACCGAATTTGCATCCATCGCTGCGGCCTTGGAGCGACAAATTCCCGAAACAGGGTTTGCCCAGGGTATCAGGCTGTTCGGCTATCTGATGACCGAGATCATGCTGGCGATTGTCATCCTGGTGTTCTTCGCCAACCTGATGCTCCATCGACCGCTGATTGAATCACTGCTGTTTTCGCTTGCACTCGCGGTTGGCCTCACGCCGGAGCTTCTTCCGGCGATCATCAGCGTGACGCTTGCTCGAGGTGCCCGGGCGATGGCGGCCAATGGCGTCATCGTGCGCCGTCTCGATGCCATCGAGAATTTGGGCAGCATGGATCTGCTTTGCACCGACAAGACCGGAACACTGACCGAAGGCGTCATCCACCTCGATGGATGGCTCGATGTCGACGGCAATCCGTCGACGGATATCCTGCTTTGGGCACGTCTCAATGCGACCATGCAGACCGGACTGAAGAACCCGCTGGACGAAGCGATCGCTGGTGCACCGGATCAGGGCGCATCATCGGTCGTCGTCACGAAGGTCGACGAGATCCCTTACGATTTCATCCGCAAGCGGCTATCCGTTGTTGTCCGGATCAAGGATGCCGACGATCTCCTGATCACGAAGGGCGCCGTACAAAATGTCCTCGAAACCTGCAGCTTTGTCTGTACGGTGAGAGGGCTGGAGCCCCTCGATGAGACGCACCGTGCGGCAATCGATGAGAAATTCCGGCGCTGGAGCGCGGACGGCTACCGCGTTCTAGGCGTGGCAATCCGTCGATTTGAAAGCCAGAATGCATTTAGCAGAAAAGATGAGATCGATCTCTCCTTCGCGGGCTTCCTGCTTTTCCTCGACCCGCCAAAGGAAGGCGTTGGGGAGACACTTGCAGCACTCGCCCGCCGTGGCGTCGCGGTAAAGGTCATTTCGGGCGACAACCGTTACGTCGCCGCGCATCTCGCCGACGCGGTCGGCTTGCGAGCTGACAAGATCATGACCGGTGAGAACCTGTCGAAGCTGACGAAGAGCGCGCTTTTCGCAAGCGTGCAGCACACCGATCTCTTCGTCGAAATCGATCCCAACCAGAAGGAGCGCATCGTTCAGGCATTCCGGAGCCGGGGCCATGTCGTCGGCTATCTGGGCGATGGCATCAACGATGCGCCCGCTTTGCACGAGGCCGACATCGGCATCTCGGTCGACTCGGCAGTCGATGTCGCCCGCGAGGCTGCCGACATTATCCTTCTCAAACAGGATTTGGGCGTACTGGTGCGCGGTGTTGACGACGGCCGCAAGACCTTCGCCAACACGATGAAATATATCTCCATCACGACCAGCGCCAATTTCGGGAACATGATCAGCATGGCCGTCGCCTCGCTGTTCCTGCCCTTCCTGCCGCTGCTGGCAGCGCAGATCCTGCTCAACAACTTCCTGTCGGACATTCCCTCGTTGGCTATCGCCGGCGACAATGTCGACGCAGACCAACTGCGCAGACCGCATCGCTGGGACATCGGCTTTGTCAGGCGATTCATGATCGGCTTTGGTTTGGTCAGTTCGCTATTTGACTTCGCAACCTTCGCTTTTTTGCTGTTTGTTGCACATGCGACAGCGGCTGCCTTCCAGACTGGATGGTTCGTCGAGTCACTGCTGACAGAGCTCGCCATCGTGCTCATCGTGCGCACGCACAAGGCGTTCTGGGCGAGCCGTCCTAGCCTTCTGCTTGCATGGCTTACGCTCGCAGTGGCGGCTGTTGCGGTCATCATACCTTACGTGCCCGCAACAGTGCGCTTCGGCTTTGTGCCGCTGCCGCTGCCCGTGCTTGTTGGACTCGTTTCGATCACCACGCTCTATCTGTTGGCCTCGGAGGTAACCAAGCGCTGGTTCTTTGATCGTGAGAGCAGACACTCGCATCGATCGGGATCAGGGCGGACCCACGCCAATAGAACCGTACCCCGTCCGACCCATGCCCAAAGAGTTGCTCATGAGTGAGACTTCAGGCATGGCAAGAAATGCAGCCATACAGCCCACTGCGGGCCATCGAAAGGCCGTGAGACCAGCCCATCGACGGTCCGCAAGTCAATCCGACACGTTAGCCGCCGATTGCGGCCCTGGAGACATTCACGCCGAGATCGTAGACCAGCAGGCCACCGTAGTATGCTGTAGTGGTCACAAGCACTGCCCCTGCGATTTCGATCACAGGAACGGCGATAGCCGCTGGCCCCAGCTCGCGATTGCGGACCCACAAGGCGAGCCTGACGATGCCCCAAATCAGAAAGGCGAAGGCCGTGATGCCGCCAAGACTCTCGTGAATCTCCGCTATGTCGCTGCTGAAGCCGGCCGCTTCGGCATGATCGAGAGCGAGTCCGCCATAGAACCAGGTTCCAATGGCGAAAACCCCGGCTGCGAGCGCGACAAAAGTAGAAATCGTCCCCGCGCCAGAACGCCTTGTTACCGCGTTGCCGCGGGCGAGCGCCACAAGGTCGATCACCGCCAGTGTGTAGATGAGGACAATGGGAAAATGCACGAGCATGGGATGAATATGCTGGACTGGTATCATGGTACGAGAATCTCCGGAGGTCGGACTAGAAGCACATGGCCGTGCAGGATGAGGCGTTCGGTGGGCGGGCAGCGTCCGCGGCGCGGCGACATCGATGAAGGTAGCGAACAGCCGTTGGAAGGTTCAGTCATCGTCTCCAGGAGCTTCGCCCTTGCCCTCGCCGCCGAGAGCGGCTCTGCCGAGGACGAGGTTGTCACTGCATTCATCATCGCCAACACCTTTGATGGCCTTCGGGGTGGTCGTGTTCTGCATCGGTATGGCCTCGAGGTCGATCGGCCCGGAGGGCGCTACCGAGGACGACGCTCCACATGACCCCTCGTCGGATTGAGCAGCCGCCGGCAGGGCAAAGCTCGCCAGGCCCGCGAATACAGCTAGCAGAAGCATTGAATTGCGCATGGTTTCGATACCTTTCTTGGCGCGGCCATGATTGGACGCCACGATCCTGATAGAGAACCTCTGCTTGCTGTCGGCTGACGGCGATTGTCAGCAGATTGAAAGCTTCGACGTGCGACAGGCACCGTTCATGAGAGCCATTCTAAAGCGCCTGGCGATGGCAGGCTTGGCCGGGCTCGTCCTGGCCCAGCCCCTGGCCGCGCGCGCCGACGAGGACGACGATGGCGACCACGACCGGGCGCGAGACCTCTACGAGCACGGCGAAATAAGGGGCCTGGCCAATATCCTCGATATCGTTCGCGTGCAGGCCCCAGGCGATATCGTCGCAGTCGATCTCATCCGCAAGGCCAACAAATGGGTTTACCGGTTCCAGGTCGTCGACACCGATGGCCGGCGAAAGACTGTCGATGTCGACGCTGGTGCCGGTGTCATCATGCGCGACGGCGAGGGCGACTGATGAAGATTCTCCTGGCCGAGGACGAGCCCCGTATCGCTGCCGATATCGCGACCGCCCTCAAGGCGTCCGGAATGGCGGTCGATGTCGTAAAGGATGGCGAAGCTGCATGGTTTGCAGGCGATGTTGAGAATTATGATGCCGCGATCCTGGATCTCGGATTGCCGAAGCTCGATGGCCTAACGATCCTGAAACGTTGGCGAGCCAACGCCCGACGGTTTCCGGTTCTCATCCTCACCGCCAGGGGCATGTGGACGGAGCGTGTCGAGGGCATAAACTCTGGTGCTGACGACTATCTTCCCAAGCCTTTTGAAATGGAAGAACTGCTCGCCCGGCTACGCGCAATCCTGCGTCGCTCAGCAGGGCAGGCGGCACCCGTGTTGAAGTCTGG
Source organism: Mesorhizobium sp. B2-6-4 (assembly GCF_006441495.1). Lineage (NCBI taxonomy): Bacteria > Pseudomonadati > Pseudomonadota > Alphaproteobacteria > Hyphomicrobiales > Phyllobacteriaceae > Mesorhizobium > Mesorhizobium sp. B2-6-4. The sequence continues at coordinate 128,467 of NZ_VFUE01000004.1, forward strand.
CCCGTTGCTTCTGGATACGCGCCAGATGCGGATATCGCTTCGCGGCATTCCCGTTTCCCTATCGCCGCTGGAGTACCGGCTTCTGGCGTTTCTGATGCATCACGCCGGGCGGGTGGTGGCGCCGACGGAACTTGCCGAGCATTTGTACGATTCAGGAAACGACCGCGATCCGAACACAATCGAGGTCATTGTCGCGCGGCTGCGACGGAAGCTTGGCAGGGATGTCATCGAAACGCGACGCGGGTTCGGGTATCTAATGCCCGATGATCTCGCCTGATGGGCAACTCGATCCGCTTCAGGCTGTGGTTGGCCGCAACCATCTCGGTTCTTGTCGCGCTCGCCATCGCCGGCGCCGGCCTGCGCTATCTGTTCGAACTTCACGTCGAGCGGCGCGTGGTGGGCGAGCTGACGATCGACCTCAATGAGCTGATCGGCGCGACGACCTTCGCAAGCGACGGCAGCCTTGTAGTGACCCCGGTTCTGACCGATCCGCGCTTTGCCAATCCTTTGTCCGGTTACTATTGGCAGGTCGAGAATGTCGCCACTGGCGTTATCGAGCGCTCGCGATCGTTGTGGGATGCCAAGCTCGTCCTGCCTGCCCAGAGCACGGGCGGCAAGCTACGGAAAATCGAAGAATTCAAGGGTCCTGGTGGGGAACTCAGCATTGCGGTCGAGCGCACGATCATCGACGCCGGCGGCCGGTCGTTTCGCGCTATCGTGGCGGAAGATCATCGAACCGTGGAAGTGTCTGTCAGCGAATATGTTCGCGATCTTGCTCCGGCCCTCCTGATGCTTGCTGGGGCTCTTATGGCTGCGTTTTTCATCCAGATCACCGTCGGCCTTGCTCCGCTGGAGACCTTGAGGGTAGCCGTCAGAAACGTGATCGCGCAACGGACGGCGCGGCTGGAGGAGGCGGCACCGAGCGAGGTGCAGCCGCTCGCCGACGAAATCAATCGTCTTCTTGATGCCCAGGAAAAGGCACTTGCGCGAGCCCGTTCGCGTTCCACCGATCTGGCGCACGGGCTCAAGACGCCGCTGCAGGTCCTGTCGGCCGATATTCGTGCGTTGAGAAAAAAAGGCGAGGCGGAGCTGGCCGACGAGATCGAGAAGAGTGCCGCGGCCATCCGGCGCCATGTCGAACGGGAGCTCGCACGCGCCCGCCTCGCGCCCGGCGTTTCCGGCAAGGCATCCTGCCGGGTGTCGGACGTCGCAACCGGCGTCATTGCCGTCGTCAAACGAACGCCAAGCGGCAAGCAACTTTCATTCACTCTGGACGTCACGGAGAATCTGACGGCGCCAATCGACGAAGGCGATCTTTCTGAAATCCTGGGGAATCTGGTCGAGAATGCCGCACGCTACGCAAAGTCGTCGGTCCGAGTCGATGCATCCGACGCCGCTGGCGAGGCGATCATCGCTGTCACCGATGACGGACCCGGAATACCGGATGCGGATCGCGAATCCGCTTTGTCGCGCGGCGTCCAACTCGACAGCAAGGGCGGCAGCAGCGGCCTTGGCCTTGCCATCGTTTCGGACATCGTCGAAGCCTATGGCGGATGCCTCGCCATGACCAACGCCGATCCGGGTCTGGTCGTGACCATTTCCTTGCCGCGACACAGTTGAGCGTACTTCAAGCAAAGCCTGGGAAGTAGTCGACCTTTATTCTCGAACGGCGAACGCCCATGGCCAGCAGCGTCTGGCGCAAGGTCTTGACCATGGCCTGCGGGCCGGAAATGTAAAACGTCCGATCGGGGAAGTCGGGTATAGCCAGACGTATCAGGCGCTCGTCGATGTACCCGGGATATTGGCCGCGCTCGCAACCGCGCGCTACGGCGTGGATCGTCTTGATTCCAAGTTCCTGCCTGGCGGCGTCGAGTACGTCGCGATAAGCGATGTCCTGTTGGCTTTCGGTTCCGTAGAGGATGACGATCGGTCGCCGCTCCTTGCGGTCGAGCAGATATTGCAGCATCGAGCGGAACGGCGTGATGCCGATCCCTCCGGCCAGGAAAGCGATCTTGGTTTCACGCTTGGCGGGCAGCGTGAAATTGCCAGCCAGTTGGGCGGCGTGGATCGTGCTGCCTGGCTTCATGGTCATCAATTCGCGCTTGAAGGCGCTTGATTGCGGATAGAACTTGACGCCGAGACGGACGGTTTCCTCCGTCGGCGCTGAGGCAACCGTAAAATAACGGCGATTACCGCGATTGTCGGCATGATCGAGGCCAAGCGTCCATTCGAGATACTGGCCGGCCTCGAAGGCAAGCTTGCGCGGTGAGCGGAAGATGAAGTCAAAACTGTCCGCAGCCGAATGCTCGATGCGTTCCAAGGTCAGCACGAACCGTCCTTTGGGGCCCGCTGCATAGGCAAACAGGTTGCCGGCGAGCAGCGCCAGTTCCGGCGTGAAATAGAACGAGCCGATATGGATGTCGGGAGCAAACAGAAAGCCGGTGATGGCGGCAAAGGCGATGCGCGGCCAACGCATCGTCGGCGCGGTCAGCGGCTCGGTCAGCATCACGAAGGCGAAGAACAGCAGCGGCGACGAACCCAGCGTCTCCGCAAGCGCCGTCCAATACTGCGACGGGTCGGAGGTCGCCATAATGGTCGCCAGCGCCATGGCAATGAAGGTCGAGACAAGGTCAAGCCTGCGTAATTTCCGCACAATTAGCATGCCGCCGATGAGCACAAGGGGGAGCAACGGCAGAGTGCCCCCGACCCACCAGGTGGCCGGTTGGTCGAGCAGCAGCGCGGACAGTGCCACCCCCAACGCCGCCGGATTGAAGAGATGCTTCCTGCCGACCGCGAGAATGAATTTGGATGAAATCGCCCAGACGGACGTGAATGCCACCGCCGCGATCCCCTTGAGGTCGCTAACGGCCACTGGGTCGAGGATGAGAACCAGGATGAGGGCTGTGATGTAGACGGACTCGTTGTTGGCCGGAACCTCGAAGACCCGCGCAAAGATCTTGTTGGTGATCCAGCAGGCCGCCAGCGCCAGCGCTGTCGTGAAGGCGAGTGCGATAGGATCATGTGGCACCAGCTTGACGAAGCCGAGCCCGAACGCCGCGCTGACCAGCGCTATCAGATAGTAGAAGACCAGCCGATACATGGTCAGGTGATCGAGAAATCGGTCGATGGCCTTGATCATGGCAGGCAAAGGGCTCCAAACCCGCTTGTCGGTGTGGCACGGCCATTGGCGTCGACGACATAGCCCTCGAGGCCTGTCGTCCGCTCGATGAATAGAATGCCGTCCCTGCCCATCGCGAAGGCAGCAGTGGCGAAGCGATCGGCTTCGAGCACATCGGCGGCGATGACGGTCAGGCTGACGACGTCCTGGATAGAATTCCCAATCCCGTGCGGGTTGTAGATGTGTTGACCGCGGACATAGGTGCCGGAGGTCGCCACACCGCGACCGCGGGGGTAGACGACCTTTATGACCTCGTCGGTATTGAAGGGATTGCGGATGCCGACGCTCCAGTCCTTACCCGAAGCATTCTTGCCGCAGGACTGAACATCGCCGCCGGCCTCGATGAAGAAATCACTGACGCCGGCTCGCTGAACAATCCCGGCCGCATTGCGGATGGCCCAGCCCTTGACGATGCCGGAAGGATCGAGCGACCCATCGGCCTTGCGAATATCGAAATATCCGTCCGTCTCGTCTTTCGTCTGTCGGGCAAGAGCAAAGACCTCAATCATCTCGCCGCTCCAGTCGACGACCGGAACGTCGCCGCGATTGATGGCCGTGATCTCGCTGTCGGCCCGGTATGTGCTGAAGCGCCGGTCGATGTGCTTGAAATAGCCGAAGACCGTGTCGATCAGCTCCGCGTTAGACGCGCCGCCGACGTCGACCGTAATGGGCATGCCCATCAAAATTCGCGTTTCGCGCATGGAACTAGGACGACGCTTTCTTCAGCGCGCCGCGCAGCGACTGGATGAAAGCCCTGCTGGTTAGCGTCGCGCCCGAAATAATGTCGACATTGGCGCTTTGGGCGCTGATCGCTTCGTCACGCAGCATGGGTAGAGCCTGCCTGTTGATGCTAATGGAGGTGCGCCGGTCGGAGGGGTATTTCAGCACTTTCAGTGCTGTAAGCTGCCCGCCTTTTACGAGGGCCTGGACCTGGATGATGCCGTAGTAGGCATCGGCGGCGGGTCCGATATAGACGCCGTCGGCATAGCCCTGGACGGCGAGCTTCATGCCGACCCGAACAACGCGCGCTGACCCGTCCGTGTATGCCGGTCGCGGCTGAGGGATGGGTATGTAGACGGCAGGCGTGACAGCGAAGGACGGCGCTTTCTGCGCGGGCGCGTTGACAACCAGCGCAGCCGCCTGTTTGGGCGGCGCTGACGGTGGCAGCGAGGTGGCCGGATCCACCGTTTGCATCACCGGACCGTTTGGCCTCTCGGCGACAACTCCAACGCCAGCCGTCGTTTCTCGGGTATTCGGGAGCCTCGTTGTGACTTGGGATCCAAAGGGCTCCGGCTGGATCTGAAATATCGGCGCGACCCTGGCGAGTGCCGGCTCGGCCGGCTTCGCGGCGGGCGCCTCTGCCGCGTCGGCCGGCAGCACCGAACCGAGCACGTCATCGGCGGGGCGTTTGCCAGCCTGATCCCAGACATAGGCGCCGGAGGCGGCGACCACGAAAAGCGACAGCGCGATCTGCTTCATCGAAAATATGTTTCCACATTGAGCCTTGCAGGGGCGATCCATCTGGCTCGCGTCATGCAATATCCCACGACCAAGCTGACAACTGGCTGTCAGCCGAGGTCGAGCTGCGAAAGGCCGCGAAAAAGCTCAAGGGGCTGCTGCAAATTGACTTGTCCCAGATCAAGATTGTCGCATAAGCAGCGGGGTAGGAAGGTTCTCTGAAGCGAGAGTGCTGCCTATGACTGTTGCCAACGAGCCGACCAGATACACCGTGACCCAGATACTGCTGCATTGGACAATCGCGGTGCTAGTCGTCCTGCAACTGGTAATAGGTGAGGACATCAAACCGGCTTATCGGGCGTTTTCGCGCGGCACCGAGCCGGCAGCCCCTGACATCTTCAACGCGAATGTTCATGTCTATGTCGGTTTGGCGGTCTTGGTGCTGGCAACCTGGCGGATCGCGATCCGCCTGAGGCATGGTGTGCCGGCGGCGCCGGCCGAAGAAAGCGTCCTGCAGAAGCGCATTGCGGCTGCCGCCCATTTCCTGCTGTACCTTTTCATTTTCGGCATGCCGATCACCGGGGTCATGGCATGGTACTTCGGCTTCGGAGCCATGGGGACGCTCCATGAACTCGCCAAGCCGGTGATCATCATAGTCGTCGGCCTCCATGCGGCAGCGGCCTTGTGGCAGCATTTCTTTGTCAAATCGGACGTGTTCGTCAGAATGCTGCGACCTGCGGGTCGGCGCGCGCGGTGACGTCATGAGCCGCCTTCACACGGAAAACCATCTTGTATCCCGCGTCGGCTGGCTGCGCGCCGCAGTGCTTGGCGCCAATGACGGCATTGTGTCGACGGCTAGCCTCATCGTTGGCGTGGCGGCAGCCAACGCTGCGGCCTCCAACGTTTTGGTTGCCGGCGTAGCCGGACTGGTCGCCGGCGCGATGTCGATGGCGGCCGGCGAGTATGTCTCGGTCAGTTCGCAGTCCGATACCGAACAAGCCGACCTTGCGCGTGAGAAAGGGGAACTGGCGACGCAGCCAGATTTCGAGCGACAGGAACTTGCGGACATCTATGTCAAACGTGGCGTCGAGCCAACGCTGGCGTTGCAGGTCGCCGACCAATTGATGGCGAAGGAGGCGCTTGGCGCCCACGCGCGTGACGAACTCGGTATTTCGGAGGTGACGACAGCCAGACCGATCCAGGCCGCGCTGACCTCTGCGGCGGCATTTTCGGTTGGCGCGGCCATGCCATTGGCGATGGCGCTTGTTTCGCCGGCCGCCTGGCTTGTCGCGACGGTGTCTGTTGCCTCGCTCCTGTTCCTGGCAGTGCTGGGTGCCATTGGGGCCAAGGCCGGCGGCGCCAATGTGCTGAGGGCAACAGTCCGTGTTACATTCTGGGGTGCGCTTGCCATGGCTCTGACGGCCGGCATCGGTGCCGTCGTTGGTACTGCCGCCATCTGAGCCAGTGTGCGACTTTAGACTTCCTCTAAAGCGCGAGCCGAGACGCTCAAGTTCCAGCCATCTGTCGGTGCCAAGCGGCATGGACCCGCCTCAGTACACTGCATACCGGCAGCTGGTCGAGCGCCATTTCGAGCTCGAAGGCGTGGAAGATTTCGAACCGTCTTGCCGAACAATTTTAGCCGGACTCGTATCAGGGCTGGAATGAGGCGTGGGGATCGATCTAGTGACGCAGCTTGCCCAGCTATTCACATTGCAAATCCAGTGCGCTTTTCTCGGTTGGCCTGCAAGCCTCTATGAGCCGATGCTCCTGTGGGTGCGCAAGAACCATGAGGCCACTTTGGCCAGAGACACGAATGCAGTGTCTGCCATCGCGCTCGAGTTTGACGGAGCGAATTGCTGGAAGCGCGGCGGCGTGAGGCCGGTGCGGCCGCTGCTGTCGAATGGATGCGCGAGGACGCCACGATATTGGAAGGCAGCGCCCCCGGCTTTGGCGGGCGCGGCGACGCGACACATCGAACTGCGGGGCGTTTGCGGATAGGGTAGGGACAAGCGGTCGCTCCGGCAGGGGAAGATCATCATGCGGTCTGGTCAACGACAGTGGTCGCAGTCCGAGAGGGTTTGGCGGCAATTCGCGCTCATGGAGCTCATCATGGAGCGGATGCGCGTCGATCCGCTCGTGGCGGCCCGCAAATGCGGCGGAACGGTGATGGCGGACGCGCGAAACACGTGCCTGGGCTGCTCTTTTCACCGCGACTGCCGCGATTGGCTGGAACGTGGCAGCGATCTTGCCGGCCTCGCCGAATTCTGCCCGAACGCCGGGTTCTTCAGGGAATGCAGGCCAAATTTCTAGAGCGGTTCACGGCTTGATGGAATCGAAGGGGATTCCCGATTTGTGGGTTTTGTGATTCAAGATGCTGGCTGGAGTGGAGGCCAGCATCTGATGACGCGACCTTTTTCCGATGATCTTCGCGAGCGGGTGGTGGCGGCGGTTTTGGGCGGCGAGAGCCGCCGCTCGGCCGCCAAACGGTTTGGCATTTCGATTTCCGCTGCGGTAAAGTTGTTGCAGCGCCATCGGGCGACTGGTTCGGTTGCGCCTGGCAAGATGGGTGGACATCGCAAGAGGGTGCTGGAGCCGCACCGTGCCTTCATCGAGGCACGTATACGTGAGACGCCGCATCTGACGCTACACGGCCTGAAGGATGAGTTGGCCGGTCGCGGGGTCAAGGTCTCGCACAACGCGGTGTGGTTGTTCCTGCGCCGCGAGGGCCTGAGCTTCAAAAAAAACGCTGTTCGCCCTTGAGCAGGCACGCGCCGATGTTACCCGCAGGCGCCAACGATGGCGGTCCTGGCAGGCCGGTCTCGATCCGCAGTGCCTGGTCTTCATCGACGAGACCTGGATCAAGACCAACATGGCTCCACTGCGCGGTTGGGGGCCGAAGGGCAAGCGGCTGCGCGGCCTGGCTCCGCACGGCCACTGGCGCACGCTGACCTTCCTCGGCGCGCTGCGCTGCGATCGGCTCACTGCACCTTGCGTCTTCGACGGACCAATTAACGGCCAGTGCTTCCGTGCTTATGTCGAGCAGCAGCTCATCACCGTGCTGAAGCCCGGCGACATCGTGGTCATGGATAACCTGGGAAGCCATAAGTCAGCGGCCATCAGGCAGATGATCAAAGCTGCCGGCGCCAGGCTTTGGTATCTGCCGCCCTACTCGCCCGACCTCAATCCGATCGAGCAGGCCTTCGCCAAGATCAAACACTGGATGCGCCAAGCTCAGAAACGCACCGTCGAGGACACGTGGCGCCACATCGGCCACCTCGTCGAAACAATCGAGGCCGCCGAATGCAAGAACTACTTCGCAAAAGCCGGCTACGCTTCCGTCAAAACGTGAAAGGCTCTAGATGCCCTTTGAGAATATTGCCTGCTTGCAGAGATCGCATTGACTGGGTCGCGCCGTTCGCTCTGTTGATGCCGACCAACGGCCGAGCGGGGCCAACTATTCCTGCATGAATGCGCCGATCAGCTACCTCGCAGACGAATGCTGGGCCGATGCGGCGAGCGGTGAGGTTGCCGCCCTCGGCACCAAGGAGACCTTGGTCGAACTGGCGGGCTACGCCATCGAGTGGGCCGACCTTTCCGCGGCAACAAGCGATTGCCCACCAAGCGGCAGGCACAATTGCCAAGGCAACGTTTAGGGCTGATGCGGACGGTCCCGCGTCATCGAGTGATCAAGCGATCAAGCGATCAAGCGATCAAGCTCCTATGGGTTGTCCTCATCGTCGTGGAGGATTCGCTCCGCCGCGCCATCCAAATCTTCGTACTGCCCAGCCCGCAGCGACCAAAGGAAAGCCGCGAGCCCGGCTAAGCCCAGTAGGATGGCGACGGGAACGAGGACGACGAGGTAATTCATCGGCCGGCAGCCACGTGCATCGAGAGGCGAGGGCGCGTCACGGGTGCGGTTGGAACATTGGGCCGCAGTCGCATTGCATTCGCCACCACCAGCAGCGACGACATCGACATTGCAAGAGCTGCCAAGAGCGGAGTCACGTAGCCCGCAACGGCTATCGGCACTGCCAAGGCATTATAGGCGACGGCAAGCGCAAAGTTCTGCCGGATCAATTTCTCGGCCCTTTTTGAGATACCGAGAGCCTGAGTCACGGCCGAAAGACTCTCGGTAAGGAAAACGAAGTCAGCGGCGTTTCGGCCAATGTCGACCGCCGTGCTTGGCGCCATGGAGACGTGGGCGGCGGCCAGCGCTGGCCCATCGTTCAACCCGTCTCCGACCATCAGAACCCGGCTGCCGCAACCAGCAAGCTCTTCGATGCGGGCGAGTTTTTCGGCCGGAAGCAACTCGGCCTCGACTTGGTCGATATCTAACCGCCTCGCCAGCATCTGTACCGGCTGCCGTCGGTCGCCAGAAACGATACCCACTTGCAATCCAGCACTCTTGAGAGCGCGGACTGCCTGTTCTGCACCAGGGCGGACATCGTCCTCGATCAAGAACGTCGCCAACCACTGCTCGCCTTTCGTCAATACAGCGACCGATGCTGAGTTTTGTTCATCTTGCGCGCTGCGGCCAGTCGCCCAATCATGGCGACCAAGACGATAGACGGTGCCTTGTGCGTTGGCTTCCAGGCCGAGGCCCGGTATCTCCTGTACGCAATCGAAAGCAAAGGATTGTGCCGGCCGGCCCACTCCGGCAGCCGCGATCGCCGTGGCAGATGGGTGTCGGGACCCGGCTGCGATGGCGGCGGCAATGCCAAGGGCAGCCGGCGCGATCTCGGCTGCATTGGCGAGAATTGGCTTTCCGACAGTGAGCACTCCGGTCTTGTCGAACAGGACGGTGTCAGCCTCGGCAAGACGCTCGAGTGCGGAGCCATCCTTCACCATGATACCCAGTTCAAAGAGGCGCCGTGCGGCAACGACTTGAACGATGGGAACGGCAAGACCGAGCGCGCAGGGGCAGGTTATGATGAGAACAGAGATGGCGACGGCTATCGAGCGATGCCAGTCGCCGGTGGCGAAGAGCCAGCCGACCAGCGATAGCAGGGCGATCGTATGGACGACAGGCGAATAGAGCGCAGCAGCCCGATCCGCCAGCCGGCGGTAACGGGCCCGTCCGCCTTCGGCAGCTTCCATCATCCGGACCATTTCGGCCAGGAAGGAGTCTTCCGCCCGCGCGGTAGCCTTCATCGTGAGCGGGCCAGTGAGGTTCATCAGGCCAGCCCGGAGCGCGGTCCCCGTTGACGCCGTAAGAGGCGCGCTTTCGCCCGAAACCAGAGAGCAGTCGAGCTCGGAGTTTCCGGTCTCCACGACCCCGTCGACCGGGATGCGATCCCCGGGAGCGATGAAGAGGGTCGTTCCGGGTTCGATCATCGTCGTCGCGACGTAATGTCTCGTTCCATCCGTCGCAACGACTGTGACCCCGATGGGCGCAAGCCGGGCAAGTCCAGCGACTGCGGATCGCGCCTTCTCGCGCATCATATGATCGAGTGTGCGCCCGATCAGAAGGAAGAACAGGAGGGTCGTCGCTGCGTCGAAATAGGCGTAGGGCGCGTCGTGAATGGTATCGTAAAAGCTCAGAGCGAAAGCGAGCATCACCCCGATCGAGATTGGCACGTCCATGTTCGTATGGAAGTGACGAACCGCCGACCAGGCGGAGGCATAGAAAATACGGCCGGAATAGAGAATGGCTGGAAGCGCCAGAGCCGCCGAGAGGAAATGGAACGCCTGCCGTGTCTGTCCGGTGGCGCCGGACCATACCGACACCGACAACAGCATGATGTTCATGGCGCAGAAGCCCGCCACGGCCAACGCCTTGAGGAGGCGCGACAGTTCCGGGTCCTTTGCGTCGGCGTCGAAAGAAAACAGGTGCGCCGGGTAGCCGATCTTTCCCAACGTGCCGATCAGGTCCGGAGCGGCGCCGTCGACCGTACGCCACCGGACGGCGACCCGCCTCGTGGAAAGATTAACGCGCGCGTTGGCCACGCCTTCGAGCGCTGACAGCGTCTTTTCGACGGCCGCAATGCAAGCCCCACAGTGCATGCCCGGTACTGAAAGGTCCGACTGGCGCGTGCCGTCGCCGAGATCGCGGCTGGCGAGAATGACCTCCTCTAGCGCGACTGAGCGCGAGGCTTCGATTTCGAGTCTGGCGTCAGCCGGTGTGCAGCAGGACATTGTGCTCAGCCACTCTCACCGCATCGACTTGTAGGCATGCCAGGTGGCATGGCCAAGCAGCGGGAAGATGACGATCAACCCGACCAGGGCCGTTGCCACGCTCACTGCGAACAGGGCGAGCACGACAGCTCCCCACAGGATCATTGGTTGAAGATTGTTCCATACGATAGCCATGCTGGATGCCATCGCCGTAAGCGCATCGGTGCGCTGGTCTAGCAGCATGGGAACGGAAAAGACGCTGATTGCGAAGCCGAAGGCGGCGAACAGCCCGCCGACGAGCGTTCCGACGACAAGCATGGCGAGGCCCATCGGGGTCGTGAAAAGCATTCCCACTATATGGTCCAACCCAGGAAATGGCCGCACGCCGAAGAACAGCGCATAGAGCAAGACCGCCGCGCGCATCCACAAAAGCATGAGCAGGCAAAGGAGAACCCCGGTGAAGAAGATCTGGGCACCGGCACTAGGCTTGACGCGCAGCATCCCACCCAGCGTCGGCACTTCGCCCTCTTCGATGGCTCGGCTCTTCGCGTAGAGCCCGACCGCCACGGCTGGCGCCACGATCATGAAGCCGGCGAGGGCCGGAAATAGAATATAGTCCCAACCAAGAGCGAACATTGTCCAGACGGAACCGATGGAAACGATGAACACCGACAGCCCATAGGCGAGGCTCAGTCCTGGCGCGACCATGAGGTCACGCCAGCCCGCTGCGAGCCAGGCAAATGCCGTGCTGGCCGGCAAGTGACGCTGACGCTCGGGACTGCGAGTCTCCTCGATGCCTGACAATTGGTTCAGCAATCCGTAGGGCTTGTTGGCATCGCTCATTTTTCTACCTCACGATTGCATCCGTTGCTGTCAGCAGTCAGAATTCGCCGCCCTGAATCGACCCGTACTTGGGTCTGGCGCTTTCAGATGGCTTACGCATTCCGGCTGCGACGCGAATGCCACATAGATCAGGTGCGCGTTCGCCCCACAAAAAAGCAGCGCTGCGGCCGGGATCAGCAGCCATAGTAGTAGCGGAATGCGTGGACGCTTCTGTGCAGATGGTTCCTTCATGTTCATCCCGTCAGGGGTTCTCGACGCCGAGCTGATAGACGTAGAGCGCTAGAATCTTGATCTCGGCCGGGGTCAAGCGCTCGTCCCAGGTGGGCATGTGTCCCTGGCGGCCACCGTGGACAGTCATGACGATCGTTTCCAGGTCCCCACCGTAGATCCAGTACTGGTCGGTCAGATTTGGCGCCCCCATGTCCTTTTTGCCTTTGGCATCTTCGCCATGGCAGGCAGCGCAGGTGGTGAGGAAGACCTGTCGGCCTGCCTCTATCGTGGCGATGCTGTCGGGCGTGGAATCCGAGGGGTTGCTGAGTGAGTGCACGTAGGTGGCTACGTTCCTGACCTGCACAGGGTCCAACATCTCATCGCGCCCGAATGAAGGCATCTGCGATACCCGGCTTTGCGGATTGCTGGAATTGACGCCGATCCGCATTGTCTCCGCGATCGTTTCCGGTCCACCGCCCCATATCCAGTCGTGATCGGTGAGGTTGGGATAATTCTGGCCACCCTTGCCGTCGCGGCCGTGGCAGGCCGCGCAGTTGTCGCCGAAAAGCCGATGACCCGTTTCTTTGACAACCTCCATGAGCCGAGGATTTGCCAGGATCTCGTCAAAGCTCGATTTTTCGATCGCGTCCACCCACGGCGCTCTCGCTGCATTCGCTTCAACAAGCTTCTCTTCGACGATCTTGCGCTGGTCCGTATCGAGCAGGCCCTTGGTGTAGGTCGTCCCGAGGGGCCATGTCGGCATGACAAACCACCAGATGACCGCAAAGATGTGTGTGACGATCAAGAAGATAAGCACGCCCCTCGGCACCGGGGTGTCAAGTTCCTTGATGCCATTCCATTCATGGCCGGTCGTCACGCGACCCGTTAGGGGATCCAGTTCCTCTACTGCCATGGTGTATCGTCCCGATCGAGAATGTTCTTTTTGGCTTCGCGAAACCGCTTCTTGTTCGATGGCCAAAACGTATAAACGCATACGCCGATGGCGAATGCGATCAGGTAGAACAAACCCCAACTCTTCGAAAACGCGACGAGCGTGTCGTGGTTCAGCTCCATGATGTGTTACCTGTCAGTTTCGTCAGTTCTGCGTGTCGGGTGCCTTTTCCGGCGCCGCGGTTTGCTTGTAGGCGGCATCCGTCAGTCGCCCGAGCACCTGCAGGTATGCAACCAACGCATCCATTTCAGTCACCTCCGTCGTGACGCCGTCGAAAGCACTTACCTGTGTTTTGTCGCCATAGCGCTTCGTCACGCCTGCGGCAAAATCGGTATCGGGAGTTGCCTGTCCGAAGGCATCTCTCGCGGCGTTGTCGATCATGTCGTCTGTATAAGGCACGCCGACTTCCTTCAGAGTCGCAAGATGCAGGCCCAGATCGTCCACCTCCAATGGCGTGCGCGCCAGGAATGCGTAGGCCGGCATGTTAGATTCTGGAACTACCGCGCGAGGATTTGAAAGATGGGTCACGTGCCAGATGTCGGAATATTTGCCGCCGATGCGCGCTAGGTCCGGACCTGTGCGCTTTGATCCCCATAGCATAGGGTGGTCGTACCTCGATTCCACAGCGAGCGAGTACGGCCCGTAGCGGTCGACCTCGTCGCTCAGAGTACGGATCATCTGGCTGTGGCACGCATAGCAGCCTTCGCGAACGTAAATGTCGCGGCCCGCCACCTCGAGCGGCGTATACAGACGCATGTCCGGTGCATCTTCAACCGTCTCGTGAATGGTGAACAGAGGCGCGATTTCGACAATGCCGCCTACGCTGGCGGCGGCGATGATGGCCAGAAGGAATCCAACGGCCGTCCGCTCAATCTTTCGATGGAACAGTTCAGGCATATCGGGTCACTCCGCTGGCCTCGGGGCAATGCCGGAGGCGGTCCCGGGATCGGGAAGATCAGCTTGTCTTTCTGTCATGAACGGCGCAGCCGTCGCGGTCATCCACATGTTGTAGCAGCCTACCATCGTGCCAAGCAGAAACAGAAGACCGCCAAAGGCACGCGCGATGTAGTAGGGATACATCGCCACCAATGAATCGACGAATGAATAAGCCAGCGAGCCGTCCGCCGTATAAGTGCGCCACATGAGGCCCTGTATGATCCCCGAGTTCCACATGGCAAAGACGTAGATGAGGGTGCCCGCCAGCGCGAGCCAAAAATGAACCTCGACCAGCGCGGCGGAATACATCTGCTCCCGCTTCCAGAGTGCGGGTACAAGTGTGTAGAGCGAGCCAAAGGTGATCAGCGCCACCCAGCCGAGCGCTCCAGCATGCACATGGCCAACGGTCCAGTCCGTATAGTGCGACAACGAATTGACTGGACGAATAGCCAGGAAGGAGCCTTCGAAGGTCGAAAGCCCGTAGAAAACGGCGGCAACCATCATGAAGCGCAGCGTCGCGTCGTCGCGAACCTTGTGCCAGGCACCGTTCAGGGTAAGTAGTGCATTTCCAGCGGAGGCCCAGGAAGGAACCAGAAGCATGACGGAGAACGTCATTCCGAGGTTCTGAACCCAGTGCGGCAAGGCCGTATAATGGAGGTGGTGGGAGCCTGCCCACATGTAGAAGAATGTGATGCCCCAGAAGCTGAGAATCGATAGCCTGTAGGAGAAGATCGGCCGTCCTGCACGCTTCGGCAGGTAGTAATACATCATACCCAGGAAGCCGGCAGTGAGAAAGAAAGCAACGGCGTTGTGGCCATACCACCACTGGACCATTGCGTCCTGCACCCCTGACCAGATGGTGTAGCTCTTGGCGTGCCCGAGCGAGACAGGCACGGCTAGGTTGTTGACGATGTGCAGGACCGCTACGACCACTATGAAGGCCATATAGTACCAGTTGGCGACGTAAATGTGTGGCTCCTTGCGCCGCGCGAGCGTGCGGACATAGAGCAGAAAATAAGTCACCCAAACGATGACCAGCCACAGGTCGGCGTACCATTCTGGCTCGGCATACTCCTTCGACTGTGTCACTCCCATGAAGTAGCCGGTGACCGCAATGACGCAAAAAAGGTTGAATCCGAAGAGGACGAACCAAGGACTGATCTGGCCTGCCAGCCGGGCTCGCGAGGTCCGCTGGACGACATGGAAGGAAGTGGCGATCAACGCGTTGCCGCCGAATCCGAAGATCACGCCGGTCGTGTGGGTCGGCCGCATCCGCCCAAAGGTCGACCAGGCTGCATCGAAGGCGAGATTCGGCCACGCGAGTTGGGCGGCGATCCAAACCCCCATGAACATCCCGAATACGGCCCAGGCCATCGACAACACGATGCCTACCTTGATCGGATCGTCATAGTAGCTCGCCAGCCGGTCTATCTGCGGTTCCGGTGCGTAAAATGCCGACAGCACCAGATAGAGGAGCGCGCCGCTGAACACCATGACGATGACACCGTGCACGCCGATCGGGTCAGATTTGCCGAGCGCGGCCATCGTCAAGCCCATCAGTCCGACGAGAAGAAGTATGCCTGCCGAGTATTGGCGTTCGCTTGAGGTTAGCTGCGTGACCAAAGTCGATGCCTCCTCGGAGAATGATTATTCGATGCAAGCCGCCTCGCCGTCAGGATTGCAGTTCAGGCAGGCATTATCAAGAAGTGCTTTCGCTTGGTCGGACCCGTGTCTTGCGCACGGTATTTCGAGTCTCCTGAAGGGCCTTTCATTGCATTCGGGCCGGGACAGGCGGTCAATGGCCGAGAACAACAGCAGCCTTCGCGTCCGTCAACGCACGCACTTGCGCGCGCTCGTCCTCACCAAAAGATCAAATGAGATGGATGCCGGCGATGGCTAAAAGAGTCAGCAACAACGAACTGATGCTGGCAACCATCACGATCGCGCCAAAGACAAAGGCGAGTGTCGCAGTTAAGTCTTTGTGATAGTCGGTGCTTTCCGCCATAATTGACAGATAGCCTCATTAGCGGAGGGAGACAAGCTGCAGTCCGAGGCGTTCACGGGTGACGGCACCCCTCGTGCAATGTTTGGTGCGAATTTGGCATAGAACAAAGAACAGCGACCTGACTACGGCTAGGAGTGGCCACATGAATTGTCAGGAGAACTCCGTTGCAGACTTCAATTCTGGCTAAATATGGCGAAGCACGCCTGCCGCGCTACACCAGCTACCCAACAGCGCCGCGGTTCTCCGCTGCGGTTGATGCCGATGCGTATCGAGACTGGCTCGACAACTTGCCACAAAGCGATCCCGTCTCGCTATATCTGCACATTCCGTTCTGTCGGTCGATGTGCTGGTATTGCGGCTGCCATACGACGATAACCCGACAGGACCGCCCAATTCGCGACTATCTTAGCGTGCTGCGCGAGGAAATCAGCATGGTTGCCGCGCGAGTTCCGGACCGCTTGCCGGTGGGCGAAGTGCATTTCGGCGGCGGCACGCCAACCATCATTTCCCCGGCCGAGTTCCTTGCGCTGATGGCACTCATGCGGAAGCACTTTGCTTTCTCCGACATGACCGGGGTCGCCGTTGAGATCGACCCGCGCGGGCTTACGGCCGAGATGGCCCATGCCTTGGGTGCTGCGGGTGTCAGCCGCGCGAGTCTCGGCGTCCAGAGCTTCGATCCGGTGGTGCAGAAGGCCATCAATCGCATCCAGAGCGAGAAGCAGACGGCCGAGGCCGCCGACCGTCTCCGCAGTGCCGGTGTCGGCGGCATTAATTTCGATCTGATCTACGGCCTGCCACACCAGACGGTGCAGTCCTGCGTCGATACAGCCTATGCGGCAATCGCCATGCTGCCGGGTCGCTTCGCCGTGTTCGGCTACGCGCACATTCCAACGTTCAAGAAGCACCAGCGGATGATTGATGAAACCGTCCTACCCGATGCGGTTGCGCGCAACGAGCAGGCCGGAGCGATTGCCGAGACGTTGGTTACCGCAGGCTACAGGCAGATCGGCCTCGACCACTTCGCGCTGCCCGGAGACGACCTCGTGCAGGCGCAGGAAGCGGGCAGGCTGAGACGCGACTTCCAAGGCTATACCGCCGACAATTGCGATACGTTGATAGGTTTCGGCGCTTCGGCAATCGGCCACATGAAAAAAGGCTATGCGCAGAACGAGGTCGCGCCGGGCCTCTACGCCCAGCAGATCGCCTCCGGGCGTCTGGCGACGGCCAAGGGTTACCGGCTGACCGAAGAGGACAGGGTGCGAGCCGAGATCATCGAACGGCTGATGTGCGATTTCGGCGCCGATATCCCGGCGATCTGTAAGGCTCACGGCTTCGAGCCGTCACAACTTCTCGGCGGCAATGACAAGCTGGCGGAACTCGAGCGCGACGGCGTGCTCGACGTTAGGGACGGCGTGGTCCGCGTCAGCCAGAACCATCGCTTCGTCATCAGGGCGGTTGCAGCGGCTTTCGATGCCTATATCGAGCAGTCGAACCGCACACACAGCAAGGCGGCGTAATCCGCCGAACCGCACGGACGACCAAAAAATGTCCGGTGCCGTGGCGCCGGACATTTTGAGCCCCCCACCTCAACTCTAACCGGCAAGACTGCGGTAGATGGCGGGAAGCGCGGCCGGCAGCTTTGCAATGTTGCCGACCACGGCGTAGCCGTTCTGCCCGAACAGCGCCGGAACGTAGGATTTGGCCTCCCTGTCGACTGTTACGCCGAAGACGCCAAGGCCGCTGCGGCGCGCCTCGATGACGGCGCGGCGGCTATCTTCTAGCGCGAACCGACCTTCATAGTGATCGATGTCATTGGGCTTTCCATCGGTCAGCACAGCATCCGCGATCCTCGTTTCGATCGCGATCGCGGCAGTGCTTTTCTTCAACCAGTAGGAATGCCGAACCTCAATCGGACGGCGAGGGCTGTCCCTTAAAGATCGACGAACAGCTTCGACCGCAGCATGCTGTCGAATTCTTCTTCGCGCGTTGCATAGCGACCCATCAGCCGCTTCAGAGCCCCAGGCTCGTAGGGCGCGTAGTGGTAGAGCTTCGTGTGCTCGTTTGAGAATTTGGCACGCCGTCCGCTCGTTAGATGGTTTTAGCTAACAGGCACCCCTCGATCCGCCTTGATGCGCATCAACCGCAATCCCGGGCATGTTGACAAGAATCGATGGGGGCGTCGCCTGTTGGGTGGGTCGATCCAACCAGGGGACGACCATGCAGACGAATGCAACGCCCCGATACGACGACGACGTCAACACGACCGGCTGCTGCCCCAGGTTCAATCCCGAGGGCTGGGACGGTCAGGATCTGCGCTTCAGGACAAGCGGTTCGTCAAAGCGAAGCCCCACAGCGTCATGCACCTGTGCAAGGCCTGCCGCTGCTGGCGCCCCAAGGCACGGTGAGGGTAGGGCGGACCCGCGTCGGTCGAGAAGGGGTGGCCCGCTATTCCTGCTTTCAGACGATGCCAAGCCAGCCAAGGATCCGGCTAGCCCACCCCGAATGGTCCCGGACCAATCTGAATCCCAGATTGTCGGGAGGCATACCAACGGCACAGCCTCCGCTTTTCCCGTCACTGACGAAGTTCGACATGTAGGCTCTGTGAAGCCCTTCAAGGACGTGGACGCCGCAATTGTCGACCGAACTCGCAACACCGCTTCCATCCGCAGCCAACGTGGTGCGGATATAGCAGGTCGAAGTCCACTCCCAGACATTGCCGGAAAGGTCGGCGAGGCCCAGGGAATTGAAACCGAAAGAACCACGGCTCCTCGGCAACGGGTCCGGTTTGCGATTGAGGTCAAGCTCTGCCTGGTAGCTGGTGAGCCAACGTCTGGCGGGGTTGTTGTCATCGTTTTCGACACCCTCGAATTCGCCTGCGAACCGCTCAGCAGCGGCAAAGGCCCACTCTTCGTCGGATGGCAGCCGCCATTGGTCGCCGGTCACTTGCGAATACCACCGGGCGTAGGCATTCGCATCGAGATAGCTTATTCCAGTGACGGGAGCATTGCTCGGGATCGCGCGCGTCTCCTGAGCCGGCTGACAGCTTCCAGCCGATACGCAGTCCGCATAGTCGGCCGCGCCGACTTGGTAGGCCATGATTTCGAGAGGTCTGTCGAGTTGCCGCTTGAGGCGGGGATTGCCTTGCGGGCGTCCCTCTTTCAGGAACTCGCCCGGAGTCGGATAGATGATCGAACCGGAAAGCAAGACAACAGTCATCGCGATGGGGTGGGGTTGTCGATCCCCGAAGACCGCCTGCAGCGAGAGCCCTACCGGAACAGCAGCGGCGGCCAGGGCGACCGGCAGTACCTTCAGGATGAAAAGAGACATGGCTTTTGTCCATGCCCGGACAGCGACGCTGTCCGGGCAAATTGGAGTGCCGTCAGTTGGTGGCTATGGGCTTGGGCGCCTCGACCTGCGTCATCAGGTCGTCATCCCACTCGCCTTCGACCATGAAGTGAGCGGTCGCTCCGAGTTCCACAGCCTCAATCAGATTGTGATTGACGTAGGCGTAGACACCCGGCTGCAGGAACGTATAGAGCGCCGAGCCCGCCGAGCCGCCGCGGATGAACCAGGTTTCCAAATCCTTGGCCGGCGGGTTGGCGAATTTGCCTAGCTCCCAGACATAATCGCCATGGCCGCCGATCAAATGCGGCCGCGTATCGCGATTGGCCTGAGAATGGACGATGAGCACCGTTTCGCCGACCTTAGACTTCATGGCGTTGTCGCCGGTCAGGGATCCGACCTTGCCGTTGAACACCACATGGGTCGGAATAAGCCCACGCATCACCTTGACCGTGTCATCGTAGCCGTCGCCGGCGGATTCGTAGCTTTTGAAATTGCCCTTCTCGTCGCGCGGAATGTAGAAGTCACTCTCGCCGATGTAGAAGATCTTGTCGTACTTGACCGGTTCGCCCTTGTCGTTCCTCAGCCCGTCGCGCGGCAGCACCATGACGGCACCGTTCATGCCGGACACGACGTGCCAAGGGATCATCGCGCCGCCAGGGGCGCAGTGATAGACAAACGTTCCCGTCCGCGTCGCCTTGAAGCGCAGGGTCACCTGTTCGCCCGGATTGACCAAGGTCAGGCCGCCGCCACCCAGGCCGCCGGTCGCGGCGTGGAAATCGATGTTGTGGGCCAGCGAGTTGGTGTCGGGATTGATGAGCGTCAGCTCGAGGTAGTCGTCCTGGTGCACGATCATTAGCGGGCCCGGGATCGAGCCGTTGTAGGTCATCGCGTTGAGCTTTGTGCCGTCGGCATCGATGACGACAGGTTTTTCCTCGATCGTCATGGTGAACTCGACGATCTTCGGCTCGCCCTTGGCGATCTGGTCATGCGGATGCACAAAAGGCGGTGCCACGAGCGTGATCTTTTCACGCGGCAGCCCGCGGATCTCCGCCTTTGTGACCGTTGCCGACAATGCCGGCAGTGCCGCAACGGCGGCAGCGCCGAGCGCTGCTCCGAAGAGGGCTTCGCGTCGCGTGATCATGTCAATCTCCTGTGTCTCGACCGTTGCGGATGAGAAGAAAGCTACAGGACCTGACGCAGGGTTTCTTTGCGCTGGCGCAAATTGATGGGCATTAATCGGAGAAATAACAGCCTGGAATACAACGATCTCGCGCACCAAGATTGAGGTGGAGAGGTTGGTGTCTCGGTCTTCTCCAAAGGAGAGCTGTCACCAACGATTATCTTAGATCAGTGGACGCTTTTTCTCTTCTGGATCGATGAGAATTCGCTCGGCTGCACCGTCGAGATCTTCATACTGGCCACTTTTCAACGCCCACAGGAAGCCGCCCAAGCCAAGCGCGCCAAGAAAGAGAGCGACGGGTATGAGATAGGTGAGGGTGGTCATGACGACCGGGCCAGTTCGTTGAAGTCGGACGGCCTGTCACGGCGAACATTTTTTGCCTGTGAAATGGGCTCGGCGGTTCGTAGTCGCAACGCATTTCCGATGACAAGCAGTGATGAAGCGGACATGGCAATTGCCGCTATCAAGGGCGTGACGTGCCCAAGTATGGCGATCGGTACTGCCACCGTATTGTAGACGATTGCGATTGCGATGTTCTGCCGGATCAGGCTTCCTGCCTTGCGCGAGACGTCCAGCGCGAGCGGCACCGCCACGAGGCTTTCACGCAGGAAGACGAAATCCGCGGCGTTGCGGCCAACATCGGCGGCGGTGGCCGGTGCGATGGAGACATGCGCTGCGCTCAGCGCAGGCGTGTCGTTGAGGCCGTCGCCAACCATCAGAACCTTGTGCCCAACTTTTGCGAGGGTTTCGATGCGTTCGAGCTTGCCGGATGGCAGCAGGCACGGGACGAAGTCGTCTACTCCGAGTGACTTCGCAACCTCGGCACAGGCTGCCGCGGTATCGCCTGACAGCATTTCCACGGGAACCCCGGCGTCGCTCAATTGATCGATGGCCGCTCTGGCGTCGGCGCGCAATGCATCCTCGAAAACGAAGGATGCGGCAATCATCCCGTTTCTCGTCAGGACCGTTCCGCCGTAGCCGTGTTTGCCTTCACCGCCGGTTCGAGCCTTCCAGCCAGCCCATCCGCGTCGGCCCAGTCGCCAGGTACTTCCCGCACGCCAGGTACTTCCCGCGTCGGTGGCCTCGATTCCGAATCCCGGATGCTCGGTGACGGCATCGAACGTGAGCTGCCCGCCAGGAATGGCATAGCCGGCTATGGCCTTTGAAAATGGATGACGCGAGTGCGCCGCCAGGTCGGCTGCGACTGCCAGCATGGCGGGATCGATCGACGGCGCGTTGACGAGCCGGGGCTGGCCAAGCGTCAGCGTTCCGGTCTTGTCGAACACCGCAATGTCCACACTTGCCAGGCGTTCCATGGCGGAGCCGTCCTTGACCATGATGCCGTTCTCGAACAGGCGCCTTGCGGCGACCACCTGCACGATCGGCACCGCGAGGCCAAGCGCGCACGGGCATGTGATGATGAGGACGGCGATGGCGATCGTCATCGCCCGATGCCAGTCGCCGGTCGCCGCTATCCAGCCCAGGAATGTCACAAACGCCGTGAGATGGACCACCGGGGCATAAAGCGCTGAAACGCGGTCGGCGATACGGCGATATTGCGCGCGGCCGCCCTCGGCGGCCTCCATCAACCGGACCATTTCCGCCAGGAACGAATCCTTTGCGGCGGCTGTCGCCTCAATCGTCAGCGGGCCGGTAAGATTGAGCACGCCGGCCTGTACCGCTTCGCCCGGCGCCACGTTTTTCGGCGTGCTTTCGCCTGAGGCCAGCGAGCAGTCGAGATCCGACGTTCCCTGGATGATCTTGCCGTCGACGGGGATCCTCTCACCGGCCGCGATCAACAACCGCATGCCTGGTTCGATCTCGCCGACCGGCAGATAGTCGCGCGCGCCATCGCCGCGCAGCACCATGGCGCCACGCGCGGCCAGCTGAGACAGGCCCTTCACGGCGGTCCGGGCACGCTCCCGCATCACATGATCCAGCGTGCGTCCGATCAAGAGGAAGAACAGCAATGATACCGACGCGTCGAAATAGGCGTGGTCGCCATGATTGATCGTCTCATAAAGGCTCATGGCGTAGGCGAGCGAAACACCGACCGCGATGGGCACGTCCATATTCATGCGGCCATGACGCAAGGCATTCCAGGCCGAGCGGAAGAAGATGCCGCCGGCGAAGGCGAGGGCAGGAATGGCGATCAGCGCCGAGACCCAGTGAAACAGGTCGCGGGTAGCACCTTCGGCGCCGGACCAGACCGAAACCGAAAGCAGCATGATGTTGCCCGCCGCAAAGCCGGCAACAGCGACGGCGCGGATCAGTTCGGCAAGCGTCTTGTCCTTGTCGTCGATCTCGGGTGCGAACAGATGCGCCTCGTAGCCCAGCCTGCCAAGCGCGACGACGAAGGGTGGCACCTCGTCTCCACGCCACCGGACCGCGACCCGTTTCGTCGACAGGTTGACGCGCGCGCTTTCGACGTGATCGAGCCTTCCAAGTGCCGCTTCGATCGTCCGGATGCAGGCGGCGCAATGAACCGTCGGCACTGAAAGGTCGGTCTGCCGAAGATCGTCGCCAAGCGATCGGCTCGCCAACCTGATCTCCTGGCTGGATGGCAGGACCGATGTGGCGCCGTTCAGATCCAGCGCCATTTCAGCGCCCGGTGCACAACAGCTCACTGCAGCGCTCCATGAGAAATCATCATCCTGCGGACGTCGCGATAGGGTCGTGCCAGGCCGGCATCGGCGTCGACTTCGACGATCCAGACGCCGTCCTTCGGCATATGCTGCGCTGCGAATTCCTGGCCTGAGGCGAGGGCGAGCGTGACGGACTCGTCCTCTTTCTCGTAGGCGGGATGACGAAACAGCACCTTGACGCCGTGCAGAGGAACCGGCTTGCCGGCTGCGTCGGAGAGGCCGTAGCGGACTTCGCCCCATGCGATGGTCAGCTTGCCGGTCCAACCGAGCGCTGCTTGGGCGCGGCCGGCCTCGGCCTCCTTGTTGAATTGCTGGCTGGCCACATAGGTGTTTTCGACGACGAGGCCGGTCCAACTCGTATTGGCAAGCGTGGCCATGGTCAGGTTGACCGCGATGACCACCCCGAAAAAGGTGAGAATGACGGCCAGCATGTGCCTGCCGGTGAATTCGCGAGGCTTTTGGGCATTGGCGGTCATTTGGCGGCCTCTGGCGCGTTGAATGTGGCGGTGTACTCGTTCGACTCGAAGCTGGCTCTGTCCTCGACACGGAACTTGAAGGTCTGTGCCGGGGCGTGGATCTGGTCCGCCGGCTGGCGAACGAAGACCTTCAACGTTTTCAGGCGGTCGGGTTCGACCGGGACGGCGAAAGACCGGCCGGCCGGGATGTCGTCGCCGACGACGACCATGTCAGCGCCTTCAAGGCCCTGCATGGTGACGACGATCGTCCTCGGCTCGGGGATCATGTTGAGCAGCTTGACGGTATAGCCGTTGCGGATGGAGCCATCGGATAGCGTGACGAATTGCGGATTGCGGTCATGCAGCACGTTCAGTTCGAGCCGATCGCGCGTCAGCAGCGAATAGAGCAGGCCCAGCCCGATCAGCGACCACAGGCCCATGTAGACGTAGGTGCGCGGCCGGAAGATCTTGCGAATGTGAAAATGCGCCACCTGATCGGAGAATGTGCCGACGGCAGTCCTGACCAGCGACGGATCGATTGAACTGGAGCCGCCTGCGGTCGCCAGCATCATGTTGGCGTTGTAGTCGGAGAGCGTCGCGTAGGAGATCAGCCCGCGCTCCTTGCCGAGCTTGTCCATGACGCCGTCGCAGGCGTCGATACACAGCGCGCAGGTAATGCATTCGAGCTGCTGGCCGTCGCGAATGTCGATCCCCATTGGGCAGACCGCAACGCAGGCATTGCAGTCGACGCAGTCGCCGACGGACTGCCCTGCGGCTTGCACCTTCTTGGCGTGACGCGAGCGCGGTTCGCCGCGCCAGTCATTGTAGGTGACGGTGAGCGAATTCTCGTCGAGCATGGCTGCCTGGATGCGCGGCCATGGGCACATGTAGGTGCAGACCTGTTCGCGCATCAGGCCGCCGAACGTGTAGGTGGTCGCCGTCAACACGGCGACGGTGATATAGGCGACAGGCGCGGCGGCACCGGTGAAAAGCTCGCCCACAAGTGTCGGTGCATCAGCGAAATAGAAAATCCAGGCGCCGCCGGTCGCTGCACCGATGACCAGCCAGACGGCGTGCTTCGATACGCGCAGCATCAGCTTGCGGGCGGTCCAGGGACCAGCGTCAAGTTTCATGCGGGCGTTGCGGTCCCCCTCGACCGCACGTTCGACGACAAGGAACAGATCGACCCATACGGTTTGCGGACATGCATAGCCGCACCAGGCACGGCCGACAGTCGAGGTAATCAGGAAAAGTCCAACGCCGGCCATGACCAGGAGACCGGCCACGTAGAAGAATTCCTGGGGCCATATCTCGATGAAGAAGAAGTAGAAGCGCCGATTGGCAACATCGAGCAGCACGGCCTGGTCCGGAGCAAATGGACCGCGATCCCAACGCAGCCACGGCGTCAGGTAGTAGATGCCAAGCGTGATCGCCATCACCAGCCATTTGAAGCGCCGAAAGCTGCCCGAGGCGCGCTTTGGGAAGATCTTCTTGCGCGCGGCGTAGAGGGGCTGACGGGTCTTGGCGGAATTGACCGCCTCGGCTTCCAGCCGTTCTACCTGCGTCTTGTCCAGCACGACTATCTCCACTTGCGCGCAGACTGTGATTTTGAGCGCGCCGGGCAACATTGCCGCCGCATGGACCGACCCGCGTTGATGCAGGTCAATCGGCGAATGCCGAAAAGATCGAGGCCCGGACTGGCCGGGCCTCGTCCCTCAGGCGGTGAAGGGCAGGAAATAGGGCCCCCGACCTATTCCCCACCGCCGAGCGAATGGATGTAGACCGCTAACTCCTTGACCTTGGTCTCGCCGAGACGCGCGCCCCATGCAGGCATCACGCCCTGCTTCGGTGCGCGAACCTGGTCGCCGATTGCCGTCTCGCCCGACCCGTAAAGCCAGATCGCGTCGGTCAGGTCGGGCGCGCCGAGTTCCCTGTTGCCTTTCGCATTGTCGCCGTGACAGGCGACGCAGTTTTCGGCGAAGACCTTGGCGCCGGGTTGAATAAGAGTTGCATCGCGGACCTTGCCGGACAGGCTGGCAACGTAGGCGCTGACCTGGGCGATCTGGTCGGCGGTGATGATGTCACCGAAGGCCGGCATTTCCGACAGGCGCGTGTCCGGATCTGAAGCGAAGCGGATGCCGTGCGTGATCGTCTGCTGGATCTGTTCGGCCTTGCCGCCCCACAGCCAGTCGTCGTCGTTGAGGTTGGGAAATCCCTTGGAACCCTGGGCGCCGGAGCCGTGGCACTGCGTGCAGTTGACCTTGAATGCGGCGCCGCCGGCCGCGACTGCGAATTCCCGCAAGGCATCGTCCGCGCCGATTTCGGAGACGCTTTTCGACTCCACAGCCGCGACGTATTTGTCCTTCGCTGCTTCCGCCGCCGCTAGCTCGTTCTTGACGTCGTTGCGGCTCGAATAGCCGAGAACACCCGTTGTCGCCGAGTGCAGCAGCGGCCATGCCGGATAGGCGATGGTGTAGCCGATTGCCCAGACAATGGTGACGTAGAACGTTACGACCCACCAGCGCGGAAGCGGGTTGTTCAGCTCCCGGATGCCGTCCCATTCGTGGCCGGTGGTCGAGACGCCAGAGATTTCATCGATGTGCTCGTCGCTCATGATCACTCGTCCTCAAGGGGAATCCGGGCAGCTTCATCGGCCAGTTTGCGGCTGCCGGGGCGGAGCGCGAAGGCAATTGCGCCAACAAAGAACAGCGCCATGGCGACCAGACCCCAGCTGTCCGCAAATTCTCGCATCAAATTGTAATCCATGGATAAAACTCCTCAGCGGTAGCCGGCGGCCTCGTCATAGTTCTTGAAATCGACCAGCGTGCCGAGCATCTGAAGATAGGCGACGAGGGCATCCATCTCGGTGACCTGCTGCGGGGTGCCGTCGAAGTCGCCGATCTTGGCTTTGGGGTAGCGGGCCTCGAGGCCGGATGTGTCGGCGTTGGGATCAGCCTGCGTCATCAAATCTGCATTGGCATGCGCAATCATGTCATCGTTGTAGGGAACACCGACACGCCTGTTGGCGACCAGATGCGTCGAGAAATCCTTCACCTCGATCGGCGTGTCCTTCAGGAACGCGTAGCTCGGCATGATCGATTCCGGCACCACCGAACGCGGATCCGTGAGGTGCTCGACGTGCCATACATTCGAGTAGCGGTCGCCAACCCGGGCGAGGTCCGGCCCGGTGCGCTTCGATCCCCACTGGAAAGGATGATCGTACATCGACTCGGCCGCCAGGCTGTAGTGGCCGTAGCGCTCGACCTCGTCGCGGAACGGCCTGATCATCTGGCTGTGGCAGAGGTAGCAGCCCTCGCGCACATAGATGTTGCGCCCGACAAGCTCGAGCGGCGAGTAGGGGCGCATGCCTTCCACCTTCTCGATCGTGTTGTCGAGATAGAAGAGCGGTGCGATCTCGACGATGCCGCCGACGGTCACCACAAGAAGAGAGCCAACGAGAAGAAGCGTGGCATTCTTCTCGATGATTGCGTGTCTGTCCATCAAGCCCATGTTCTGGCTCCTTATTCGGCAGGCTGAAGGGTGGGAACGGAGCCGGGCATTGGCTGCTCCTCGCGCTGATATCCGAGGATCGTCATGGCGATGTTCCAGGCCATGATCATGGCGCCGGAGAGATACATGGCTCCACCGATGGCGCGCATGACATAGTAGGGGTGCATGGCAGCGACGGTCTCGGCGAAGGAGTAGACCAGGAAGCCCTGCTCGTCGTATTCACGCCACATCAGGCCCTGCATGACGCCGGAAACCCACATCACGGCGGCGTAGACGACGATCCCCAGTGTCGCCAGCCAGAAGTGCCAGGTAACCAGCCGCAACGAATAGAGCCGGTTACGGTTCCAGAGCTTCGGCACCATGTAGTAGATCGCGCCGAACGAGATCATGCCGACCCAGCCGAGCGCGCCGGAGTGCACGTGACCAATGGTCCAGTCGGTATAATGCGATAGCGAGTTGACCGCCTTGATCGACATCATCGGGCCTTCGAAGGTCGACATGCCGTAGAAGGCGATGGCCATCACCATCATGCGGATGATCGGGTCGGTGCGAAGCTTGTCCCAGGCGCCGGACAGCGTCATCAGGCCATTGATCATGCCGCCCCAGGACGGCATCCACAGCATGATCGAGAACACCATGCCGAGCGTCTGCGCCCAGTCGGGCAGGGCGGTATAGTGCAGGTGATGCGGCCCGGCCCAGATGTAGAGAAAGATGATCGCCCAGAAATGGATGATCGAAAGCCGGTAGGAATAGACTGGACGGTTCGCCTGCTTGGGCACGAAATAATACATCATGCCAAGGAAGCCGGCCGTGAGAAAGAAGCCGACCGCGTTGTGGCCGTACCACCATTGCGTCAGCGCGTCCTGGACCCCGGAAAAGGCGGAGTAGCTCTTGGAGCCGAGGAGAGAGGCCGGCATCGAAAGGTTGTTGACCACATGCAGCATCGCGATGGTCACGATGAAGGACAGGTAGAACCAGTTGGCGACGTAGATGTGCGGTTCCTTGCGCTTCAGGATCGTGCCAAGGAACAGGATGAGGTAAGCGACCCAGACGATGGTCAGCCAGATGTCCACATACCATTCGGGTTCGGCGTATTCGCGGCTCTCGGTGATGCCGAGCAGGTAACCTGTCGCGGCCATTACGATGAAAAGCTGGTAGCCCCAGAAGACGAACCAGGCGAGATCACCGCCGAACAGGCGGGCGCGGCAGGTACGTTGCACGACGTACAATGACGTGCACAGCAGCGCGTTGCCGCCGAAAGCGAAGACGACGCCCGACGTGTGCAGCGGCCGCAAACGGCCGAAATTGAACCAGGGCTGGATGTTGAGATCGGGGTAGGCTAGCTGCAGCGCGATGACCACCCCGACCAGCATGCCGACGACACCCCAGAACATGGTGGCGATGGCGCCATAGCGGATTGGACCATCCATGTAGGCGGATGGGTCGATCGGAGCGGCCACTTCGAAATTCGTGTTGCGGATGAGGATGGCGACAAAACCGAGCAGCACTAGGAACAGCACCCACATATGCTGCCGGAAAGGCGCGTCGACGCCGAAGCCCGCGGCCACCAGGGCCGCGAATGCACAAAGCCCCAAGGCGAAGATTTGTGTGCCGAACTTCATGACATGCCCCCGACTTCGGATTCCGATGCGCGGACGCCAATCCGCGGCAACACCAATTCCGCAGCCGGCAGGCCGCCGCCTTGATCCATGTCAAAGCTCAGCCCTTTCTGATTGGGCAACGTGGTCTGCAAACGGACGGAGGCCGCCATTGAACCGGAAGCAAGGGCCGGGATCGTCGCTGTTCGAAGCAGGCGATGAAAATCCCGCACCGGCTGATCGATCCAGCAGGGAAGCGCTCCCGGCTGCGGTGATGAAGCGCGCGCACAGGGAAAAGCTGCAACTCTGCGACGCCCTGGAAGGGATAGCCGACGCCTTGCCCAGCGTCGATCGCCTGAAGTGTCTCGGGACCGCCAACGCGATCGTTCCGCTGCTGCGCGACATTCATCGATATGAAGAGACGGTCATTTTTCCGGCCTACGAGGAGGCCTTGTCCGGCGGCAATGCGAACCCGGCCTCAACCCGGCGATTGCGGGCCGAACATATGGAGGACGAATGCTTTGCCGGTGAGGTGACCGAAATTCTGTTGGCTATCGGTCACGGCGAAACGGTCCAGAACCCCGAAGCCATCGGTTTCATGTTGCGCGGCCTGTTCGAGAACCTGCGCCGGCACATCGCGTTTGAGCGTGAGCACGTCCTGCCGATGATCGGGATCGTTGACTGAGCAATTCAGGGAAGAAAGTGCCTAGGCGCCGGAGCGGCTCGCCAACCGGGCAAGGCTGTCCACGCTCACATGCCGGTTGTTCTCGATCCGGATCACGCCGTCTGTCCGCAGCCGTGTCAGTTGGCGGCTCACCGTCTCGATCGTCAGGCCGAGGAAATCGGCGATGTCGGCGCGCGTCAGCGGCAGCTCGAAACTCGTCGAATTGGTGTTTGGATCAAGCGTCGGATCGATATTCCTGGCAATCATCAGCAGGAAGCTCGCCACCTTCTCCGCGGCGCTCTTGCGCCCCAGCGTCACCATCCAGTCGCGCGCCTCGTCGAGTTCGTTCAGTGTCTGTTTGAGCAGGCGATGCTCGAGTTCCGGCGATTCCCCCATCATCCTTTCGATGGACGCTCTTGGAAACGAACACAGCGAGACGGCCGTTGCCGCTTCCGCGTTGATCGCACTTTCCACCTTGAACGGCCGCCCCAGAAAATCGGGGGCAAACTGAAGCCCGACAATCTGCTGGCGTCCGTCCGAAAGGCTTTTGGTTAGCTTCACCACGCCGGAAAGCACGTTGGAATAGCTGTCAACGGTCTCGGCGTCGCCAATCAGTTCCACCCCCGGTCCGATCGTGTGCTTCGACGAGGTCTTGGCCAGCCCGACCAATTGGTCGGGAGCAAGCGCACCGCAGACCCCGCGATGCCTTGCCTCGCAAGATTGGCAAAGCACGGGAATGCCGGCGCTATGAATATCCTGACGTGCTGTCATCGATCTTCCGAGGATCCAGTGTACCGGCAAGATAGCATCAGCCATGGAAAAAGCCTTGTGGCAGTTTGTCCGGTGCAAGGGCTTTGACCGAAATCAAGGCATTGGCGTGCCGTTACGGTCATTTTCTTGACCATGCAAAACCTAACGGATGGCGACATGCGACCGGAACTGGCTGCCAGGCTTGGCGAGAACGTACCGCGCTACACCAGCTATCCGACCGCGCCGCATTTCCATCCGGGGATCGATGCCGCTGTCGGCCGAAGCTGGCTGGAGGCGCTCGAAAACGGCGACGAGATTTCGCTCTATTTGCATATCCCCTATTGCGACAGGCTCTGCTGGTTCTGCGCCTGTCACACCAAGCAGACACGTCACTATGAACCGGTGACCGCCTATCTGCGCTCGTTGCACGCCGAGATCGCCACGATTGCGCGTATCGTCGGCGGCAAGGCCGGCGTGCGCGCCGTCCATTTCGGCGGCGGCTCTCCGACGATGCTGAAGCCCCAGGACCTGGTGGCGCTGGGTGCGGCATTGCGAGGCAGCTTCGACTTTCTTCCGGATGCCATGATCAGCGTCGAAATCGAACCCAACGACATGGACGATGCCCGTCTCGACGCACTCGCCGAGATCGGCATGACGCGGGCAAGCCTTGGCGTCCAGGATTTCGATCCGAAGGTACAGCAGGCGATCAACCGCGAGCAGAGCTTTCTGCTGACCAAGACAGTCGTCGACGGAGTCCGCTCGCGCGGCGTCGGCTCCGTGAACCTGGATCTGCTCTACGGCCTGCCGCACCAGACCAGGCAGAGCGTCTCGTCCACCGTCGCGCAGGCACTGACGCTGGAACCGGACCGGATTGCATTGTTCGGCTACGCGCACGTGCCCTGGTTCAAGAAGCATCAGACGATGATCGATGAAGCCTGGCTGCCGGATTCGGTCGAACGGTTCGCCCAGTCGCGGATCGCCGCTGGCCTGATGCTGCGGGCGGGATATGAAGCCGTGGGCTTCGATCATTTTGCCAAACCCGGCGACGCACTGGCGATCGCGGCCCGAACGGGCGCCTTGCATCGTAACTTCCAGGGCTACACCGAGGATAGCTGCGAGACGCTGATCGGACTTGGCCCGTCGTCGATCAGCCGGTTCCGGCAGGGCTATTTGCAAAACATGCCGGCGACCGCCGAATACGGCCGCATGGTCAAGGCGGGCGGCCTGGCCGCCGTGCGCGGTATCGCGCTTTCCGAAGATGATCGTGTCCGCGGCTGGATCATCGAGCGTTTGATGTGTGATTTCGGCTTCTCCGCGCTCGACCTGGTTGAACGTTTTGGCGATGCCGGCCAACGGCTTCTGCTGAAGGCAAGTTCCATCGCGCTTCGCGATCCCGACGGGTTGCTCGAGCTTGATTGCGACCGCTTCGTCGTGCCGCCGCAAAGCCGCCCCTTTGTCAGAAGCATCGCGGCGAAGTTCGACAGATATCTCGAAACCGGCAAAGCCAGGCATTCGGTGGCGGTGTGAGTCCTGTCCGGCTCAGAAATGCTTGCCCACCTCGAATGGACCGATGCGCGTTCCCGCTGCGATCAGGTAGGCGGTCGACCAGCCGATAAGAAGAAATCCGTTCACGCCCTCGAGCGCCGCCAGCACGCGCCATGCGTGAGCGGGCACGATGTCGCCGTAGCCGACCGTCGAAAAGGTGATGGTCGAAAAATAGAGTGCAGTCTCGAAGTCGGCGAAGATATCGAGCAACCGGTATAGCCCTGCCCACAGCCATACCTCCGCTGTCATGACAGCGAAGAGCCCCATCACCACACTGATCATCGCAACGATCCGGCTGCGGCGCCCATGCATGCGAAACCGGGCGACCAGGTATCCCATCGCATGCGTGACGGCGATCAGACCAAACGTATGGACCAAGACCGTCAGACTTATGACGATGGTGCCGATGAGCAGATTGAGGACCATGCGCGGAACGTAGCCATCCAGAAGCCTTGGTCCTTGTGCGAGATCAAATCCTTCATGGTATGCTGCAAACCGCGACCGTTGAATGTGCGTGTCATATGCATGTAGAAAAAGCTGGGGATTGCCCCCATCTCCGTTCTTGCGATGGGCCGGCACCGCTCACCAGTACCGCGACGGTACACCCCGCCCATCCGTGCTTGGCTGGCAATTGACCATCAAACGGAGCGCGCCAAGGAGCTGACGAAGGGGATGAAGCGCTCAGGATGAAG
Organism: Mesorhizobium sp. B2-6-4; assembly: GCF_006441495.1. Classification (NCBI taxonomy): domain Bacteria; kingdom Pseudomonadati; phylum Pseudomonadota; class Alphaproteobacteria; order Hyphomicrobiales; family Phyllobacteriaceae; genus Mesorhizobium; species Mesorhizobium sp. B2-6-4. The sequence continues at coordinate 160,547 of NZ_VFUE01000004.1, forward strand.
CGTGGTGTCTTCGGGCGAAGAAGTAGTCGGAACGCCTGCTGCCCCCTCGCTTCGCGACTCTGTCTCTCGGGTGCGCCGCGCGATCACATGCATCATCTGCGCCGGCGAGACCGAGTGCGCCTTGGGCTCATAATGTTCGTGTAATCCTCGGGACCATGCGAACGGCCGTGATTCCTGACGGCTGAGCTTCTTCCTAAACCTGCGGCCATCTGGCACAACGCTAAAGAAGATCTGCACAGCAGCGCGGTCCAGACGGACCTCGCCGCTGTGACAGAGCGCTGGAGTGATCAGAAGAAGCCGAGTTTCTTCGGGCTGTAGCTGACCAGCATATTCTTGGTCTGCTGATAGTGGTCGAGCATCATCTTGTGGGTCTCGCGGCCAATGCCGGACTGCTTGTAACCGCCAAACGCGGCGTGCGCCGGATAGGCGTGGTAGCAGTTGGTCCAGACGCGGCCCGCCTGGATGGCGCGACCGAAGCGGTAGCAGCGATTTGCATCACGGCTCCAGATACCGGCGCCGAGGCCGTAGAGGGTGTCGTTGGCGATCGACAGCGCCTCTTCGTCTTCCTTGAAGGTGGTGACGGAGACCACTGGCCCAAAGATTTCCTCCTGGAACACGCGCATCTTGTTGTGGCCCTTGAACACGGTCGGCTGTACGTAATAGCCGCCGGCAAGGTCACCCGGCAGTTCGGCGCGGCCGCCGCCGGTCAGCACCTCGGCACCTTCCTGGCGGCCGATGTCGAAGTAGCTCAAGATCTTTTCGAGCTGCTCTGAGGACGCCTGCGCGCCGAGCATGGTGGCCGGATCGAGCGGATCGCCCTGCACGATCGCCTGGACGCGCTTCAGCGCCGTCTCCATGAAGCGGTCGTAGATCGACTCGTGGATCAGTGCACGGCTCGGGCAAGTGCAGACCTCACCCTGGTTGAACGCGAACATGACGAAGCCCTCGACTGCCTTGTCGAAGAATTCGTCGTCTTCCGCGAGCACATCCTGGAAGAAGATGTTGGGCGACTTGCCACCGAGTTCGAGGGTTACCGGGATAAGGTTCTGGCCGGCATATTGCATGATCAGCCGGCCCGTGCTCGTCTCACCGGTGAAGGCAATCTTGGCGATGCGCGGCGACGACGCCAGCGGCTTGCCGGCTTCAAGGCCGAGGCCGTTGACGATGTTCAGGACCCCTGGCGGCAGAAGATCGCCGATCAGATCGGCCCAGAGAAGGATCGAGGCCGGCGTCTGCTCGGCCGGCTTCAGCACCACGCAGTTGCCGGCGGCAATCGCGGGCGCCAGCTTCCAGCACGCCATCAGCAGCGGGAAGTTCCAGGGAATGATCTGGCCAACCACGCCGAGAGGCTCGTGAAAGTGATAGGCAACGGTGTCGTCGTCGATCTGGGAGAGGCTGCCCTCCTGGCTGCGCAGTGCGCCGGCGAAATAGCGGAAATGATCGACGGCGAGCGGCACATCGGCGGCGGTCGTTTCGCGGATCGGCTTGCCATTGTCCCAAGTCTCGGCGAGGGCGAGGAGGTCTAGATTGTCCTCCATGCGGTCGGCGATGCGGTTGAGGATCAGCGCACGCTCGGCAACGCTGGTGCGGCCCCAGGCGTTCTTGGCGGCATGCGCGGCATCGAGCGCGGCTTCGATATCGGCGGCGTCGGAACGAGCGACTTCGCACAACAGCTGGCCGTTCACCGGCGAATGATTGTCAAAGTACCGGCCGGCGCGAGGCTCGGCCCATTTGCCGCCGATGAAGTTGCCATAGCGCTTGGCAAAGGGGACCTTGACCGCGCGCGAAAATTCTACCTTGTTCATGTCTTCCTCCCGAAGCGACGCCGCGAGATGCGGACGTTCTGGTTGAAAGCGTTGCAGGATGGATGCCGCAATGTCAGCCCCGTCCGGGCGCCGGACCAGGCCGACCTGTCGCAAAACTGCTACAGGTTGGGGCGCGAACATCAATGTGGGCGGCGGATGCCGAACCGGGCGAGTTTGCGATGCAGCGTGGCGCGAGAGATGCCGAGGTTCTGCGCGGCTGCGGAAACGTTGCCTTCTGACCGGGCAAGCGCGCGCTGGATGGCGGAACGCTCGGCTTCCGTCAAGTCTTCCGATGCCGCCGGCGCGTCGCCCAGGAGGTCGGCGGCGGGCAACGGCTTCGCCAGGCAATCCGGCGTGATGCCAAGCGCCAGCCGCGCGGCGCGGGTCGCCCCGACCACGAGATCGTCGGCATCGACCGCCACCAGCGCGCCCGTGCTCCTGTCGGCAACCGGCGCCAGCAGGATGCGCGCCTTCGGAAACGCCATGCGGAAATTGTCGGCCTCGATACGGCGGGTTGCTTCATTGACGGCCATTGCGATGAGATTGACGAAGCTCTCCGTCAGGTCGGCCCGGCAGGACGACACGTCGAGCGCGGCGACGAGGTTGCCCAGATGATCGTAGACTGGTGCCGTGGTGCAACTGAGCAGCGTGTTGCGGGTGAAGAAATGCTGATCACGGTGGATGGTGAGTGCGCGCTGCTCAACCAGGCACGTTCCGATGCCGTTGGTGCCCTCGCTGTGTTCACTCCACACCGAGCCGGTCCACAGGCCCCAGGAATGAAAGGTCTCGTCGTCGACCGGTGCGCCACGGCGATCGACCGGGACACCATCGCGATCAGCCAGCAACACGCAGCAGCCGACACCGCCGACGGCAAGATAGAGCCTGTCGAGACTGGACTGGGCGGCAGCGAGCAGAGGCTCGACCTTCTGCCGGGCGACGCTCAATTCGATGTCCGTCAACCGCCGGGGTGATTTCTGGCCTGCAGGATCAAGCCTGTGCAACGAGGCCGAGCGCCGCCACGAAGCGACCAGCGCCGATTTTGCAGCGGCATCCGATGCGATCGATGCTTGAACACGGTCCGCATGCAAAGTGGCCATGTGCCGGTCCATGCCTTCCTCCCGAAGCCTGAACGCCGATAGACTTGCCCGCTGTTTCCTCAGTCCTCCAGCGGCAAAAAAATAGATGTCCTCCGCGCAGCTATCTTGGTCTTGGTGCCCCGCTGTCAATTGGTCTGAAGTGCTAGAACCATCTAGGAGCCGGAGCGCAACTCATTCGTTCATCGCATGAAGCGCATCATGCCTGACGATTTCAATGCTGCGTAGGCTGAGCAGGCGGATGACGCCCTTGTCCTTCAGCCGGGTGAAGATCCGCGATACCGTCTCGATGGTGAGGCCGAGATAATCGCCGATGTCCATGCGCGACATCGGAAGTTCGACCTGCCGCAATCCGCCCTGGCGCTCCGCCAGGTCGATCAGGAACGCGGCGACGCGTTCGATGGCGCTCTGGCGACCGAGGACCAGCAGGTGTTCCTGGGCTCTGGTCAACCCCTTGAGCGCCAGGGGCAGCAACTGATGGGACATGTCCGCTCCAGCTGTGAGGCGGAAGACGCGGACACCGGTGGAATTGATCGCTTCAGCAAAGAAATGGTGCGTTGTGTCGGCTTCGAAGCCGAATGTCTCTCCGGCGAGGTGAAAGGCACTGATCTGCCGGCGGCCGTCAGCAAGCAGGCGGTAGACGCGGACGGCGCCGAATTCCACCTGGTAGAAGGCTCCGGCCTTTTCGCCCTGGGCGTAGATTTCCGCGCCTGCGGGATAGAAGCTGAGTGGTTGCAGCGGTGCGGGCTCGAAAGCCTCCGGCAGGTTGGGCAGGGTAGACCGTGACGGCAGCGAAATTCTGGAGGCGGCGTAGGCGTGCATGGCTGTTTTCCCGGTTGATCCGTGACACAGCAATCGCGCAAATCCGCGAGGCGCGAAATTCGGTTATGTCCCTACGGGAAACTACCTAGAGCCGCTCCTCCTGAATCGGTCCAGCGCTGGTCGCCGCAGTGAAGACAGCTATTCACTTGCTTCGCGGCCCGACACCTGTTCGATCGAGATACGGAAGAAAACGTGGGGTGCGCTGTCCGACACCGGAGGCATGACTGGCTTGAGGGCGCCGGGCTCCCACCAATCGGCATGCTTGCTCAACACCGACCATGCATGGTCGCGCTCGAGCTTGTGGCCAATCCGGTCCGGCAGTTCCTCATATCGGCCATCGACGACGACGCTTCTCCAGCCTCGGCCCTGGCCGCGTTCACTCACCTGGACGGACACCAGGGGATTGGCACGCATCCAGTCGATCTTCTTGCCGGGCATGGAAAACGCGTAGAGATGATTGTCGGCGTGTGCATAGTGCACCGGCACCACGTAGGGCTGCCCATCCTTCGCGCATGCCAGATGACCGACACGGTTGGCGGTCAGCAATTTCGTGCATTCCAGGGCGGATAATGTGCGGATCAGCATGTGTGATCTCCTGAGTTTATTGATCGTCCCACAGACTGTTGGCCCAGCCGCCTGGGCTGTCATTGATCGCGATCAAGGCAGGCTTGCCGCTCGCCCGCAGCGGCATAAGCGGCAATTTCGGAAAATGATTTAAATCAAGGCGCTGCTCGCCGCTTTCCCCAATCATGGGGAGATGTGGAAGCCGATCCTCAGCGCTCCGTTTGGTCGCGAACTCGAACTCGCCGTCTTCGACGAGGACGGCGAACATGCGCTCGTATTTCCCTGTATAAAAGGCCGGCAGGGTTGGAAGCACGCCGGGACTGGCGTGCGCGTCGATATCCGCCCGACCCATTGGCGCTACTGGCAGTCGAAGATAGTGCCGACAGACGACGGCAAGTCTCTCGGGGACGCTTGCTAGGGTTTGGATTCCACGATCAACGCCATGCGCACGAGATGCGACAGGCTGCCCGCGGCCATCTTGCTCATCACATTGGCACGATGAATCTCGACGGTGCGCGGACTGATACCCAGATCATAGGCGATCGTCTTGTTCGGCAAACCCGACACGAGCCCGTCCAGAACCTGCCGCTCCCGCTCCGAAAGTGTAGCCAGGCGCCCGTGGATTTCAGCGGATTGTGGATGCGTTGCATTCGCCTGGTTGCGGTTGGCCAACGTGGAGCGGATCGCGTCGATGAGCATCTCGTCATCGAACGGCTTTTCAATGAAATCGGAAGCGCCTTCCTTCATTGCCTGAACGGCGAGCGCCACATCGGCATGGCCCGTCATGACAATAACTGGAATTGTATGCCCGCCGGATCTCAGTTGGCGCAGGAACTCGATGCCGTCTATGCCCGGCATGCGCACGTCGGTGACGATGCAGCCGTCGAGGTCGCCCTTTGCCGTCGAGAGAAAAGCTGTGGCCGATTCGTGCAGGCGTACTGCAAAATCTGCAGTCGCCAGAAGAAAACCGAGCGACTTGCGCACGTCCATGTCGTCGTCAACCACGTGCACCAGATCACTGCCGGCCATTTGTGACCTCTTCCTGCTCCACAATGCGCAAGGTGAATCGGAAGGCGGTCCCGCCAGTCGGCATCGCCTCGGCCCATATGTGACCACCGTGCGATTCCACGATGGTGCGGCAAATGGAGAGACCGACACCCATGCCTTGCTTCTTGGTGGTTACAAACGGCTGGAAGAGTTGAGCCGAGACTTCCGGAGCGAGACCCGGGCCGGTATCGATCACGCTTACTTCGGCCATCCCATCATCCCGGGCAATTGTTGCGACTTTCAATTCGCGGCGCGGCGAGTCCTGCATAGCCTCCACCGCATTGCGCATCAGGTTGAGCAAAACCTGCTGAATCTGGATGCGGTCGGTCAAGACCAGTTCGGCGACTGGGTCAAGCTTGTAGCTGACGAGGAGATTTATCTCTCTCGCACCAACCAAGGCTAGGGATGCGGCTTCCTCGATCAGCATTGGCAGTCGTTCGACCTGGCGCTCGCTTTCGCCCCTGGCTACAAAATCCCTCAGGTGACGGATGACGTCGCCTGCCCGCAAGGCCTGCTCAGCTGCCTTTTCCACGGCATCGCGAAGCATGGGCGCATTCTCGTCCCGGCTCTTCTCAAGCAGCCGACGACTGCCTTTGAGGTAGTTCGTGATGGCGGTAAGCGGCTGGTTGATCTCATGAGCAAGCGTCGAGGCCATCTCGCCGAGTGCGGTGAACCGCGCCATGTGCAGCAGCTCCTGCTGCTGCTCCTGGATTCTTGCTTCTGCCCGGTGGCGTTCGGTCAAGTCGCGGCAGAAGCCGGTAAAGAAACGTCCGGTCCCCGGATGCATCTCGCCAACGGAAAGCTCCATCGGGAAAGTCGTGCCATCCTTGCGTGCCCCGGTCACGGTGCGGCCGAGCCCGATGATCCGGCGCTCTCCCGTCGTCAGGTAGCGAAGCAAATAGGCGTCATGCTCGTCGCGGTAGGGCGAGGGCATCAGCATTTTCACGTTTTGACCGATGACTTCGCCTGACTGGTAGCCGAACAGGGTTTCGGCAGCGGTGCTGAAGGATTGAATCCCACCCTGCTCGTCGATGACGACCATCGCGTCCGGCACTGTTGCGAGGATCGACCGCAAATGGTCCTCACGCAGCCGAAGTGCTGCGTTTGCAAAGGAGAGTTCGCTGACATCAGTACCTTCAATGAAGATCGCGGTGATACGGCCATCGTCAGCCTTGACTGGTTGGTAGACAAAATCGAGGATGCGCTCTTCGACCGGGCCGTCGGCTATGTTGCGAAGGCCAACCTTGACCCCGTGGCCAATGTAGGGCTCGCCGGTCGTGTACACATAGTCCAGATGTTCGAAAAACTCATTCCCTTCGAGCTCGGGAAAGGCGTCCCGCACTGACTTTCCAATCACTTGCCTGTGGCCAGTCAATCGCTGGTAGGCGGCATTGGTCAGCTCGAAAATGTGACCTGGCTCGCGCAGCAGCGCTATAAAGCCTGGAGCCTGATCGAACATTTGAGACAACAATGATTTCAGTGTCGTCCCGCCGGGTGACAAACTGAGCGCTTCGTCTTTGATCACCTGAAGTTCCTAGCTTCGAGACGGTGCTACCGGGGCTAACTATCACTTCTCGCTGCACACGCAAAACGAATCGAGCCGAGGTTTTCGAACGCAGATGCAGTTGTCGGGCCTTTGATGCGCATCAAGGCATTGGACGCTGTCGAATGCAATTCATCACGCATTCCATCGTTCAGTGAAAGGCGCCCGCAATGTCTTATAAGTCAATCATCGTCAACCTCGCCATCGATGCGCCTCCCGCACCTATTGTAAAGCTGGGGATCGAGCTTGCGGAGCGATTTGGAGCCCGTCTTATCGGTCTGGCGGCAGCGGATGTCCCGCCACTGGTCGCGACAGGCGACGGCATGGTCTACGAAGGCGAGATCATGCAGGTTCAGCGCACGGAAATCGAAAAACGGCTTGCCGAACTGCGCGCCGAATTCGAGAGATTGGTTCCGGCTTCGATCTTCAGCGAATGGGGGCAAGCCGTCTGCAGCCCAACCCGTTTCCTCAGTGTTTCTGCCAGAGCGGCCGATCTTATCGTTACCGGCAGCGGAACAGGGGAAAATGTCTTTCGCGCAGTGGATGTCGGCAGCCTGGTACTCGGTTCTGGTCGGCCGGTCCTGGTTGCCGCGAGCAATGTCGAACATGTCATGGCAAAAACCGCTCTTGTTGCCTGGAAGGACACCAGGGAAGCGCGACGGGCGATAACAGATGCATTGCCATTCCTGGCCAAGGCCAACGAAGTCGTCGTTGCCACAATCGATACCGATCGCGACGAAAGCATTCGCGACAGTCTCGCCGATGTCGCGGTTTTTCTGGAACATCACGGCATATTGGCGCGAACCGAACTCATTGCCGGCGAGGCTGACGGCGATAAGTTGCTGACATTTGCGCGGTTGATCCATGCGGACCTGATCGTCTCGGGGGCCTATGGGCACAGCCGTCTGCGGGAATGGGCGTTCGGCGGGGTGACGCGCTCGCTGATCGAGGAAAGCGGCATCAACCGCTTCATGTCGTATTGATGGGTCGACGTCCCAGCAGCCGAATGCGCGGCGGTGGGTTCAGGAACTTCAATCTACCCCCTTCGCCGCCTTGGTGTGGCAACGGCTCCGTCTGTTGATCGAGATCAAGTCATCGGCTGTCTGCATGGCTATGAGTCTCAAAGGTAGGAGTGTCCAAGATGAGCTTCCTCGATTACCTGATTTCAGTCGACGCCAGGGCAGCGTTGATGGGTCGCATGATGCGGACGGGGGGTGTCGACAGGGAGTTGAAAGTGGTGCCGGACCATGCAGCAGTAACCGATCGGGCGGTCAACCGTTGCCGATCCTGCGGCCATCAGGACGAATGCTCGACTTGGCTCGATCAACACGAGCAAGCCGATGCTCCGCCAGACTATTGTCGCAACCGCGACCTGATCGCACGGCTGCAGCATGCGGCCGGCCAGCGTTAGTCGTCGAGCGGCTACGCACGCAGTTCGCCTTGGGAAAATGGTGGTAGTAGCCCTTGGCTACGAGACCAGGATGACGGACAACGGCTCGGCGCAAAATAGATTGTCCTCAACGCCTTTGACGCCGGCGACGTTTTCGGCCGCGACGATGGCTGCCCGGCGCTCGCGTTCGTCGAAGATGGCGCCGCTCAGTTTTACGCTCCCTTTGTCGACACTGACATTGATCAGATCATTTCCAGCCCACTTCTGCGCTGCAAGCTCCGCGACGATGCTCTGGCGTATCTGTTCGTCGTCAATGGCCGTCGGGCTCGAGACCGGCCGCGTGTGGAGCAGCGCACGAAGAAGATCGGAGCGGGCGATCATTCCGACAACTTTATCGCCGTCGACGATCGGGACGCGTTTGATGCGGTGATGCGTCATCAACTCGACGACCTCGGCAAGCGATGCATTGGGGGATGCCGTGACAACGCTGTCGGTCATCACGTCCTCGACCCGCCGTCCGTTGGCCAGGACATATTCTTCGGCAACTCTTCCCGGGCTGACAAGAAACTCCAGCCAGCGTGGGCGCTTGCGCTGAGTGCCCAGCTCTCCGCGGCGCAGGAAATCACCCTCGCTGGTAATGCCCACCAGCGCGCCGTCGCTGCGAATGACGGGAAGCCCGCTGATCTTGCTGGAGAGCATCAATCCGGCTGCATCGGCGATCGTCGCAGACGGATCTATTGCAACGACCGGCGTGGTCATCATGGTTTTGGCTTGCATGCCAACCTCCTCAGACACTTTATCCCTTTGCTTATCGAGGTCACGCGCGCCGTGTCTTGATCTGAATCATTTTCAGATTGCGAAAGCGCAACGAGAGCGGTCCGAACGCGATTTATGAAGAGGCTTCGCAAATTGCGGAGACTTCATCGTGAAGCAACCCAGTTCGATCAACCCCGACATGGTCGTTGACGAAATCATGAGGAAATGGCCGGCAACGGTGGCTGTGGTGCTGAGATACAAGATGCTGTGCGTCGGCTGCCCGATCGGCACATTCCATACCGTGGCTGAAGCGTGCCGGGAACATCGGATCAACGAGGGCGACTTTCTTGTCGAACTCGAAGCGGCTGTTCGAGGAGAACGGTGAGGATCAGCGCTTGTCCCGGTTTTCCGCGAGAACCACAAGGCGATGCGCATCCTTGACCGTGACTTTCTGGCGTCCGCTGACGATTATCCCATTGTCTTCCCACTTGCTGAGCAGCCGGCTGACGGTGTGAAGGGCGGTAGTCGCGAAATCAGCGATCGGTCCAGCGCAGCCAAGCGGAATCCCACGGCCTTAGGGTTCTGCATCAGTCGTGCGGGAGATCTTTCTTATCTTGAGTTTGCGCCAGCGCAAATTGTCCTCGGCCGCATCGGGCTAAATGGCATGGAACGGCGCAGTGCCGCGAAGACGTAACAAAGGACAAATTGATGAAACTCTCTATCCTCGCCGTCGCAGTCTCCCTCGTGGCGCTCGCCGGCGGTGCAAGCGCCGAAGAGCATGTGGTGCAGATGCTCAACAAGGGCGAAAAGGGCGCCATGGTTTTCCAGCCGGCCTTCGTCAAGGCAGCTCCCGGCGACACCGTCAAGTTCGTGCCGACTGACAAGACGCATGATGCCGAGTCTATCAAGGGCATGCTTCCGGATGGCGCCGAGGCTTTCAAGGGAAAGCCCAGCGAGGAGATCACCGTTACGCTGACAAAGGAGGGCGTTTACGGCGTCAAATGCGCGCCTCACTACGGCATGGGCATGGTCGCCCTGATCGTTGTCGGAAAGCCGGTCAATCTCGATGCCGCCAAAGCGGTCAAGCACCCCGGGAAGGCAAAGACGGTGTTCGCCGACCTGTTCACCCAGGTTCCGGCCAACTGACCGGCAATCGATACAGCCATGCCTGCCGCATGAAGGGCAGGCGAGGGCCGGACGGACCGAGGGCGGCGGTTCATCCGGCCCTGTTCATTTGGAGACGCAAATCATGGGGACGGGACCCGCATTTCTTTCCTACGGATTCAGGCCCTTCTTCTTCCTCGGGTCGCTATATGCCGCGCTCTCCATTCTGCTTTGGCTGCCGATGTATGCTGGCGAACTCGATGCCCACAGTGCGTTCGTTGCCGTCGACGGGCACATTCACGAGATGCTGTTCGGCTAGCTGCGGCAACCTATTTCGCTCTACCTGTTCATTCTCGGCATGCCGATTACAGGGGCGGTGGCATGGTACTTTAGCTTCGGCGCCGCCAACCGGCAGACCATTTCATGCATTCGCCGAGTGCCCCAAATTGTGCTGCGCAGGGTTCATGCCCGCTTCCACCGAAACTTCGGCGCCACCATAATCAGTTCCTGGCTGATGATCTCGCCGCCTGGACCGACAATCATCGTCAACTCCCGATCATGATAACGCAAGGATAGGCGGTATCTGCCCTCGTCCTCACCGATCCCACGCTCGACCCGCCCCTTAATGCTACCGCGCTGCATCTGCCTCATGAAATATTCGACAGCGAACTTCATCGCCCGAGCGGCCACTGCGGCATCGATCTCAGGCGCACCATCCGCCCATCTAACCGAAATCATTCAAACCTCCAGAAGGAATCCCTGCCAGACCTTTGTCCCGCATGTTGTCGCAAGCCTTCTGATTCGAGTAGCTGATCACCATCCGGCTCCATCGGTAAAGCGAGACTTTGGTCACCAGTTCTGCATCGTCGGGATCGCCACGGATTTCTGAACCACGCGTTTCACGGCGGCCCAACCTTACTGCTGCATTCGGATCGTTCTTTGCTTTGACGCAAGCAGAATCCATTTCCAGGCATTGGAGGTTCATACTCCGAGGGTTCAGTGACCAGCCCGCCCAATGAACGCATCGCGGTTCAATTTGCGCGAGCGCAAAGAACTGACGTTCCGTATCCAGTAGCTTCTCTCCATCGAAGATGATCGCGACCCTCTTCAGAGAAGCGATTGGCACTGCTGCCTTCGCGGTGCCAGGCAAGCCAGCATCCTGAGACGGGGTCGAAACCCCGAAGTGAAGTCCGCTCACGCCTGCCGTTGGCATGTAGGCATCTTGAAAGGAGAAACCATTGTTGCAGAGATTAATCACGGCGGGCGCGGTTTGCGTGCTGGCAACCGGGACGGCGTTTGCCCATATCACATTAGAAAACGGAGAGGCCTCGGTGGGGTCCGCCTACAAAGCGGTTTTGCGTGTCCCACATGGCTGCGAAGGCACGCCCACCAATACGGTGCGGGTCCAGGTCCCCGAAGGCGTCATCGCAGTCAAGCCGCAGCCGAAAGCCGGATGGAAGCTGGAAAAGATCAGGGCCGCCTATTCCAAGTCCTACGACTACTACGGCGCGCCGGCCAGCGAAGGCGTGAAAGAGATAGTCTGGAGTGGCGGAAATCTCGGCGATGACGAATATGACGAGTTCATCTTCCGCAGCTATCTGACCCCTGTTCTCGAGGTTGGTAAAACAATGTACTTCCCAATTGTCCAGGAATGCGCAGAAGGCAAGGTGCAGCGCTGGATAGAAATCCCCGCCGTTGGGCAATCAGACGATGACCTCGAATTGCCCGCTCCCGGCATCAAGCTGCTGGGAAAGGCCATCGGCCACTGAGCAAAATGGGATGTGCTTTGCTGGAACCTCAATGGTCGCGGAACTGAGAGAAGCGAGACGAAAATGAAAATGGATTCGGAGAGTGAAAAAGTGATCGAGGAATGGCCAAGCCTTGTGTTCACCATCGAAGCAGCAAGCGGCGCAAAAGCGGACAATACCTTGCTTCCCATGCTTATCGCTGGCCTCGTCCTAATTGTCCTGGGTGGCGTGGTGGTGATGGCCTTCGTGTAGAAAAAAGAAGTTTAACGCCGTCTCTTGGCGACATCCCCTTGCAGCGATTGCGATGAGTTCTGGTATGTCCGAAACTTGCAGATATCGTCATATAGATGACTGGCGATGAACGGGTCAGCCCTCTCTCGATGGACTATGGCATACTTTGCCGTGGCGCTGGCCTTCTTGATCGCGGCACAAGCGCTGATGATCGCCGGCTACGGTTTTCCGACCGTTGGCGTGGAAGCTCCAGAAACGCTTGTGATCGTCCACATGATTACGATCGGCTGGCTCAGCCTATTGATGTGCGGAGCGTTGCTCCAGTTCGTACCAGTGCTCGTTGCGCAGCCCCTTCGCGACGAGTCCCTGGCTTTGCCGGCGTTGATCTGTTTGCTTATCGGGCTGTTCTGCTTGCTCACCGGTTTCCTCCAGCTTTCAGGCGCGATCGACGTCAATATCCCCGTTCTCGCGTTGGCGGGCCTCTCTCTTCCGGCTGGTTTCTCATTGATCGTATGGGTACTCGGGCGGACGTTGTGGAGCATCCGGCCATCCAGCCTGCCGCTACCTGCACGTTTCGTAGCCGGAGGACTCGCCTGCATCGCGGTCACCGCCGCGTTGGGTGCTTCGTTTGCATTTGTGCTTTCAGGCCAGGCGCCAGGATGGGCTAATTTCGACCTGCGAACACTGGCTCTTCCGATCCATGTGACGGTCGGGCTAGGTGGCTGGCTGGGTTTCACGGCAATCGGTGTCAGCTACCGCTTGCTGCCGATGTTCATGCTTTCCCCGGACAATGAACGCACCACAGGCCATTTGGCGCTGTGGACTGGGGCGATGGCCTTGGGACTGATCGTCCTGGCAGAGCCGCTGGAGGTTCTTTCAGGGACAATCATGTTGCCTACTGTTCTTGCTGGCTTGACGGGGCTCGGTGCGACCGTCTTCTACGGCATCGATCTCGTGTTCTTCTATCGCAACCGCAAGCGGCGCAAGATCGAGCTGAACAGCAGGTCGGCGATCGGTGCATTCGCGGCCCTCTATCTTTCGGTCCTGCTTCTGCTCGCGCTGTTGGCGAGCGGAACGCTTGCGCAGCATGTAGGCGCGATTGTCTATCTCGTCGCCTTCGGCTGGCTGACGGGGCTGGGGCTTTCACAACTCTACAAGATCGTGCCGTTCCTGACCTGGCTCGAATGCTACGGACCGGTGATGGGCAGGAAACCGACGCCCCGCGTCCAGGATCTTGTCGTCGAAACGCGCGACAGGTTCTGGTTCGCACTCTATTACGTCGGCGTACTGGCCGGAACCGGCGCGCTTCTGGCCGAGGTGGCGGTCCTGTTCCGGATGGCGACGGCTGTGACGTTGTTTGCCACCACGGCAATCGTCGTGGAACTCGTTCTGGCGCGCCGCCTTGTCAATGTTGCAGCTGCCCTGCGCCTGCCCGAGGGAGCTTCGCGCCCGCGTCTTTTCCTGCCTTCCTGGCGTTAGATACAAAGGAGATTCAAATGAATTCCCCGCATTACGACCTCGACGTTCGGCCGATCCTCAGCGAAGGCGGCGAGCCCTTCGGCGCTATCATGGAAGCCGTGGCCGCGCTCGCCCCCGGTCAAAGCCTGCGCTTGCTCGCTTCCTTCAAGCCGATTCCCCTGTTCCAGGTGCTTGGTGCGAGGGGGTTCGAGCCTTCGGCCCGTGAGATAGGCAACGGCGATTGGGAAGTGATCTTCACACCCGTCAATGCTGTGCCGCCAGCGCCGGAACAAACCGAACGGTCCTCGCGCTCTGCCTGGGGAGACGACTGGCCTGAGCCAGTCATGGAACTCGACAACCGCGACCTCGAGCCACCGGAACCGATGGTCAAGGCCTTGGAAGGAGTCGAATCCTTGGCGCCCGGCCGAACGATAGTCGTGCTGCTGCCGCGCGAACCGGTGTTCCTGTTCGAGGAACTACAGGCGCGAGGCCACCGCTGGCGCGGCGGCTTCGAACCGGAAGGGCATTATCGCATCGTTATCCGCTCTGGTGGACCGGGGGGACCACGGTCATGAGCGACGAAGAGGACGAGACACTGGCGGCTGGTGTGCGCGAAGCGCTACGCATGGTCATTGATCCCGAGCTTGGAGAAAATGTCGTCGATCTCGGACTGATCTACCAGGTTTCAGTGGGACATGACGGGACGGCGCAGATCCAAATGACGACCACGACACGTGCATGTCCAGCCACAGGCTATCTCAAGGACGCCGTACAGTCGGCGGCTTGGATCGTGAACGGAATCCACGACGTCGAGATCCGGCTCACCTACGAACCGCCGTGGACGCCCGAGATGATGAATGCCGACGCCAAGCGCAGTCTTGGCCTGGTCGAAACAGGAAGCAATGCATGAACGGGAAGCAGCGAAACAAGCCAACGATCGTCGTCGACGGCATGCCGTTGTCGAGCGCGCTTGATGAGACGATGATCCACCGGGTCGTCCACGGCTTTTACGAAGAAATCCGTCGCGATCACCTCCTGGGCCCGATCTTCAACGCCGCGATCCCACCTGAGGCATGGCCGCGTCATTTGGCGAAGATGTGCGACTTCTGGTCCGCAACGCTGCTGCGGACCTCCCGCTATGAGGGCCGGCCGCTGCCGCCGCACCTGACGATATCGGGCCTTGGCGAGGCGCATTTCCGGCGCTGGCTGACGCTGTTTCGAGCGACCGTGAAGCGCGTTTGCCCGCCCGAAGCCGCGGCACTGTTCATGTCCCGGGCGCTGCGCATTGCCCACAGCTTCCGTCTTGCAGTCGCTTTCAACCGCGGGGAAGACACCATTCACGTCAAACCAATCCTCGAGGAAAGCCTTTGCTCAGACAGAGCTTCGGAGTGATCGCAATGCCGATTTGACCATCTGGGAGATCGGTCCTTCATGCGACTGACAAGGCTCTCCACCCCGTCCGTCTTGCAGCAGGCTGCGGGGACTAGCCGCCTTCCTCTTTGCTTCAACGCAACGATCATCTTGTAAGACGGTAGCATGATGTTCGCATTGCAAACGCGGACAAAAGGCATGAAACCTCGATACAGTGACGATGTTACGATGGACGCAATCATGCGCGAGTGGCCGGCAACCATCCGCGTCGTTCTACAGAACGGCATGCTTTGCGTAGGCTGCCCTATTGCTCCGTTCCACACCATTTCCGAGGCTGCGCGGGAGCACGGGCTTAGCGAGGAATCACTTCGCTTCGATCTGGATGCCGCTATCGAGCGAACCGGAGCGGATTAGTTCTTCCCAGTCCGCCCTTCAGCCAGCACAAGTAGGCGGTGAGGTTCAACCACGGTCACCTTCTCCCGCCCGCTTTTGACGAGCCCCTTCTCCTCCCAAGATGAGAGCAGCCGGCTCACCGTGTGCAGCGTCGTTCCTGTCATCTCGGCAATGTCCTGCCGTGAGATCGGGAAGTCGATCATTATTCCTTCATCGGTCTTCCGGCCCGTCTGCTTGACCAGCTTAAGCAGCGCATGGGCGACCCGTTGATCCACCTGTTCGGTGGACATTTCGACGACGCGCGTGTGAGCGTCCTGCAACCTGCTGCCTACGGTCTTATAGGTGTTGGCACCAAAATTGGGGAAAGCTTCCGCAAATTTTGGCCAAAGGTGGCCCGGCCATGCAAGCACAACGCAGTCGGCGGCGGCGATCGCGCTGGCTGGATAGGTGGTGCGGCCTATCGCGTGGGCGATGCCCAGCAGTTCGCCGGGGCTGATATATCGTACCGTCACCTCTTGGCCATCGGGCGTTGTTTTGACGACGCGGACATGTCCGTCGAGCAGCAAGAAAAAAGACTGCGCTTCCTGCTCCTGCTCGAACACGGGCTGGTCTTTGGCAATCCGCAACGACCGGGCTTGACCGATCATGTAGTCGAGATCCGTGGGGGCCATACCCTGAAAGGCAGATAGCCCGGCAATCAATGAGCGATCGAGGCGGCTCAACTGCAGCGCCCCTTCCGAAACTTTACTGTGACCATGAAAGGCATTCCGTATCTGTCGAGCCACACAATGTCATAGGCCACCGACGGGCGGCAAGTGGCACACACCGCGGCCTTTTTCCTCATTTCCCAACTTTGTTTGCGCTGCAGCAAAGTTCTCAGGCCGGACACAGCTTAGAAAAGCCAAAGCGGTAAACGCCGTCGAGCATAATTGACCAGAAAGGTAAGATCATGAAAAATGCAATCGTAATCGCCGCCGCGCTCGCGGCGTCGGTGTTGGCTGGAGCGGCGCACGCCGCCGACCATGAGGTCCAGATGCTCAACAAGGGCGAGAAAGGCGTGATGGTCTTCCAGCCTGACTTTGTCCAGGCAGCGCCTGGTGACACTGTCACGTTCGTGCCAACCGATAAGGGCCACGATGCCGAGACGATCAACGGCATGATCCCGGACGGCGCGAAGACTTTCAAGGGCAAGCCGGGCGAACAAATCACCGTTACACTCGACAAGGAAGGTGTCTACGGCGTGAAGTGCGCGCCCCACTACGGGATGGGCATGGTGGCGCTGATCGTGGTCGGCAAGCCGGTCAATCTGGCGAAGGCAGCCGCGGTTAAACAGTCAGGAAAGGCGAAGAAAGTGTTCGAAACCCTGTTGGCTGAAGTTCCAGCGGGCAATTGAAGGCATAGCATATATTATTCAGATAACCGGCAGGATCCTCGGGACGGACATGAGTCCGCCTGGGGTTCCTCGTTTTGGAAAATGCATCCCATGGCAATTCCACGCACACGGCCGGGCGCATATCCGGCGGTTCTCTCTTACGGTTTCCGGCCGTTCTTCCTGCTTGGCTCGCTGTATGCCGGAGGGGCGATCCTGTTCTGGCTGCCGTTGTTTTACGGCCGGCTCGAAACCTGGAGCGCCTTCCTGCCCGTAGACTGGCATGTCCACGAGATGCTGTTTGGCTATCTCGCGGCGATCGTCACGGGATTCCTGCTGACCGCGATCCCGAATTGGACCGGACGTCTGCCGGTGCAAGGCCTGCCGCTGCTGGCGCTCGTCCTGCTGTGGCTTGCGGGGCGGGTTGCGGTGTTCTTTTCGGTGGAGACCGGCTGGCTCGTCGGAGCCGCAGTCGACTGCGCCTTTCTCCTGGCGGTAGCGGCCGCCGCCGCGACCGAAATCATCGCGGGCCGAAACTGGTGGAACCTCAAGGTGCTGTTGCCGGTCGCCGCGCTTCTGGCGGCCAACGTGATGTTTCATGTCGAAGCACACTACCAGGGCGTCTCGGATATCAGCCGCCGGCTCGGCCTCGGGGCTGCCGTCGTTCTCATCATGACCATAGGCGGACGCATTGTTCCCAGTTTCACCCGCAATTGGTTGGCTCGCGAAAATCAGGGCCGCCTGCCTGCCCCGTTCAGCCATTTCGACGTAGCAACGATCGCGCTGTCCGCGGCCGCATTGGCGGCTTGGGCCTTCGTTCCTGAAAGCAGCGCGACAGGCGCAATGCTGATCGCCGGATCGGCTCTCAACGCTATCCGGCTTGTGCGCTGGGCGGGTGATCGCACGTTTCGTGATCCGCTGGTGGTGATCCTGCACATCGCGTTTGCCTTTGTGCCGATCGGTCTTCTGCTCGCCGGACTTGCCGTCGTCCTGCCGGAGACTGTCCCTTCCGCGGCGGGCATTCACGCGTTCAGCGTAGGAGCGGTGGCATGCATGACGCTCGCCGTCATGACCCGCGCCACGCTTGGGCACACAGGGCGCGAATTGCAGGCGAACATTGGCACGCGCGTGGTCTTTGTCGCGATCGTGCTTGCGGCCGTCATGCGCATCGGCGCCGCGTTCCTACCTGCGCAAGCAATGCTTCTCCACATATCGGCGATGTTGTGGGTGGCGGCCTTCCTCGGCTACGCGGCTCTCTTCGGCGGCATGCTCGTTCGGCCCAAATTACGGCTGCGGCAGCCGAACAAGGCGCCGTCTTGACGCGCGGATCAGGACCGCTTCGATCCAGCAAACGGAGTGCCGTCGGCCCCGGCTGGTGTGGCGAATCCGAACTTCGCATCACATTGGAGCAGTGCAATGGGCAAAATTTCGGCGTTGAACCCACACACTAATCGCGCCAACAATCATATCGGCTGTTCGTCGAGATATCTCAAGGTAGCCAAGCGCTTGATGGCAGTCGTTGCTAGGATTTGAGCTCGGTCGCGGTCGGCCTGGAGGGGAAGTTTTTCCCCCGCGTTGAGGTAGGATTCGGCCAGCAGCTCGCAGAGAGCATCCAAGGATTCCGGCGATCGGTCGCTGATTGAAGTGTTCGTTCCGAGCGGACTGGCAGTGAGTTGTTGCGCAAGGTCTCGCGCCTCTGCCGCCAGATCGCTAAGCGCGGTCTTGTCATGTTCCCCGCGAAACGCAGCAAATGCTTTCAGCCGGATCGCGACCTGTTCTTCCATCATTGCAAGATCGCCAGCGCTGGCAAATGTCGCGTTGGCCTCACGACGCGAAGAGAATGCACGCCGGCGTTCGATCCGCAGAACACGGGCATGTTCCAGTTCCTCCCTGGCCATCTGCTCGGCAGCGGATCGGATCTCGGTTGAAGGTGCGCTCGAAGCCACATAGGACCAAAAGGCAAAAGCGCGCTCTTCGTTTCTCACTGCCATCGCAAACGAATGGTAAGGGTCCACAAGTTCCGGCGAGACCACGGCCGTGTTCTCGTCATCGAAAACACCTTTCGGTGTCCATCGGAGCTGCCTCAGATCCGGATCATTGCTACTGGATTGTCGGGACCAGCGAGTGACGTTTTCGATATGGCCCGTTTCCTCCTTGACCAGGCGCTCGAAGACCTCGGCCAATCTCGCCTGACCCTTATCGCGCATTCGCTGCGCCAGTTCTGCGTACCGTTGAGCAGCTTCCTTCTCCATCGCGAAAGCGATTGCCAGAAGTTCGGCCATCGATCTTACCGGCGCCGCCGGCTCTGCTCCCAAACGAGACATGACGTTCCTCCTATGCCAGTTTTTTCAACACTAGGCCGACTGCCTGGAAGTTATTTGCGCTGCGTCAAAGAACTCTCCTCCAAAACCGCCGACACACACGCCAGAGGCCGCTGGCGGACGAAACCAGCTAGCTCCCAGCCTGAGAACGCAATGAAGGAAGCCGATGCCGGGGAGCATTTCCAAACGATATACGTCAACCGCTTCCTTACGACTCTCGAGGAACTGGCGCCGTCTTGCTGCGTGGGCAATTGCAACGCTGGCAATCCTAGCTGTCTGGTCGGCACCCACCCATGCCGGAACACTCCAGGACTACTTGGCAAGCACGAAGCCGGGGGAGCTGATCCAGGGTGGCGATCGATACGGGGAATTCGAAGGCGTCCCTCCGCTGGCGCCAATCTACTCGGGAACCCGAAAAATCGGGTACGCCTACCTCAACACCGACTTTTCCAGCGCGGTTGGATATTCGGGAAAACCGATCAGGATCCTTGTCGGCATTGATGCTGCGGGGATTATCCGTGGGATCAAGCTGGTCGAGCACAAGGAACCGATCGTCCTCATAGGCATACCGCAGGCAAAGGTCGTCGCGGCGCTCAACTCATTGATCGGCAAGGACCTCAGCCGCGTTGCTGCCGGGGCAGAACAACTCCCGCAGGTCGACATCGTCAGCGGTGCCACCGTGACAGTTCTGGTGATGAGCGACAGCGTCGTCCGCTCCGCCGTCAAACTAATCCGGAGCAACCGTCTTGGTGCAACCAGTTCGACCACCTCACCAGTCGCCCAAGGGCTGATCAAGAAACCGGACTTGTCCAAATCTGAAATCCGCGATTGGGCTTCGCTCCTGGGCGATGGCTCAATTCGCAGCCTTCGCCTCAGCGTCGGCGAGGTCTCCGACGCTTTCACTCAAGCCGGCCATCCTGAAGCTTCCGCCAAGCCAGAGACAGCCAATCCAAGCGATCGCTTCATCGACTTGTATGTGGCTGCGGTCAGTGTGCCGACGATTGGTCGAAGCCTTCTGGGAGATGCCGCCTATGAGCGGCTGCAAAGGAAGCTCAAGCCCGGGCAGCAGGCAATCGTTGTTGCCGGTGACGGCACTTATTCCTTCAAGGGTTCAGGCTATGTGCGGGGCGGGATTTTTGACCGGATCGAACTGCTGCAAGACGGCCAAGGCGTCAGGTTTCGCGATCGAAACCACACCAGACTCGGCGATCTGGCGGCGAAGGGCGCGCCGAGCCTGCGCGAAATAGCATTGTTTTCCGTACCGGAGGAATTTTCGCTCGATCTCACGCAGCCTTGGGAACTGCAGCTGCTAGCTCAGCGCAGCTATGGTGCGCGGGACAAGGCGGTGCTTCCGTTCAATGTCGGCTATACTCTTCCCGACCGTTACCTGACGATCGAAGGGCCACCGGTGCAGGAGGCCGTCAAATCGGTTTCGGAAGCGGTCGCGCCGGCACCTGCGTCGGCTGAAGAGCCAGGCGCGACTTTCCCCGACCAGGAACCGCTCTGGATGAAAATTTGGAGGATGGACACGGCTTCGGTCGCCATCACCGTGGCCGCGCTCCTTGTCCTCACCGCCATCTTCTTCTTCCAGAACTGGCTGGTTCGGCGGCCGCGCCTGTTCGGTTGGGTGCGACGCGGCTATCTCCTTTTCACACTGGTCTGGCTTGGATGGTACGCCAATGCCCAGCTCTCCGTGGTCAATGTGCTGACATTTTTCAACTCGTTGGTCAGCGGCTTCAGCTGGGAATTCTTTCTGTCTGCACCTCTCATCTTCATCCTTTGGGGTGCCGTTGCGGCCGGGCTGCTCTTCTGGGGCCGTGGGCCGTTTTGCGGCTGGCTTTGCCCGTTCGGCGCGCTCCAGGAGCTGACCAATAATCTGGCGCAGTGGCTGAAAGTGCCCCAGATCACGTTGCCCTTCGGCCTGCACGAGCGGCTGTGGCCAATCAAGTACATCATCTTCCTCGGCCTCTTTGGCCTTTCGCTCTATTCGGCGGGCATGGCCGAGACCTACGCCGAGGTCGAGCCGTTCAAAACCGCGATCATCCTGAAGTTCGCCCGCGAATGGCCGTTCGTGATCTTCGCGCTGGCGCTTCTTGTCGCAGGCCTGTTCATCGAACGCTTTTATTGTCGCTATCTCTGCCCGCTCGGCGCCGCCCTCGCCATACCAGGGCGCATCCGCATGTTCGAGTGGCTGAAGCGCTACCCCGAATGCGGCTCGCCCTGCCAGCGATGCGCAAAGGAATGCCCCGTTCAGGCAATCCATCCCGAAGGTCAGATCAACGTCAATGAATGCATTTACTGCATGCATTGCCAGGAACTCTACCACGACGACCATCGCTGCCCGCACATGATCCAGGTGCGCTTGAAGCGCGAAAAATTCGAGGCGCTCTCGTCGCCGTCGAGCCGGGGAAAGGGGCCGGCCAAGCCGGTGATCGCCTTCAAAGGCAAGCCAATCGAGCAAACCAGCCCGGTTCCCAGTTCAACGACCTAAGACTCAATCAGAAGGAGAAGGAATATGTCGGAAGAAGACCGCAAGAGAACCCTGAGCAGGCGCCAGCTGCTGGGTACGTCGGCAATCGTGGCGGCCGCCGGCGCGTCGGGCATTGGCGGCACGCTGACTTTGGGCGGAAGCATGGTGTCGCCGGCAGCGGCACAGAGCGCTGCGACGGGAGGGCAAAAGTTCGAGGTCATGCCAGGCGAGCTCGACGAATATTATGTTTTCTTTTCGAGCGGCCAAAGCGGCGAAGTCCGCATTGTTGGCGCACCTTCGATGCGCGAACTGATGCGGGTCCCCGTCTTCAACCGCTGCAGCGCGACCGGATGGGGCCTGACCAACGAAAGCCGCAAGGTGCTGACCGAAGGGCTGCTGCCGGAAACCAAGGAATTCCTGAAGGACAAGGGCGGCATCTACCTCAACGGCGATCTTCATCACCCGCACCTCTCGTTTACGGACGGCACCTATGACGGCCGCTACCTGTTCGCGAATGACAAGGCCAATACCCGCGTGGCCCGAATCCGCCTCGACGTAATGAAATGCGACAAGATCATCCAGCTGCCGAACCAGCACACCGTGCACGGGCTGCGCGTCCAGAAATATCCGAAGACAGGCTACGTCTTCTGCAATGGCGAGGACCGGGTGCCGATCCCGAACGACGGCAAAGTCCTCGACGACAAGACGAAGTACCACGCCATCTTCACCGCCGTTGACGGGGAGACAATGAAGGTCGCATGGCAGGTGATGGTCGACGGCAATCTCGACAACGTCGATGCCGACTACCAGGGCAAATATTGCTATGCCACCTGCTACAATTCCGAAGAAGGCGTCAATTTGGCCGAGACGATGGCGAAAGAGCAGGATTGGGTCGTCATCTTCAATCTCAAGCGCATCGAGCAAGCCGTCGCCAAGGGGGATTTCAAGGAAATCGGCGGCGTGCCGGTCATCGACGGGCGCCACGGTTCGCCCTATACGCGCTACGTTCCCGTTCCGAACAGCCCGCATGGCATCAATACCGCGCCAGACGGAATCCATGTGGTGGCCAACGGCAAGCTGTCGCCCACCTGCACGGTTTTCGATGTGCGCAAGTTCGACGACCTCTTCGACGACAAGATCCAGCCCCGCGATGCCGTCGTGGCGGAACCCCAGCTCGGTCTTGGACCGTTGCACACAGCTTTCGATGGCCGAGGCAATGCCTACACCACCCTGTTCATCGACAGCCAGATCTGCAAATGGAATATCGACGACGCCAAGCGCTCCTTCGCCGGCGAGAAGGTCGATCCGATCCGTCAGAAGCTCGACGTCCATTATCAGCCCGGCCACAACCATTCCTCGATGGGACAGACCAAGGAGGCGGACGGGAAATGGCTCATCTCCCTCAACAAGTTCTCCAAGGATCGATTCCTCAACGTTGGCCCGCTCAAGCCGGAGAACGACCAGCTCATCGATATCTCGGGCGATACCATGGCGCTCGTCCATGACGGGCCAAGCTTTGCCGAACCGCATGACGCAACCCTGGTCCACCGGTCAAAAATAAATCCCGTCAGCGCATGGGATCGAGCGGACCCGTTCTTCGCTGACGCCGTAAAACAGGCAGCTGCTGACGGCATCGACCTGCTGGCGGATAGCGAAGTCATCCGCGACGGGAACAAGGTTCGCGTCTACATGACGTCGGCTGCACCGGCGTTCGGACTAGAGAGCTTCTCCGTCAAGCAAGGCGACGAGGTAACGGTCTACGTCACCAACATCGATGAGGTGGAAGACCTCACCCATGGCTTCGCCATCGTCAACTACGGGATCAACATGGAGGTTGCGTCCCAGGCGACAGCTTCGGTGACGTTTACGGCGGACCGGGCAGGCGTCTACTGGTATTACTGCTCCTGGTTCTGTCATGCCATGCACATGGAGATGCAGGGCCGCATGTTCGTCGAGCCGCAGGCTGCGTGACGGCATGGCTCGATTGGCCACCCTCGCAACTTTGGGAATGGCGGCGTTTCTTGTCGCCATTCCCGGTAACAATGCCGGGGCGGCGGAAATCGCCGTGCCGGCCGATGAGACGCGCCTTCAAACGATCGTCGATACCGCCGCCCCAGGCGACGTGCTGTTGCTCGCAACCGGCAGGCACCGCGGTCCGGTATCCATCACCAAACGGATGACTCTGCAAGGCCAGGCAGGCGCAATCGTCGAGGGTGATGGCCAAGGGAGCGTAATCACCGTCGAGGCCGCAAATGCCGCCGTGCTCGGTCTGGAGATTGTTGGTTCCGGGTCCGACTTGGATTCGATGGACGCCGGCGTGTTCGTGAAAGAGACGGCCAAGGGCGCAATCGTCGAGGGGAACGCGATCCTCGGCAACCTCTACGGAATATATCTCCATGGCGCTGCGGGCGCGGTCGCTAGGGGGAACCGCATAGAGGGTATGCGCACAGGGCGGACGAACCAGGCTGGAAATGGCGTCTCCGTCTGGAACGCGCCTGGCGCCAAGGTCGTCGGCAACCAGATCAGCTTTGGACGCGATGGCATTTTTGCGACTGCCAGCAAACACAATGAATTCAGCGCGAACATATTCCACGATGTGCGGTTCGCGATCCATTACATGTACACAAACGACAGCGTGATCAGCGACAACGTTTCAGTCGGCAATGTCGTTGGCTATGCCATCATGTATTCCAGTAGGCTGCGGGTCACAGGCAATTTGTCCGATGGCGACCGCGACAACGGGCTACTGTTCAATTATGCCAATGGCTCAGAGATAAGCGGCAACGTGGTTCGCGGCCGAAGGCAGCCGATCGGCAGATGGGCGAGCAACGGACAGCGTTTCGCCGACACGGACGGACTTCCTGTGGGCGACGCGGACGGGGTGGTGACTCCGACAGGGGCCATTGCCCGCCTAGGCCCCGAGAAATGCGTGTTCATCTACAATGCGAACAAGAACCGCTTTCGCGGCAATCGATTCGAGGGTTGCGAGATCGGCGTGCATTTTACGGCCGGTTCGGAAGGCAACGAGATGGCCGGAAACGCCTTCATCCGCAATCGAAACCAGGTGAAATATGTCGGTACGCGCGACCTCGATTGGTCGAGCGGCGGCCGAGGTAACTATTGGAGCGACAACCCGGCTTTCGACCTGAACGGCGACGGCATCGGCGATAACTCCTACCGACCGAACGATATGATCGACAAAGTCCTCTGGACAGCGCCGGCGGCGAAGGTTCTCGTCAACAGCCCCGCGGTGCAGGTGATCCGCTGGGCGCAGGCCCGATTTCCCGCAGTCTTTCCCGGCGGCGTCGTCGACAGCCATCCACTGATGAAGCCGGCCGCCACGGAGGAGAGCCCATGAGCGTCAACATTCAATTGAACTCCGTTGCCAAGCACTTTGGCGGAGTCAGGGCCGTCGATGAAGTTTCATTCGCACTGAGCGATGCTGAAACCGTCGCCCTCGTTGGACATAACGGTGCGGGCAAGACGACCCTGATCAAGCTCATGCTTGGGCTGAGCCGCCCCACATCAGGTTCCGTGACCGTGCTGGGGGAGGATACTTCAGCCGGAAATTCCGCCGTTCGCAGACATCTTGGCTATCTGCCGGAGAACGTTTCATTCAATCCGGTTCTGACCGGCCGCGAAATGCTTCGTTTCTACGTTGGATTGAAGGGCGAGAGCCTGCGCTCCGTGAACGAGCTGATGGATCGAATCGGTCTCGCGCATGCTGCGGACCGACGCATTGGAACCTACTCGAAGGGCATGCGGCAGCGGCTGGGATTGGCGCAAGCGCTGATCGGAACACCGCGGGTTCTTCTGCTGGATGAGCCGACCACAGGCCTCGATCCAGAACTGCGCCAGCAATTCTATCGGATCGTGCGTGAAATGCGGGATGCGGGGACAACGATCCTTCTGTCGTCGCACGCGCTCAACGAGCTCGAAGGAAACGCCACGCGCGTCATTATAATGAACGAAGGCAAGAAGATCGCGGACGGGTCACTCGAAGAATTGCGGCGGATCGCTCGCCTGCCGACGGTCATTCGGATGAGGGCTACCGACGGCGGCGTCCAGCGCATCAGGGACTGGATGGGAAATCGGCCGGATCTCCGACAGGTGAACGGCCATACCATCGAATTGGACGCGTCCCCCGATAGCAAGATCGCGTTCCTGCGCCGGACAGCTGGCGCCGAAGTGCCGTTCGACGACATCGAGATGGTGCCGCCCGGCCTCGATGAACTTTATGCCCATTTCCTCGGCGGGAGACCATCAGCATGAGTACGATCGCGCTTCTGGCCGTCAAGGAAATCCGCGAAGGGCTGCGAAACCGCTGGGTGGTGGCAGCGACAGCACTGTTGGCGGCGCTCGCGCTAACCTTGACGTTTCTAGGCAGTGCGCCAACTGGCAATGTCGGGGCCAGCGCTCTTGATGTGGTCGTGGTGAGCCTGGCCAGTCTCACCATATTCATCGTTCCGCTCATCGCCTTACTGATCTCCTATGATGCGATTGTCGGCGAGATCGAGCGCGGCACGATGACGTTGTTGCTGAGCTATCCCGTCCGGCGTTGGCAAGTGCTTCTCGGCAAGTTCCTTGGCCATCTTGCGATCCTGGCATTTGCGACCCTCATTGGGTATGGCGTTGCCGCGATTGCGCTGGCGGCGACTGGAAAGTCGATCGGCGGCGCCAGTTGGTTCGCCTTCGCAACAATGACGGCCTCGTCGGTGCTGCTCGGAGCCGTGTTCGTGGCGATCGGCTATCTGGTCAGCGCGGTCTCACGCGACCACGGAACCGCGAGTGGGATCGCGATCGGTATCTGGCTCCTGTTCGTGCTGATCTACGACATGGGGTTGCTGGGATTGCTGGTAGCCGATCAGGGGCGGTTCGTGACCGCCGGCATGCTAAATGCACTGCTTCTTCTCAATCCGACAGATGCGTACAGGTTGCTGAACCTTATGGGTACTGCCGACATCAGTTCGGCATCCGGCATGGCTGGAACCGTCCAGAGTGTCGCGCTCGGTTCTTTTTCGCTCGTGGCGGCATTAGCAGCGTGGACGGTCGCGCCGATGGCCGCCGCCGCTTTCATGTTTTCGAGGAGGGAGCTGTGAGGATGCGCTTGGGACTGACCCTCCTCGCCGGAAGCCTCATAGCCATAGCCGGCTGTCAGCGAGGCCCGGACAAGATGCCGGCGCCGTTCGCCATGACCGAAGATGCGATGGGCCGCTATTGCGGTATGAACATCCTCGAACATCCGGGTCCGAAAGGGCAGGTTATCCTTGCCAAGTATGACGAGCCCATCTGGTTCTCCTCGGCCCGCGACGCGATCGCCTTTACCATGCTGCCGGAGGAACCCAAGGACATACGGGCGGTCTACGTGTCCGACATGGCGAAGGCACCCAACTGGGATAATCCAGGTATCGACAACTGGGTGAATGCCAAGGACGCATTTTTCGTCATCGGCAGTGACAGGAAAGGTGGCATGGGAACGGCGGAAGCGGTGCCTTTCTCCTCCAGCGAATCCGCGCGGGCTTTTGCCAAAGAGCATGGTGGTCAGGTCTTGGACTTCGCCGACCTGCCGCGTGGTTACGTTCTGGGGCAGGAGTCCGAGACGGCTTCCTATGGCAGCTCGGACCCGCAATCGCTTGATCCCGACAACGCAAATTGAGGGCGCTATGATCTCCCATATGTCTCGCCGTCGGTTCATTGGCATAACCGCTGCTGCTGCCGGAATGGCCCTGCTTCCGCTCGGTGGCAAAGCTCTGGCGACACCGTCGGCCGTCTCGTGGCGCGGAGAAGCTATGGGCGCCCAGGCAACACTGCTCATCAACCATCCCGACCGAGCCTTGGCCTTGAGGCTCGTTGACCAAGTTGCCGCCGAAGTTCGCCGCTTGGAAAGGATTTTCAGCCTCTATCGCGAGGATTCGGACCTTTCGAGATTGAATCGCCAAGGATTCCTGGTCTCGCCGTCAACGGATCTCGTCGAAATCCTTCGCCGTTGCTACGACGTCTGGCGTCTCACCGAGCGCGCCTTCGATCCTACGGTGCAACCATTGTGGCTAGCCTACAAACGCCACTTTTCCGATCCCCGAGCCACTGCCGCCGGGCCTTCGCGCCAGATCATACAGGAGGCCCTTGATCGGGTCGGGTTTGACAAGATGGCTTACTCGGAAGACCGCATCGAACTGCCAGCAGCCGGATCGGCGCTGACGCTCAACGGCATCGCGCAGGGTTACGTAACGGATAAGGTTGTCGATCTGCTGCGCGCCGGCGGCGTTGAGCACGCACTCGTCGACATGGGCGAGGGCCGTGCGATCGGATCGGCGCCAGAGGACCGGCCTTGGCGCATTGGCATAACTGATCCCTCTAATCCCGATTCGATTCTGAAAGTCTTGCCGCTGACGGACAGCGCCGTCGCCACCTCGAGCCCGGCCGGCTTTCAGTTCGATGAAGACGGCCGGTTCACCCATATTATTGATCCGCGAACCGGATCCACTCCACAACGCCATGCGAGCCTGAGCGTCGTCGCGCTGACTGCCACGATTGCGGATGCACTGTCGACCGCCTTCAGCCTGATGGACATGGAGACAATTGCCGGTGCGGTCCGACGCCTCGATGGCGTAGACGCGTATGTTCTGTCGCAAGACGCTCTATGGACGCACGTCAAGTCTTAAATCGGGGAGCGCGGATAGGCGGCAAAGGAACAAGCCCAATTGCCCGCGTTGTCAGGCGGCTCTGCCACGATCGGTTACCAAGTGAGTCTCCTCCCGCCAGACTGCGAGATAATCGAGAATAGGCTCGTCCTTTCTCGTGATCGTGGTGTGGCGACGGCAATACCAACCACACCAATCGGCAGAACGGGATGTGGGGATAAAGGGATACTGGCTCACCTTTAGAAATCGCCAGCCAGTCGGCACCGGTACCTGGCTTCCCACCGCGGGCGAGAACGCGGAGCCGCTGGGTCACTGGTACAACCGCGAAGGACGGGCATCTATTTTCTCAGGACGGACGGAGCGTCAGTCATGCTAGCCGTTCGCCTGTACGGCTCTTTGCGGAATGCCGACAAACGGCAATTTCCCAGTTCCTCCAGGATTCTCGGAATTGTTTGCGTTTCGACAAATAGGCCGACTGACCACGGGGTAAATTTTCGCGCCGGGATCGACCATCGCCGCCGTCTCCTGGCTCCAACGTTTCTGGCGGCCGGGAATTCAATCGACATGGCAGACCCAGAACTTGCATCGACACTCTTGATCGACGTGCGGACCATCGCCCCGATAGATCGGCACCCGCGAATCTTCGGGGTAGCGACCGCGTTGGCCGAGGGTTCTTCTTTCATCATCGTCAACGACCACGACCCACGACCTCTGCACTATCAGATCGAGGCCAGATACCCCGGCGTATTCGCCTGGGAATACCTTGAGCGAGGGCCGGAGGTCTGGCGCGTCGAAATCAGCAGACCGCAATCGTCTGGCTGCGATTGTTGCTGCGGCAGCTGATGACCAGCCCAACGTCCGGCGGCACTTTGCAAGCATTCTTTTTCGTCGCCACCGACTGGTCTGGCCACCGCCTAGGTCAAACCTTCGAAACATCAAACGCGAGGAGGGTTCCTCGCCATGAGAATGTCGCTGAAGGTTAACGGTCAGGCGATCGAGACGGAGATTTCGCCAATCTCCCGATTGAGCGGGTTTCTTCGCGACGTCCTTGGCCTGACGGGTGTCAAGGAAGGCTGTTGCGAGGGCGAGTGTGGCGCATGCACGGTGCTGCTGGATGGCCAGCCGGTTGATTCCTGCTTGATGCTGGCCTTTCAAGCCGCAGGGCGCGAGATCACCACCATCGAGGGACTCTGTGGGAGCGGCATCAACGATCTGCAGCAGGCCTTCTTGAAGATGGGTGCCGTGCAATGCGGCTACTGCACGCCGGGGATGGTGCTGGCCGCCGAGGGGCTCTTGCATGCCAATCCCAGCCCAGGCGAAGCCGAAATCCGCCATGCACTAGCAGGCAATATCTGCCGCTGCACCGGCTTCGAGACCATCGTGCAGGCGGTCGCTACCGCAGCTGCCGCGCGCCAGGGGGCAGGGCGATGAATGCGCTCACGGTCTCAGCGCCTGTCGATATGGCCGAGTTGCGGGCGACGCTCGCCGCGGAAGCGGGGCCGGTGCATTTCGTCGCCGGAGGGACGGACATGCTGATCGCGGGCCGCCCGCTCCCTGAAACCGGACTGCTGGTTGATCTCGCCCGTGTGGCGGGCATGGCCTTCATTTCCACAGATGGCTCGGATGTTCGCATCGGAGGTGCCACCACTGTCGCGGCGCTTGCCGCGGATTGCAGGCTGCGAGTACGGATTCCGGCCCTTTGCGAGGCTGCCGCACAGTGCGGGTCTGTCCAGATCCGCAACCGGGCCACCATCGGTGGCAACATCGCCAATGCCGCCCCAGCCGCCGATTTGATGCCCGTGTTGGTCGCCGCGGGAACAAGACTGGTGCTGCTCAAACACAACGGGACACAATACGAGGCCGCGCTCTGCGAATACCTTCCAAACTCCGGTCATCTGATTACGGAAGTGATCTTGCCAGCGAGCGGCCTTCTGCCGCGAAGCGCCTTCGTCAAGCTCGGATCTCGGCAGGACATGACCATCTCGCGCCTCAATCTCGCGATGCTGGCTGAGTTTCAGAGCAACCATTTCGGCGTCGTGCGGATCGCAGCCGGAGCGCTTGGTCCCGTTTCTAGCAGACTACACCGGGCAGAAGTGGCGCTCGCGGGCTGTAAGCTCGGCGCCGCCACGTTACGCGACTTCATTGCTGCGTTGATCGACGAGGTCGATACGGCCATTCCCGGCCGGAATTCGCAGATATACAAGCGCCGCGCGATCACCGGGCTCGGGCTCGACCTGATCGCGCAGGCCCTGGGGCTCAGCCCACGTGATCGGCTCTTCGAGGAAGCAGCGGGATGAACCAAATCTCCCATCGGGTGCCGCTCGTTGACGGCGTGGCAAAGGTCACGGGCGCATTGCGCTTCGCGGCCGATTTGCATGTCGAAGGATTGCTGCACTGCGCGCTCGTTTTCAGCCCGCATCCACATGCCCGCGTCGCCTGTGTCGATGCTGCATCCGCATTGGCGGTTGAGGGCGTACACGCTGTCTTCTGGCATGAAAACACGCCCGCACGATACTACAACAGCTCGATCTGGTTCGCCGGACAAGAGGCGCTGGCAGACGAGCGAATGTTCCCGGCGGTGGTGCGCCATATTGGCGATCGGGTTGCGGCTGTGGTTGCGGATACGGAGGAGATTGCGCGGCACGCGGCACGGCTGGTCGTAGTCGAATACGTAGATCTCCCCGCTATATTTGATCCTGAAGCCGCGCTCGTTCACGCCGGACCAGTGATGCGCGACGATGGCATTCCCGCTTTCATGAACCCGGTGGCCGACGAGAGCTTCACGCATGGCGATCTTGATGCCGGATTTGCTGCGGCTGACCTGGTGGTGGAAACACATGTCACGACTCCGCGCAGCCATCACTGTGCGATTGAGCCTCACGCCTGCATTGCCAAACCTGAACCCGATGGCCGAATCTTGATCCTTTCGCCGTGTCAGAGCGTTTTTGCCGTGCAGGCTGTCGTTGTCCAGGCATTGGGAGTGCCACAAGATCAGATACGCGTAGTGAAGACTCCCATAGGCGGCTCCTTCGGCGGCAAGGCCGAGCCGATTCTCGATCCGTTGTGTGCATTCTTTGCGCTGGTGCTAGGGCGGCCTGTGATGATCCGCTACGACCGGCATGAAACCTTCACCGCGACCCGCACGCGGTCGAGCGTTGTCGGCCGGATGCGGATCGCGCTTAGCTCCGACGGCCGAATCCTGGCGCGCGACACCGAGACGCTGGTGGACATCGGCGCTTATTGCACCGGCGGCAACTATCTGCCCAGTTCGATGCTTCAGAGACTGGTTCGGCTTTATGACATTCCCGCCGAGCGCTACACGGGCCGCGCAGTCTACACCAACACCGCCCCGGCAGGCGCTTTTCGCGGTTACGGCTCCCCCCAGATTCACACGATAGCCGAGATCACGCTTGATATATCCGCGCGGCGGCTGGGGGTGGATCCGGTGGCGATGCGGCTGAGGAATCTGGTTGAGCCTAATGCGATTGAACCTTGGCAAGGGCTCAGCGTTGGCAACGCTCGGGGGAGAGAATGTCTGCTACGCGGGGCCGATGCATTCGGCTGGCAGGCGCGTAGGCAGACGGATGCCGGACGAGGCCGGTGGCGGCGAGGAGTGGGGGTAGCCTCGGCCACTCACATCAACGGCTGCTATCCCGGTTTCCACGAGGAAACGACGGCGAGGTTGAGCCTCTTGCCCGACGGGCGAGCGGAACTCGTCTGCGCGCTCCACGACCTCGGCTGTGGGGCCGACACCACGCTTGCGCAGATCGCGGGCGAGACGTTGGGTCTCAGGGCGTGCGACATAGCCATCGTTCCCGCCGACACCGATAGCTGTCCATATGATCTCGGCACACGGGCCAGTCGCATGACCTATATCTGCGGCGAAGCAATCCGACTTGCAGGCGTGGCACTCTCGGAAGTGATCCGGGCTGCGGCGGTCCTGGAATTGAATACAGAAGTTGATGAATTGAGGCTGGAGGCGGGCGCAGTGCGCCGCCCGGACGGCTCGGGCCTGGCGCTTTCAGAACTCGCTGCCCGCTTGACGGTCCGCGGGCTGGAACTGCCCACGGCGACCGAGACCTATCGCGCCCAGGCCAATCCAGGCTCATACGCAGCGCATTTTGCTGAGGTGGAGGTCGACGGACTCACCGGTCGCGTACGCGTGACAGATTATCTAGCCGCCCATGACGTCGGCCGAGCGATCAACCCCATGCTGGTGGAAGGCCAAATCCATGGGGGAATCCAGATCGGTATCGGATATGCCCTTTACGAGGATGTTGCGATCGACCCTGTCACTGGCCGAATGCGTGGCGACAGCTTCAGCCGCTATACATTGGCCAATGCCTCCGAGATGCCGCCGATGCGTGTCCTGCTCATCGAAGAGGATGAGCCGACCGGCCCCTTCGGCGCCAAAGCCGTCGGAGAGATCGCGACAATCCCGGTCGCGGCGGCCGTGGTCAACGCCGTCAATGATGCCCTGGGCACCGAACTGACAGATTTGCCGCTAATACCCGAGCGAGTCCTCGCTGGATTGAGTTGAGGGACAATGGTCATGGAGGTACATCTAAGCCACTGTGGTATTGCACTCGGTCCGAAGCCTAGGGTGCGCCTGCGCTTTCCGGCCGTGCATCCCTTCCATGCCTGTGCACTGCCGATGCCGCCGAACGATATCAAATGCGCGGCAAACGCCCACACCGGATATCTCGCAGGATAGCTGGGGTAGGCATGTCAATCGATCACGCTGTTGTGTGGCTGGAATTCCGAACAGCAAAAGTGTTTCTTTTTGAAGACGCTGCAACGCCGTCAGTCGCTGGAGAACCTGAATTCATTGGTGACAAGCGGCTGATGCATGATGGTCAGAAAGGCCAACGTCGAGACGATGATTTCTTCGGGGAGATTCTTGGCTTTCTGGAAGCTAGGAAGAAATGGGTTATAATCGGAAATAGATCGAGCTGTGTCGGCTTGCTCGAGCGCATATGCCGTCAGAAGACCGAAGGTCGTGTCGTTGGCGTGGAATTCGTCGATGCGGTCACCGCTGAGGAAGTGTTATCGCGAGCCCGTAGCTATTTTAGCGACCGCCACTAGGTTTTTCCGCCACGCCATTGGCCGTTGTGAGATCAGCCCAAACGAGGATAGGGCAGGGCGAAGACCTGGCCGATGCCAACGACATCAGGGACAGGCTGGACGAACTGGAAAGGCGCGTCGGTCCATAGCGAGTTGGTGTTGACGACAACACAGTCGCTACCTCACCCAGCACCAAGCCCAGGATTCGCTAAGAGATCCGCATAGCTGCAGTCGTCGTCGACGTTAGGCGGCTAGACGCGGCTTCCCGTTGCCGCGAACCGTGGGAACAGGATGTTGTTCTCCAGATGGATGTGTTCCATCAGGTCTTCGGCAAACTGAGCCGTGCCGACGTAGAGCGCCTGCCAGGAGCGGCAGGCTCCGTCGGGCGTGGCAAAGTCACCGGTGAGGCTTTCGAGAAGCCGAAGCAAGGTGCCCTGGTCGTCATGCTCGTGCCGCAGTTCCGAAATCGGGATATCGAACTTGCCTTTGCCCCATTGCCGCATTGCCGGAAACAGAATGGCCTCTTCCTTGGCCATGTGTTGCTCCAGTTCGCTCTGCATCTGCCGTAACGCATCCGAAAGGCCGGCTGGCGCCTTCGGATGTTCGCGATGCACCGCCTCAACCTTACGCGACAGTGCAATGAGCTCGGGCAGAGCGCGCCGGTGCGCTTCGTGGTAGCAGGCTTCGATGTGGTTGATCAGTTCGTCGCTGTCCATCGCAGCCGGCGCCGCTGTCCCCGCAGTGTCGGTACCAAGCGCCTCCAACGCGCGCTCAAGGTCGTCGGGATCGACTCCGCGCCGGTGCGCGGCGCCATCGAGGGTGAGATCGCCATTGCAGCAGAAGTCGATCTTGAATTTGCGGAAAACGGCGGTGGCGCCAGGCAGCGTTGCGGCTATGTCGCCGACGGTGCGTTCCCATAGTTCTGGAACTGGGAATTGAGTGTTCATGACGAAGCTCCATGCATTTTCGACACAACGGCTTTGAAACTCCAAGCGGGTCCATTCGACGCGACGCAATGTCTCGAGGACGAAATCGTGCCAACCGTTGGACCATGAATTGCCCAGATAAAGGTCCGCGTCTTTGCGCTGGAACAAAGAGGAGCAGATCACCAAGCTATCGCCGTCAGCCTCCCAGCGGGAAGCCTGAGTGCGTGCGGCGCGGCTGAGTTCAGGGCATTTGGCTCAAAGAACATACCAATTTCTCAAGTTCGGATCCTGCGTGTCCGGGCAGGGGTGCGCACCTGATCGCCTAGCGTGATAAGGCCCGATGTCTTCGGCGATTGAACAGAGTTTTCCGCTGTTTCAGCCGCAGGAGGCATAAGGGTGTCCGGTGCGCTTCATCCGGCCGTCGCGCACAGGCCGCAGGCTTATGCCCTGATCGGCGGCCAGCCAAAGCCGCAATGGCCGACGATGCCGATCGCCTGCGCCATGTGATCGCAAAGACGCCGTGCCATGCCAAGCCGCCCTGCTCGCATGTTGCGTCTCAAAGCTCTAACAGGTGTGACGCATCGCAACTCGCTTGAGAAAACAGTCAGGAACTCTCTCGTTGTCGCCCTCTCGCAGCTACGATCCATGGATCAGGTGATTGGCCGCAGCTCCTAATCTAAAGGCGCTGTCGACGCGGGATCATCCGAACATCGCTTGGGTATGATTGGCGCTGCGCCGATCAGTTCGAGACAGTAAGGCACGGCAGGAAAGACGGCGTTCAGGCACACGTCGATCGAAGCCGGCTTGCCTGGCAGGTTAATGATCAGCGAACGGCCGCGCACTCCCGCAGTCTGACGCGAAAGAATGGCAGTGTGGACTTGCCGCAAGCTGGCCTGCCGCATGAGTTCGCCAAAACCGGGAAGTTCCTTGGTGATGACCTGCTGCATCGCCTCTGGGGTAAGATCCCTCGGAGATGGACCGGTCCCTCCTGTCGTCAGGACAAGATCGGCGCCGCATTGGTCGCAAAGCTCGATGAGCACATTCCGGACACTTTCCACGCCGTCAGGGACTATGCGACGGATGAAGATGCACGGCGACGCCACGACACGTCGAAGCCAGCGCTCAATGGCAGGCCCGCCAAGATCTTCATAGTCGCCGCGGCTTGCACGGTCTGACACCGTAACGATTGCAATCTGGGTCATTTTTTCCGTTCGAGATCCAACTTCAGATCGAAGCGGTCGCTTGCCATCCGGGCCTGGCATGGGCGTATCCATCGACGAGCGTGCCGGGCAGATCGAGGCACGAGAGGATGAAGCGAGCAGCCTTGGGATCCTCCGCCTCGTCGACAAGCGCTCTATAGGTGCTCGACACCTCGATCATGTCGCACGTGTGCGGAGACAGGCGGATGCGCCGGACGCCTCTGGAGATGAGATCCGCGGGTGCGGGGCAGAAGGCCTGCACCTGGTTGGAGAGCGTCTGCACGCCATTGATCGCGAGGAACTGCTGCTCGTCGAGCGTGTCGACAGCGAGACCGTCCGGGTCTTTCTCGCAGGTAAACTGGCAGGAGTCCTTGTGAAGGCCGTGGATGCGCGCGTGGTAGCATCGGCCGGAAAGCGCGAGCGGCAACCGACCGAAGACGAAAATCTCGAATTCCGCCTCGGGACATGCGCCGGCCATGGCGCCGATGGCGGCGAGCGACAATTCCACTGGCGGGCATATCGTTTTGGCACCGCGATGAATGAGGAATTGCGCGGAAGCCTCATTATAAACGTTCAGGAACGGGCCTGTCACGAAGGGCTTGCCGGAGCGTGACGGCAGGGCGGTGACGTCGTTGATCTCGATCAGCCGATCGTCGCCACAGAGGTCCTCGATGCTTCTGCGCTCCCGAACGGTCGCCGGTGCTGCCAGTGTAGACAGCACCACTTCCTTTCCGGCACGCTCGAGGCGTTCGATGATCTCAGGCCAGACGGGGTCGGAAAACGGCATCCGCTTGCCGCAGACGACTTCGCCGATATGGACCCGATCGATCGGAGCCTCGTCTGCTATCCTGCGATAGAAGTCCGAGAGGCGGTTGGGCGACCAGTGGAAGAAGACCGGCCCAAGCGTCAACGCAATTGCGGACAAGGTGCTATCTCCACTTCTTGCTGTACGCTCCTGCCGTCTGCCGGGAACCTTCCGACTGGCCAGCAAGAATCCGATCGATCTCGATGGCGTCGCCGCCTTGCTCGACCGCGTCAACGGCCTTCCGGAAGGCGCGGACCACTTCCGTCACATAACCTTTGCCGCGCTGGCGTCCTTCGATCTTCAAGGCGGTTACGCCGGCGGCCTTCAGCCCGGCAATCATCCCGCCAGCGTTCAGGCTGACGGGATCCTCGAACAAATAGGAGGTTTTGCCGCCGGCCTTGAATTTGCCCTTGCACAAAGTGGGATAGCCTACTGGCTCGCCGGGCTCGCAGCGGTCGATCGTGAACCCTGAAAGCCGTGCCGCCGTGCCGTTCGGCTCGTCGTCGTAACTCACCATTTCGGGTGGCGAACAGACGCCATTCAGATTTGGCGATTTTCCCGTCGCGTATGAAGAGAGATAGCATCGGCCTTCGATCATCACGCAAAGGCCGCCGAACACGAATGCTTCCGTCTCCACGTCGATCGCGCAGTTGAGCGCCGCGATCTCCTGAACCGAAAGGACCCGCGGCAGCACGACGCGACGAACTCCGAAACTTTTCGCGTAGAATCCGATTGCTTCCGGCGTTGCTGCCGCAGCCTGTACCGACAGATGAAGACGAATTTGTTTATGGTTCTTGGCGACATGATCAAGGACGGCTATGTCCGCCGCGATGATGGCATTTGCGCCGCATTCGGCCGCGGTATCCGCGGCCTTTTTCCACAGGTCGACATCGTTGACACGCGCGAATGTGTTGATGGCGACGAGAACCTTGCTGCCGTGGTCATGCGCGAAGCGGACGCCCTCGGCCAGTTCTTCCCCGGAGAAGTTGAGCCCCGGGAAATTCCGGGCATTCGTTTCGTCGCGAAATCCGCAATAGACTGCGTCCGCGCCTGCCTGGACGGCTGCCCTCAATGTAGCGGGGGTTCCGGCCGGGCAGACAAGTTCCATGCGTTCGCTTGTCATGCCTCCGGCGCCTCGCGTCTGGAATTTCGATTGGCCATTTGGCGTGCAACGCTCAATGCGCCGAGAATGCCCGTATCGGCGAGACGAGCTAGGAAGCCACGCAGGCCGAGTAGGTCCGCGGGGCGAAGCTCGGCGTCCTCGATTGTGTTCCTCAGCGCGAGCACCGCCTCCGTGCGGCCGCTGATCGAGATGATCCGGCTGAAGAAAAGCGCATCGCCATCCAGCGTGCCGTCGAGCAGGCTCAACAGTGTTAGAATAGGTCCCCTGATCTGGACGCTTGATGTCGCAGCCTCACTTTTCCTGACGACACGAACGATCGAACGCTCTGCGTCCGGTACGACGGCAAATGCGAAGGCGAGGTCGACCGGGTTGATGAAATAGCAAGCTGTTCGATGTTCGCCCAGGCGGTCGAACAATCGGGGCTGTCGCCTAGCCATCGAGCGCAACGATAGCGTCAGCAACGGCCCGAGGGGAAGTCCGGCAAAAGGTGGGAAAAGATGACGAATGACCGCTGGCAATGTCGGTTCCGTGCTAATCGTCACCATTCAGTACATCCTATCCACATGAGACCGTTCAGCAGGTCTTTCCGGCCATCGACTGGCTGCGTCCGTCTGCCTGCAAGTCCGCGAAATTCACACTGTTGGGACAGAAATCCTGATAGTGACTTTCGAAATCGAAGGCGGCCAGGTGGCCATGACACTGGCGGCGATGCTGGCAGGTGATGCAGATGCGTGACATGAAACGGTGCGCAGCTTCCAGCGATTGAAAGCTGTCAGGATCGATGTCAATCGAACGCATCGCGGAAGAAAGCAGGTCTTGCGAAGCGTAAGGTAGCCGCATGGCTTCGTCGAATTCGCTTCGCGATAGACCGATGTCATTCAAGATGCCTGTGCACTCATCCAAACCCATTGCCCAAAATTCTCTTGTCGCTGCTCTGCTCCGCCGGCGATCCGTGAGAAGGGAAATTACGGACCGCCAAGCTTCGACAGTTCCGCTGATGAGATTGCCTGCCATGTGAAATCCTTTGCCTCGATCGCCTTCCTCGGAACGTTGTGAGAGGGAAAATAGCGTGGACGGATCGTTCGCTCTTTGCGCTAGCGCAAAGTTCTTCGTCAGACCTGATGCCAGAATTGTTCGCCGACGAACCGGTCGGGCCGGATCTCGCCATGCATCACCGCTGCCTTCCCTTGTTTTCAGATCTCGGCTCATTCCTTTCGTTCCTCGATCGGAACGGACAGCTTCGTGAGGTTGGCGTGCCTGTTTCGACCCGACTCGAACTGACCGAGATACACAAGCGGGTGATTGCCTCGAAAGGCCCGGCGCTCCGCCTGACGGCGCCTGTCGACGATCGCGGCGTCAGGTCAGCCTTCCCCGTCGTCGCAAATCTTTTCGGCACCCGGGAACGTGTAGCCTGGGGCCTTGGCACCGACCTCCACGGTCTGGAGACCCTGGGCGCTCTCCTTGCGTGGATGAGATCGCCTCAGGCCCCACAGAACCTTCGTCAGGCTCGACAGATGTTGCCTGCAGCGCGCGGTGCACTTGTGGCGCGGCCGAAGATAGTCTCCCCGCCTAGAGAGTGGCGAGATGCCGATCCGGATTTTTCGCTTCTTCCCGTCCAGACTTGTTGGCCGGGAGACGCCGGCCCCCTAATAACATGGCCAGTGGTCATTACTCGCCCGCCTGGCGAGGACGACCCGAGCACATACAATCTGGGCATATATCGGATGCAGGTGCTAGCCCGTGATCGTGCGATCATAAGATGGCTTCCCATGCGAGGCGGAGCAGCCCACCATCGGATATGGCAGGCGAGGGGCCTAGAGACGCCGGTGGCGGTCGTCATCGGGGCAGATCCCGCGACGTTGATCGCCTCGGTGATGCCGGCGCCTGAAGGCGTGTCGGAGCTGGCACTGTCCGGAATGATCAATAATCGCCGAGTCGGATTGGCGCCCTGCAAGAGCATCATGCTTCACGTGCCAACCAGTGCGGAAATCGTGCTTGAAGGTGCCGTCTCTTCAACGGAAACTGCGCTGGAGGGCCCTTTCGGCGATCACACGGGATATTACAACGCGCCGGAGCGATACCCCGTATTCAACCTCAAGCGCGTTCGCGTTCGCGACGGGGCAAATTACCTGACCACGTTCACCGGGCGCGCGCCCGACGAGCCCTCGGTTCTCGGCGAGGCACTGCTCGATGTGTACAAGCCGCTCCTGCGCCAGCAGATACCGGAAATCGTTGATGTGTGGCTTCCGCCGGAAGCCTGCTCCTACAGGATTGCGGTCATCTCGATCGCCAAGAAGTATGCCGGACAGGCCAGGCGCGTGATGATGGGATTCTGGTCCCTGCTGCCGCAGTTTTCGATGACCAAGATGGTCATCGTGGTGGATGACGATATCGACATTCGATCATGGCCGGACGTGATGTGGGCGGTCGCCACCCGGATGGATCCCTCGCGCGATCTGATGCAGGTGGATCGAACCCCTATCGATCAGCTCGATTTCGCGTCGCCGCTCGAAGGGCTTGGGGGAAAGATCGGGTTCGATGCGACGCGCAAGATTGGGTCCGAGACCTCTCGCGAATGGGGAAAGGAGCTGACGATGTCAACTCATATCGAGGAGCAGGTATCCCAACGATGGAACGAGTTTTTTTCGCAGACAATCGCTCAGGGGCAACAATGACCAAACGGTTGATAGTCGGTGTCACTGGTGCATCCGGCTCCGTGCTCGCGCTGGAGACCATACGTCAGCTGGTCAGGGCCGGGGTGGAGACGCATCTCGTCGTCTCCAAGGGCGCGCGATTGGCCATCCCACATGAGCTCGGCACCGACGGCCTTGCCCAACTGACCTCCCTCGCCAACCACGCGTATTCCTATCAGGACCTGGCCGCACCAATCGCCAGCGGCTCTTTCAGAACGGATGGCATGATCGTCGTTCCCTGTTCGATGCGGACCTTGGCGGCTATGGCGCACGGTTTAGGCGACAATCTTCTCACCAGGGCCGCCGATGTCGTCCTGAAGGAAAAGCGCCGGCTGGTCATTGTTCCACGCGAGGCGCCGCTCCATGAAGGGCACCTCGACGCGATGCTGAGACTAGCACGGATGGGCGCAGTCATCGCACCGCCAGTACCGCCGTTCTATGTCAAGCTTGCCTCGATCGAGGAAATGGTGGTCGAGATGGCTGCCCGATTGATTGGCTGGGCGGGCGTTGACCCGGGCGACAAGCTTACGCGTTGGGGCGAAAAGAAAGTCGCCGCCGCGTGATCATCCTGATGGATTGGCTCAACGTGCAAGGATAGCAATGAATTTGCAGACGTCGAAAGGCGCGACATATGACGTACGGAAACTTCCACCTGAAAGGAAGCAGTCCGCTGTATTGTCAATGTTCGACGGACTCAAACCCGGTCAGACATTTGTGGTCGTTCTCGATTTCGATCCTGATAGACTCAGGCGTCAGTTCGAAGCGTTCTTTGCTGGCGAACACATCTGGGTTTGCCTTAGAACGGGGCCACCAGAATGGCTGATCGAGATAGGAAGACCTCAACCTGCGCAGTGATGTCGAGCTCTACGAAAAGAGGTCGCACACGTCGATCGACCGATCTTGTCACCTCAAGACTCAGTTGGCAGTGACCGTGAGGGCCCCCTTCATTCCAAGCTCAAAATGACCCGGCATCAGGCAGGCGAACTCGAACTTGCCAACGCTGGTGAAGGCCCAGACGATCTCGCCTTTTCCTTGGGGACCGATGCGGATCGCATTGAGGTCGGCGTGTTCCATGTCGGGAAGCCTCTCCATCCCGGCCTTATGCTCCATCACCTGCTCATGCGTGTCCATGACAAATTCGTGGTCGTATTCGCCTTCATTGGTGAAGGCCAGGCGCACCGTCTCGCCCTGTTTCACTGTGACTGAGACCGGATCGAACGCCATCGATCCATCTTCGTTCTCGACCATGCTGATCGCGATGGTACGGTCTGCTTTGGCCGCCATGCCCGGCTGACCGATAATCATCATTTCATGGCCGTCATGAGTGCCGGAATGCATTCCCGTCGCAAGCGCCGGTGCGGCGAAGAGGACCATGGCGACTGTTGGCATCATGCATTTCTTCACGCGATTTCTCCTTTGTGAAATGTGTTGAGTTTCACCCATGCCGGAGGTGGCCGCGGGCCCTGTTTTGGACCGCGATCGGCGGAACCGGGTTGGCAGGGCCGCCTCAAGCCTTCACCAGTTCTTGCCGCTGATCACCTATGGCCCGTCTGCACCGGAGATAAACTGAGTTGCCGCATCGAAAATGCACCCTCCTTTGCGGTGCTCGCGATATCGTCAAACAGGAGAGCGAGATCCATGTAGACGCTGCGATCCCGTTCGGCTGCGCCCATTTCATCGAGATCCTGCAGGAAGAAGAGAATGGCTTCGATGCGCTCGCGCTGACTGCGGGCGTTGGCAAGATGCTCGCGTGCCGCGCGCCGGACTTCCAGAGCCGTAAATCGCGCCAGCGTTTCGTCGAGCCTGGAACGGCACTCACAATCGAGCCGGGCGTCCTTGATCAAATTTGCCAGCCTGCCGACAACGGCCATGTCGGCAAAGCGCCGGGAACCGTCGTCAATACTACTCAATGGAACGTTTTGTCTCATCTTCTTCGCTCCTAGGGCAGACATTTCGCAGCCGGTCGCAACGCGACCGGACGCCGTGCGCCTTGTCAGTGGGCAGACGCGGTCTCGAAAATTGTTTTGATTATAATCGACCATTTTGCAGCCTGTTTGCGCTGGAGCAAACACGCAGACCGATCATCGACGGTATTGCCTTCGGATTGAGTTTTTTCCGACCGCCGATCTTGTGAGTTGAGAAGCGGCACGAGGGTGTCGTGTCAGTCATCCCCGTAGAGGAATTGTTGCATGGTTGCCGACGGGAGTGTGCTTGCTTTCGACGCGAAGCAGAGGCAGATGTCGGCGCCGTTTCGGCCATTTTTTCTAATCGCGGGGTTGGACGCGATTGTAGGCGCGGCGGTCTGGCTGCCGTCAGCGTTCGGAATACAGGCCATCGGCCCGACCGGGATATCTCCCGGCGATTGGCATCGCGACGTGCTTTTTTTTGGAATGGTTCCAGCCATTTTGACTGGCTTTTTGTTGACGGCGCTGCCCCGATGGACAGGACGACGCGCAGTCTCCCCACTTACCACGCGTTTGCTGGTTGCTCTATGGCTGTGCAGCCGGGGGACTTTCCTGTTTCTGTCGCATTCGGCCGGCCTTGCCCTCTCTGCGTTTTTGGTGCTGACGCTCCTCTTGATCGCGGCGGGACGGGTGATCGCGAGCCGCGACCGCCGCAACCTGAAGATACTGTTTCTGCTGCTTGTCTTTTGCGGTGGCAACACGCTTGTAGCAGCGTCCTATCAAGTAGAATTCGCGCTGCGGTTGGCCTTGGCTTCGATCATCGGCCTCATCATGATCATCGGAGGACGGGTGGTGCCGGCTTTGACGGTGGCCTATGTCGAGAGCGCCGGCGGCCGGATATTCATCGATCGGTCCGCCGTTTTGGAGTGCGCGGTGGCGGTCGTGGCAGCGTGCGCCTTTGGTTTGTGGATTGTTGCGCCGCAGGCACAACTCACCGGCGTTGCGTGTGCGCTTGCCGCCTGCGGTCAGACCATGCGAGCCGCCCAATGGAACGGCTGGCGAAGCGCAGCCTCGGCGACGGTTCTTGCCCTTCATATAGGATATGGCTGGATCATCGTGGGTTTCGGACTTCTGGCGATCCACATTCTAGCACCGGAATGGCTGGGACAGGCGGCTGCGGTTCATGCATGGACAATCGGTGCCATCGGCACGATGGCCCTCGCTGTCATGGCGAGCATGATCCGCAAGCACAGCCGCCGCGCCTTCGCGGCTTCGGCGCTGGCGACCGGTGCGTTCGTGGCGATGACGATTTGCTGCCTGTCGCGCCTTCTGGTCGACTTGCTGCCCAGCTATGGCGCCGCTTTAACCAGCCTTTCAAGCACCTTTTGGGTTATCGCCTTCGGTCTGTTTCTGGTGGCCTTTCGTGGAGTGCTCATACCGCACATGTGAGATGATGCCGGCTCACCAGACCCAGAAAAGCAGAAGCCAGCCGACGTCGGTGACGATCATGGTCAACCCGATGAAGAATATCGCGAGCACTCGTCGGCCAGGTTCCCGGTTGTAGAGACCCGTCACCTGCCAACAAAGCACTCCGGACCAGATAGTCGCCAGCGCGAGCATCGTGGCGCGCAGGGGGCCGACGAATGAAAGTCCGATGCCGTCCGAACGAAGCTGGCTGACCGTTAGCGCGGACAGGCCGAGAAAGACCCCAGCGCCGGCCAAGGGTATCAGTGCTTGGGCAAGGTGATGAAATCGGGCTGGCTGCCATGGACCGAGGCTACGTGTGGCAAATGCCAGCATCGATGCCGTCAACGTGCCGCAGGCGATAGCCGTCGCAAGCACGTAGCCGACGAGCAGCGCCCCGTCGAGGAGCGTCATCACATCGCTCCTCTGAGGATAGTTGGTGAGCATCCACCAAGGCGCCGTGGCTTCGAGCGGCCAGATCACCCCGCTATCGACCAACCACCCCGCTATCCACTGCTTGGCGGTAACGAACCAAGGACTGACAGACCATTGAAATGCGCCAACGGCCAGACCCATAAGGCCGAAGACGATCAGTACCGTCTCCCAGGGTTTGGCTGCGTTCCCGGCAACATGAACAATCTCATGGTTCGGCGAACGGCGAGCCAGACGGATTGCCCCGCGAAAACCGCTGCACCGTCCGCACATGTGACAGTCGGCGGCACCGCGCATGGTACGGAACGGCACCAGCGGCGCGCAATTGACAGCCCCGGGCTTGATCCCGGAGAGCTGGGACTGTTGCCAGAGCTGCGGATCTACACGGAAATGCAGCGGAGCCAGCTTAGCCAGTAGGCCAAAGACACCGCTGACCGGACAGAGATAGCGGCACCACACGCGCTTGTTGCGCCCGTAGAGATAACCGATCACGGCGGCCGCCAAAGTCGAGCCGCCGAGAATCAGGAGCGTTGGACCGGGGTACTGGTAGACGCTCGTCATCTGGCCGTACAACGTTGTGCAGGCGAAGGCGATCGTGGGCCAGCCGGGCCACATCATCCAGCGCGGGATCGCTCTCCCAAGCCCACGTCCGCTGACGAATTCGGTTATCGCTCCTTCCGGACAGAGAATGCCGCACCACATCCGCCCGACGAGCGCGGTGCTCAAGAGCACGAGCGGCCACCAGACACCCCAGAAGGCAAACTGCGCAAAGCGGGTGAAATTGGTCCACAAATAGGCCATGTCGTCCGGAAGAGGCAGGAAGACGGGAACGACGAGCAGGATCGCGTAGATCAGCACGACGGACCATTGTGCGACCCGGATCGACCGTTGATTGCGACGCAGCCAATCCGCAAGCCTCTGCCAGACGTCGCTCGGCGGGACGGGCTGAACGTGTCGTTGCGGCGCGACCCGTATCGTCATGGCGCGCGTTCTGCGGGATGAGGCCGCGCTGATCGCAGCAG
Organism: Mesorhizobium sp. B2-6-4; assembly: GCF_006441495.1. Classification (NCBI taxonomy): domain Bacteria; kingdom Pseudomonadati; phylum Pseudomonadota; class Alphaproteobacteria; order Hyphomicrobiales; family Phyllobacteriaceae; genus Mesorhizobium; species Mesorhizobium sp. B2-6-4. The sequence goes on from NZ_VFUE01000004.1 coordinate 205,306, forward strand.
TGCGACGGTGGCGATCCAGTAAAGCGCGTAAACCAGGACCGTCATCAGTTCGGGCCGAGCGCGATAGCCTGTCATGGCGGCAACAATGCCGCCGAGCCTACCCGTATCGTCCAGAAGCCAGGACGTGTCCCACAGAGATCCGGATAGCGGCGGGATGAGTTCCAGCCCCATGGCGCGGTCAAGAGCAGCCATCATTAATGATGCGGCCAGCGCCAACAGAAGGATCTCCGTGGCGCGGAAGAATATAGACCAGGGGAAGCGCCTGGCGGCCACTTGAATCAGCCAATAGAGCGCGGCAGCAAAAGCGAACCCCGCGACGATGGCCATAAGTGTCCCGGGCAATGTCGTTTCGCTCGCCGATGCCAAAAGGCCGTAGAGGAAAACAACCGTTTCACTGCCTTCCCGCATCACAGCGATAGCAGCCAGGAAGAAAAGCCCCAACCAGTTGCGGCCAGTCAGCGCGCGCTCTGCGCCGCGTTCAAGTTCCTGCTTCAGTCCCCTGCCTTGCCTGTGCATCCAGACGACCATCTGCAGTATGAGCAGGGCGGCCAGTCCGGCCATGGCGATCTGAAAATAATCTTCTCGGTCTCCTTCGAGCAGGCTCGCCAAGGACAGGATGACCAAAGCCAGAAGGGCGGCCCCGGCGATGCCTGCGGCGACGCCGGCCCAAAGGAAATATCGTCCGGTTGTGGCTCTCGCGCCAGCGTGATGCGTCAGCCATCCCTGCAGGATGCCGACGACCAGAAGTGCCTCCATGCTCTCGCGCCAAACCACGAAGGCGACCTGTCCGAAGAGAGCGGTCATTGGATCGCAGGCTCCTTGGCGATGAGTATGGCGGGCGGCATGCCGGGATGAAAATCGTCGAAGAAGCGATACTCGCCGGGATCAAGACGCTGGATGACGACGAAGGATGTGACGCCGGGTCCCAGCACCTTCTCCTTGCGCAGCTCAACGCTTTCGAATTCGGCAGGACTGGAGCCGGTATTGCGAAGCTCCAGTTTGAAGCGTGCGTTGGCCGGCACCTCGATTGATCGCGGCGTGATCGCGCCATCGCTGAGTTCGACGACGAAGCTCGGATATTCATCAGCGGATGCGGGGTGCGCGGTTGCCAGAAGGCAGATCGCAATGGCGACCAGCGTCGAATGGAGGAAGGCGGTCATTTTCGGCTGTCTGTCCTGTTTTGTCGCTCTGCGTTGCGCTCAAGGAGCCGGAAGATTGCAATGCAGAAGGAGCTACAAATTTCGAAGCGGGCAGCTGACCCAGGGTCTAGTAACCGCCCTTCTTGCCGACGCCGGCATAGGTGAATTCGTATTCGACGTGAAAGGTCTCGGGCCAAACTCCGACACCCGTCTCCTTGTCGACATGTCTTCCGAAATGCGAGGACGCGTCGGACCCTTCAGAGGTAACGCTAAGTTGAAGGCTGTATTTGCCTGGTCCCATCAGCTTCACGTTATCGCCATAATGCGGACCGTCGCTGGCCACCATGGGCATGAAAACGCCGCCCACCTTCTGATTGCCATCGAGCTTGGTCAGCAGATATTCGATTCTAAGGTTGGGGATCCAATCGCCTTCGGCAAAGCCATTGGCATTGTCACGCGTGGCATGGATATCGGCCTCCAGATGCATATCGGAATCGGCCGCGGGCCTCATGATGTGAGCTGGCTCCATCTCGATCGGCTGCAGATAGACGGCGGCAACCTCCATGCCGTTCATCAGGTTAGGTTGGCCGATGGGGTATTCCAGCGCGCAAGCTCCTGAAGCGGCCACCAGCAGAGCTGCGATGGATGAAAATATGATCAACTGACGAGACATTGACTGCTCCTTGCTATCGACGGCGACGATCCTTGCCTTCGGCTGATATTTCCGGATCGGCAACGAAACGGGTTCCGACATATCCCGGAACCGGGTCAGGTGAACCGACAAACATGATCGGAGTTGTCTACTTATTTGCGGGATCAGCCGCTTCTTTGCGCCAGCGCAAAGAACACAACGTTTTGTTGAAACTGGGGGCCGCCTCTGATGTCAGCCGATCGCGCCGGTTGCGAAATGGCCCCATGTTTCATCCCCAACTCGACGGGTATTCTGCTGGCCGTTGCTTCAACAAGGTGCCGCGCAACCCAGCTGTCGCCGAACCAGAACAAGCGTCGGATCATCGGGGTAGGCCGTCACGGTGAAGCCCATATCGCGCTCGAGTTCGATCGCGGCGCGGTTTTCGCGGCTCTCGATCGACTCGATAGCGTCGAGGCCTAGCCCCTCGGCATATTTCGCGATGTATGAGAGCAACTCCCAGCTGACGCCCAGGTGCTTGTGATCTTCGCGAGTGCAGATCGCGACTTCTCCGTGCCGACGAGGCTGATCGCATGCCAACATCGCAACGGCGATCAGCAACCCGTTCATCGAAAAGGCAAGGAAGTTGTGTATATCCGCATCGTCCGAACGCGTCATCGCGACGAGCCGCTCATGCGAGACCACCTTCAGCCCGCCGAGAAAGCGAAACCGCAAATCATCCGGCGTCACATGGGAGAAGAACTCTGCCAAAGCAGGCTCGTCTTCGGGCCGTGCGCGGCGTATCTCGAAGCGAAATCCTGTGCGTGTGGAAAGAGTGCCGTTGCTGTTCGTAGTCATGTGTCGCCTGCAATCTCGAGTTCTTTCGATAGGATGGAGCTCCGCTTCATCGCCGAAACAGTGGCAGCCGATGACAGTCGCGTCTTTGATGCGCATCAAAGACGCGAGTGAAGTTAGGCCGCTCGGGCGAGAAATGTCGGCTCATTTTGATCGAGATCAATGCGGTGACCGAGATCAAAGTGTCTTCGAAGATTCAGCAGTTTATCGAAGAGGTCGCGCCCAATGGCCGATGTCGTTTCCAGGCTAGTCAGGGAGTGCAACTTTACGCGCAGCAAAGGTGCGGACTTTCCCACCATCTGGCAGACCGTGTTGAAGATGCATCCGTACGTTGCAGGGCCACCGGTGCAGGAGTGGGATGAGCAAGGACCTATCCTTAAGGTTCCCCTGATAACAGGTCGCCATCTCATCTTTGGCGCTTCAGACTTTCGGCTTGATTGAATTCTGGCGAGGTTCTTTGTCCAAATCCGTTTTGATCGTCGCACGGCGCTGTTTGCGTGACTTATGACGCGATTCGAAAGAGGCGTACGCCAGCACCGCGAGGAAGGCAAAGACATCCAACACTAAGATGGTGATCGTCGAGCTGTCCGTTGGCACACCTGTTCTCCTCCCTCAACTGGTTGAGGTGACGGCAAGAGTGACGGACAGGCGTTGACTTGGATCAACCGAAAGCGGTGATTGCCGCAACTTTGGTCAATCAGACGACGAAGTCATCGGTATCTGGCCCGTCGGTAACGGGGTCGTATCCGCATTCGGCAGCCAGCCGAAGAGCGTCATGAATTACGACAATTTGGCCATGGACTTGAATGCCTGAGTTGCTCAGGCTGGACAACGCACGCGAAAAGGATTCTCGAGTTATGCCAAGTTCGGAGGCAATCAGCATCTTCTCAAACGGCAGGACCGCTTTGTCTGGAGTACGCTGCTTCTGTGACAGGGCCAAGAGGTAACACCCGACACGCTGTATCGCGGTCCTCAACTTGAGACTTTTGATCTGCCGAACCATACGTCGAAACTGTTGTGCGAGGCTTCCGATCACCGCCTGTGCCAGCAGGGGGTTCGTCTCCACGGCCGCCCGAAACGCCGCCGCATGAATCAACAGAAGGCGCGAAGGCTCAGGCACCCGGGCCTGCATGAGGTAGGGCGCCCCGGTCAAGACAGCGGCAGGGATAACGAGGTCCTGGGACCGAACGGCCTCGATCAGCACTTCTCGACCGTCGGCTGATCGTCCAAACAATTGCACGGATCCTGCCAGCACGATCAGCTGGAAGGTCGGCACATCGCCTTGCTCGAACAAAACGGTGCCTGAGGCTACACTGTGCACCACGGCGTTTCGTAGCAGGTCGGTGCGCATGGCTACGGACAGCGCCCGAAACAGCCGCAGCGCTTCCGGTGCCACTTCCTCATCCGTCATTCCATGCAACAGATTGTCCCCTCGATCGCGGCTCTCCCACACTGCCGCATCATTCGTGACAGAAGTCACAGCAGTCCTTGACCTAGATCAATGTCGCAGGGCGCCAGTTTGGCCATTTTGGCTTTGGGCGGACATGTTTCCGCTCCCATGGACCAACTGTCAAAGGGGCCGTCGACGATGCAAACGACTGTGTATCCGAAGTCCGGTCAAATCCTGGGTGCGAGCACGGCAGCATTCACGGTCTGCTTCGCCGTCTGGACCATCTTCTCCATCATCGGCATTCGCATGCGCCAGGAACTTGGCCTCAGCGAAACGCAATTCGGCTTGCTTGTCGGCACGCCAATTCTTACGGGCTCTCTCATTAGGGTCGTGCTGGGTATCTGGACGGACCGCTATGGCGGCCGGATCGTCTTCACGGCGAACATGCTCGCCGCCGCTGTCGCGACCTTTCTGCTGTCCTATGCTCACACCTATCCGCAAATGCTGTTGGCTGCCCTCGGCGTCGGCATAGCCGGCGGCTCTTTTGCCGTTGGCGTTGCTTATGTGTCGCGCTGGTTCCCGCCGGAAAGGCAAGGGACAGCGCTTGGCATCTTTGGCGCGGGCAATGTCGGTGCCGCGGTCACCAAGTTCCTTGCCCCTTTCGTGCTCGTAGCCTTCGGATGGCAGGTCGTGGCGCAAGTCTGGGCCGCAGCCCTCGTTGTCATGGCCGTCATCTTCTGGCTAACGACGGAGGACGACCCCATTATCGTCGAGCGGCGGCAGTCCGGCATAAAGCCAAAAAGTGCCTGGCTCGAACTTGAACCCCTGAAGAACGTGCAGATCTGGCGCTTCGCGCTCTACTATTTCTTCGTCTTCGGCGCCTTCGTCGCGCTCGCGCTCTGGCTGCCGCAATATCTCATCAACGTCTACGGCCTCGACATCAAGACGGCCGGCATGATTGCAGCTTTCTTCTCGGTGCCGGCGAGTCTCTTTCGGGCCTATGGTGGACACCTGTCCGACAGCTTTGGCGCGCGCCGCGTGCTCTATTGGACCTTCCTGGTCTCGGTCGTGGCGACGTTCATCCTGTCCTATCCGCCGACGGACTACGTGATTCATGGCCTCAAGGGTGCGACGTCCTTCCACCTGGAGATGAGTCTCGTCGGCTTCGTCATCACGATCTTTGTGCTGGGCTTCTTCATGGCTCTCGGCAAGGCTGCGGTCTACAAGCACATCCCGGTCTACTATCCCGAGCATGTGGGCTCGGTCGGCGGCCTCGTCGGGATGATCGGCGGCCTGGGCGGCTTCCTGCTGCCGATCCTGTTCGGTTTGCTGCTTGACCTCACCGGCCTGTGGACGAGCTGCTTCATGGCGCTCTTTGTGCTGGTCACTGGTGCACTCCTGTGGATGCACGTGGCCATCCGCCAGATGGAACGTGGAGTCGCCGGTGAAGCCCTCGCCAAGCTCCCGCCGTTCCCCGAAATGCAGGGCATGCCCAAGCCCGTGACAGGAGCCCGATCGGGTGATGCTCTCACGGACTGGCGTCCGGAGGACAAGGTATTCTGGGCTGAAAGCGGCCACCGCATCGCACGCCGCAACCTATGGCTTTCGATCCCGGCGCTTCTCCTTTCTTTTGCCATCTGGCAGGTATGGTCCGTCGTCGTCGCCAAGCTTCCGCTTGTGGGCTTCACCTTCACCACCGACCAGCTCTTCTGGCTTGCAGCTCTGCCCGGAATCTCGGGCGCGACGCTGCGCATCTTCTATTCCTTCATGGTGCCGATTTTCGGCGGCAGGCTCTGGACGACCCTAACGACATGGTCGCTCCTCATCCCGGCGGTCGGGATAGGTTATGCAGTGCAGAATCCTGACACGCCCTATGTCGTGCTGTTGATGCTGGCGTTGCTTTGCGGCCTTGGCGGCGGCAACTTCGCCTCGTCCATGGCCAATATCTCCTTCTTCTTCCCGAAGGCGGAAAAAGGCAATGCGCTTGCGCTCAATGCTGGCCTTGGCAATCTCGGCGTCAGCGTCGTCCAGTTCGTCGTGCCGCTCGCTATCACCGCCGGGATATTCGGCTGGTTCGGTGGCGATCCGGCCATGGTCAAGGGACCGACGGGCGAGGCGCCCTTATGGCTGCAGAATGCCGGCTTCGTCTTCGTGCCGTTTATTGCGATCTCGGCTTTTGCAGCCTGGTTCGGCATGAACGACATCGCTTCGGCCAAGGCATCCTTCACGGAACAGGCTGTGATCTTCCAGCGCCGGCACAATTGGATCATGTGCTGGCTCTACACTGGAACTTTTGGGTCTTTCATCGGCTATTCGGCCGGATTCCCGCTGCTCACGAAAATGTTGTTCCCAGACGTCAACGCGCTTCAGTTCGCCTTTCTTGGCCCGCTTGTCGGCGCCCTGTCGCGCTCGGGCACCGGGTGGCTGGCAGACAAATATGGCGGCGCGCGAGTCACATTCTGGGTCTTCGTCCTAATGATCGCGGGTGCAGCAGGGGTTTTGTGGTTCATTGGCATCAAGGATCAACCTGGCGCATTCCTTGGCTTCTTCGCTGCGTTCCTGCTGCTGTTCTTCGCCACCGGTGTCGGCAATGCCTCCACCTTCCAGATGATCCCGGTGATCATGGCCAAGGAGATGGGCCGCTTAATGCCCACGGCAGATGCAGAGACGCGCCGTCGGCAGGCGGAGAAGGAGTCCGCCGCCATCACCGGCTTTACGTCAGCGATCGCAGCCTTCGGCGCCTTCTTCATCCCGAAGAGCTATGGCAGTTCGATCGCCTTGACGGGCGGGCCGAGCGCCGCGCTCTGGGGGTTCTTGATCTTCTACGTCAGCTGCCTCGTCATCACTTGGGCCGTCTACACCCGCAAGGGCGGCCTTCTTCACGACATCGAGCGTGCCAAGCGTGGCGCATCCGTCCAACCGGCCGCAGCCGAATAATCAAAGGCAAAAGCAATGTCGCATTTTCTCGACCGGCTAACCTTCTTCCGGAAGACCGTCGACAGTTTCTCCGACGGCCACGGCATCGTCACCAACGAGGATCGCTCATGGGAGGACGGCTACCGCAAGCGCTGGCAGCACGACAAGATCGTGCGCTCCACCCATGGCGTAAACTGCACCGGCTCCTGCTCGTGGAAGATTTACGTCAAAGGCGGCATCGTCACCTGGGAGACACAGCAGACCGACTATCCACGCACGCGGCCCGATCTTCCCAACCATGAACCGCGCGGCTGCGCGCGTGGTGCCTCATATAGCTGGTACCTCTATTCCGGCGCGCGGGTGAAATACCCGATGATCCGCGGTCGGCTGCTAAAGCTGTGGCGGGCCGCTCGTTCCACGATGCCGCCCGTTGCTGCATGGGCCTCGATCGTCAAGGATGCTGACAAGCGGCAATCCTACATCTCCATCCGCGGCCACGGTGGGTTCGTGCGCGCCACTTGGGACGAGGTGAACGAACTCATCGCGGCGGCCAATGCCTATACAGTAAAGGCTCATGGTCCCGACCGTGTCATTGGCTTCTCGCCGATCCCGGCCATGTCGATGGTCTCGTATGCAGCAGGCTCCCGCTACCTGTCGCTGATGGGTGGCGTATGCATGTCATTCTACGACTGGTATTGCGATCTGCCGCCGGCGAGCCCCCAGACCTGGGGCGAGCAGACCGACGTTCCTGAAAGCGCCGACTGGTACAATGCAGGCTTCATCATCGTCTGGGGCTCCAACGTCCCGCAAACACGCACCCCCGATGCGCACTTCTATACCGAAGTGCGTTACAAGGGCACGAAAAGTGCGGTCGTCAGCCCAGACTACGCCGAGGCGACCAAATTTGCCGATATCTGGCTCAACCCGAAGCAGGGGACTGACGCTGCACTGGCTCTGGCCATGGGCCACGTCATTCTTCGCGAATATTACCTCGATCGCACGGTTCCGTATTTCGACGACTACGCCCGCAAGTACACCGACTTGCCGTTCCTGGTTCGCCTCACGGAACGCGATGGTCGGTTCGTTCCGGAACGGCTCCTACGGGCTTCCGAGATCGCTGGTGGTCTGGGCGAGAGCAACAATCCGGAATGGAAGACAGTCGCGATCGACGAGACTACGGATAAACTCGTCTCGCCGCGCGGTTCGATCGGCTATCGCTGGGGCGAGGGCGCCAAATGGAACCTTGAGGAGAAGGATGGCGAAGGCCGGAGCATTCGGCTCAGGCTGACGCTTGCTGGCAAGAAATCCAAGATCGTGCCTGTCGATTTTCCGTATTTTGGCGGACGCGCCACCGAGCATTTCGTGTCGACCGATCACGGTGAAATTCTCACCCGCAACCTTCCGGTCCGGCGGATCAAGCTGAGCGACGGCTCCCAGGTCGCAGTCGCCACCGTCCACGACCTGATGATGGCCAATTACGGCCTCGACCGGGGTTTCGGCGGCGATCACGTGGCCAAGAGCTATGACGAAGACGTGCCGTTCACGCCCGCCTGGGCGGAGCGCATTACCGGGGTAAAGCGCGACGCGATCATCACCGTTGCCCGTGAGTTTGCCACCAACGCGGAGAAAACCGACGGCCGTTCGATGGTGATCCTCGGCGCCGGCGTGAACCACTGGTACCACATGGACATGACCTACCGGGGGATCATCAATCTCCTGGTCTTCTGTGGCGCCATCGGCCAGTCGGGCGGCGGCTGGTCGCACTATGTCGGACAGGAGAAACTGCGGCCGCAGACAGGCTGGACACCGCTTGCTTTCGCGCTCGATTGGAGCCGGCCACCCCGGCACATGAACTCGACGTCCTTCTTCTACGCGCAGACCGACCAGTGGCGCTACGAGACCCTGACGGCTGCCGAAATACTGTCGCCGACCGCGCCCGAGGGTGATTGGAACAAGAGTTTCATCGACTACAATGTTCGCGCCGAGCGTATGGGCTGGCTCCCCTCGGCGCCCCAGTTGAAGCAGAATCCGCTGACGATCGCTGCCAAGGCCAAAGCCGCCGGCCTTGAGCCGAAGGACTATGTCGTCAAGGCGCTGAAATCCGGTGAACTGGAACTCTCCTGCCATGATCCCGACGATCCCGACAACTGGCCGCGCAACATGTTCGTCTGGCGCTCAAATCTCCTCGGCTCATCCGGCAAGGGTCACGAATATTTCCTCAAGCATTTGCTCGGCACCACCCATGGTGTGATGGGTAAGGACCTCGGCGCGGAAGGGGCGGTCCGCAACACCGAAGTCGTCTGGCACGAGACGGCGCCGCAGGGAAAACTCGACCTCCTGGTCACGCTCGACTTCCGCATGTCGACCACCTGCGTCTATTCCGACATTGTACTGCCAACTGCCACTTGGTACGAGAAAAACGACCTCAACACGTCCGACATGCATCCCTTCATCCATCCGCTGTCGGCGGCGGTGGATCCTGCCTGGGAGTCGCGCTCCGACTGGGAGATTTACAAGAGCCTCGCCAAGGCCTTCTCGGAAGTATCCCGCGAGGTGTTAGGCGTTGAGCAGGATGTGGTTCTCACTCCGATCCAGCATGACAGCCCGGCCGAGATGGCCCAGGCCCTCGACGTGAAGGACTGGAAGCTCGGCGAAGTCGAGCCAATCCCGGGCAAGACAATGCCGTCGGTGATGCTCGTAACCCGCGATTACCCCAATCTCTACGCCCAGTTCACGGCGCTGGGGCCGTTGATGACAAAAATCGGCAACGGGGGCAAAGGCATCGCCTGGAACACCAAGCACGAAGTCGAGGCGCTCGGAGCGCTGAACGGCGTCCATCTCGATGGTGCGGGCAAGGGCTTGCCGAAGATCGAGACCGACATCGACGCTTGCGAGGTCATTCTCATGCTGGCGCCGGAGACCAATGGCGAGGTCGCGATCAAGGCCTGGGAGGCCTTGTCGGAAATCACCGGCCGTGAACATGCACACCTTGCCTTGCCGAAGGAAGACGAGAAGATCCGCTTCCGCGATATCCAGGCACAGCCGCGCAAGATCATCTCTTCGCCGACATGGTCCGGCATCGAAAGCGAGAAGGTCTGTTACAACGCCGGCTATACCAACGTCCACGAATTGATCCCGTGGCGGACATTGACCGGCCGCCAGCAGCTCTACCAGGATCACCTGTGGATGAGGGCCTTCGGCGAGGGGCTCGTCACCTGGAAGCCGCCAGTCGATCTCAAGACGATCCCGGGTATCAAGGATGTCCGTCCCAACGGGCACAAGGAAATCGTCCTCAACTTCATCACGCCCCACCAGAAATGGGGCATCCATTCCACCTACTCGGACAATCTTCTAATGCTGACGCTCAACCGCGGCGGCCCGGTGGTGTGGATCTCCGAGACCGACGCCAAGACGGCCGGCCTGGTCGACAATGACTGGGTCGAGGTCTTCAACATCAACGGCGCGCTCACCGCGCGTGCTGTCGTCTCCCAGCGGGTCAAGCCGGGTATGATGATGATGTATCACGCCCAGGAGAAGATCGTGAACACGCCGGGATCGGAGATGACCGGCCACCGCGGCGGCATCCACAACTCGGTTACCCGAACGGTGTTGAAACCTACCCACATGATCGGTGGCTACGCCCAGCAGGCCTATGGATTCAACTATTACGGCACGGTGGGTTCCAACCGCGACGAATTCATCGTCGTCCGCAAGATGGCCAATGTCGATTGGCTCGAAGGGCCGCTCGCGTCCGAAGCGCCGAAGGAGGCTGCAGAATGAAAATCCGTGCTCAGATCGCGATGGTGCTGAATCTCGACAAGTGCATCGGGTGCCACACCTGCTCCGTCACCTGCAAGAACGTCTGGACCAACCGGGAAGGCGTCGAATACGCCTGGTTCAACAATGTCGAGACCAAGCCTGGGGTGGGCTACCCAAAAGAATGGGAAAACCAGAAGAAATGGAATGGCGGATGGCGGCGCAAGAAGAACGGCCGCATCGAGCCGAAGATGGGCGCCAAATGGCGCATCCTTGCCAACATCTTCGCCAACCCCGACCTGCCGGAGATCGACGACTACTATGAGCCGTTCACGTTCGACTACCAACATCTGCACACGGCAAAGGAATCGAAGGCATTCCCTACGGCCCGTCCACGTTCGGCCATCACCGGCGAGCGCATGGAAAAGATCGAGTGGGGTCCCAACTGGGAGGAGATCCTCGGCGGCGAGTTCGAGAAGCGCTCCAAGGACGTGAATTTCGAGGGTGTCCAGAAGGACATCTATGGTCAGTTCGAAAACACGTTCATGATGTATCTGCCGCGATTGTGCGAGCACTGCCTCAACCCGACCTGCGCGGCGGTGTGCCCATCGGGAGCGATCTATAAACGCGAAGAGGACGGTATCGTCCTGATCGACCAGGACAAATGCCGGGGCTGGCGCATGTGCGTCTCTGGCTGCCCTTACAAGAAGATTTACTACAACTGGTCGTCGGGTAAATCGGAGAAGTGCATCTTCTGCTACCCCCGCATCGAGGCGGGGCAGCCGACGGTCTGCTCGGAAACCTGCGTCGGGCGTATCCGCTATCTCGGCGTGATCCTCTACGATGCGGACCGTATCGAGGCGGCTGCCAGCACTCCCGACGAGAAGGATCTCTATCAGGCGCAGCTCGACATTTTCCTCAATCCGAACGACCCGGCCGTCATCGCCCAAGCCCGCGCTGACGGGATTCCTGACAATTGGCTGGAAGCGGCGAAATTGTCGCCCGTCTGGAAGATGGCGATGGAGTGGAAAATAGCCTTCCCGCTGCACCCGGAATACCGCACCTTGCCGATGGTCTGGTATGTGCCGCCGCTCTCGCCCATCCAGTCAGCGGCCGCCGCAGGCAAGATGGGCGTCGACGGCGACATGCCTGATGTGCGCAGCCTGCGCATCCCGCTCCAGTATCTCGCCAATCTGCTGACGGCGGGCAAGGAGGAGCCTGTTGCTCTCGCGCTCGAACGCATGCTCGCGATGCGCAGCTACATGCGGGCAAAAACGATCGACGGTCGCCTCGACGAGTCGATCGCGACACGGGTCGGCCTGACGGGAACGGCGATCGACGAAATGTACAAGGTGATGGCGATCGCGAATTACGAGGACCGTTTCGTCATCCCGACGGCGCACCGCGAATGGAGTGAGGACGCGCAGGACATGCGAGGCTCCTGCGGCTTCTCCTTTGGAAACGGCTGCTCGAGCGGCTCCACCGAGACGAACCTCTTTGGCACCAAGCAGACCAAGCGACCAACCAATCCGATGGAGATCGCATGATGATCAACCCGGTCTCGAACAGGACGTTCAGAGCGCTCTCTGCACTCCTTGCCTATCCGACGGAGGATCTTTCCCCGGCAATTCCGGAAATTATCGCGGCTATCGAGGCCGAGGGGCTGATATCGGTCGAAGCAAGGGAGCAACTGCGCCCTCTGCTTGCCGATCTGGGCACATTGGATCTGTACGATCTCCAGGAGCGCTATGTGGAGTTGTTCGACAAGACGCGTCGCCACTCGCTGCATCTCTTCGAGCACATCCACGGCGAAAGCCGTGACCGTGGACAGGCGATGGTCGATCTGCTCGAGCACTATCAACGCGGCGGACTTCTTATCGCGGCAAACGAGTTGCCCGATTTCATCCCGCTTTTCCTTGAGTTTCTGTCCGCTCGCCCGCTCGAGGAGGCGCGTGGCCTGCTCAAGGAAACCGCCCATATCTTCTCGCTGCTTGAGGAAAGGCTGGCCAAGCGAACCGGAGGTTATGCCGCCGTGTTCACGGCCGCGCTCTCGATCATAAACGAAACCGCTGTGATCGCCGACACGGTCGAGATCAATGACGAGCCCGACGACCTGGCTTCCATCGATGCCGCCTGGGAAGAAACCGCCGTCACTTTCGGTCCAGGAAATGCGACCGATGGCTGTTCCGTCGATCGGTTGAGAATCCAGATGCGCGCGGCGAACCGCGACGCGCGGCATAACGTGGCCTGACCGGGAGGCAAGCGATGTCCAACGCAATTAACGACGTGCTCTTTGGTTGGTATCCCTATTTCTGCCTGACCGTCTTCCTGCTTGGGAGCCTGATCCGTTTCGACCGCGAGCAGTACACCTGGAAGACAGGTTCCTCCCAGCTTTTGCGACGGCGGCAGCTCCGCTGGGGTTCCAATCTCTTCCATGTGGGTATCCTGGCGATCTTCGGCGGGCATTTCGTCGGCCTGTTGACGCCGATCTGGGTGTTTGATGCGCTCGGCATCTCTCACAGTTTCAAGCAGGGGCTCGCCATCACCGTCGGCGGCATCGCCGGCGTTGCCTGCTTCGTCGGTATCGCGCTTCTCGCCCATCGTCGGCTATTCGATGCCCGCATTCGCAATACGTCCGCTCCCGGCGACATCGCCATTCTGTTGCTGCTCTGGCTGCAACTTGCTCTTGGCCTTTCGACGATCTTCGTCTCGCTCGGTCACATGGATGGCCACGAGATGGTGAAATTCATGAACTGGGCGCAGCGAATTCTCACCTTGCAGCCAGCGGCCGCAGACTATGTCGCCGACGTCAACCCGATCTTCAAGGCGCATCTCCTGCTTGGAATGACGATCTTTCTGGTGTTTCCGTTCACAAGGCTGGTCCACGTCTGGAGTGCCCCGATCTGGTATCTCGGTCGCCCCGGCTACCAGGTGGTGCGCACCCGCCTGGCGACCCGCCGATCACCTGCGCCTGTGTCAACGGTCCCGTCGCCTGCGCCGGTGCGGCCTGTTGCAATTCCTGCCCCCCAGCCTGCGGAGTAAGTCATGACCGCTCTTATCATCGATCACGCGGCCAGCCGCGCACCGTCCTCCGAACATCCGCACGAGCACCGGCCGGCGACACCTGACACGACTCCGTCGCGCGAGCGCGTGGCGATGCCGCCAGTAACAGTGAATGGTGTGACGGTTTCGCGTAAGGCGATTGCCGCCGAGGTGCAGAACTTTCCTGCGCGCAACCCCGGCGAGGGCTGGAGGGCGGCAACCCGAGCGCTGGTCATTCGCGAATTGCTGCTGCAGGAAGCACGGCGTCTCGATATCGCCGCGGAACAAAAGACCGACCAAGACGGACGCCGGGAGACCATTGAGGATGCGCTGGTGCGCGGCCTCATCGAACGCGAAGTCTGTGTGCCGGAGGCGGACGAGGAGGTGCTGGGTCGCTTCTATGAGAACAACCTTCGCCGCTTCGTGACGCCATCGCTCTACGAAGCCGATCACATCCTCATCGGCGCACGCCGCGACGAAGACAAAGCTTTCGCCGTAGCGCGAGAAAAGGCGCTGTCGCTCAGATCGGCGCTGGCAACTGCGCCGGAGCGTTTCGCAGCGCTGGCGCAGGACTGTTCGGATTGTCCATCGAGAGCGCTTGGCGGCAGCCTCGGCCAGATCGGGCCAGGCGACACGACTCCGGAATTCGAAGCCGCCCTGATTCAACTCGCCCCAGGTGACATCTCGCCGCCAGTGGAGACACGGTACGGAGTCCACCTCATTCGCCTGACGCGAAGGATCGACGGCCGCCAGCTCCCGTTTGACGTCGTGCGGGAGCGCATCGCCGCTTACTTGACCGAGCACGTCACTCGGCAAGCTACGGCGCAATACGTCTCCCTGCTTGTCGGTCGGGCGGATATCAGCGGCATTGAGATCGGCGGCCCATCTTCGCCGTTGGTGCAGTGAGGACGATGCGATGCTCGGAAACCTCATTGCCTCGCTGGACGATCCGAAAGTCGCCATGGGTCTCGTCGCAGCGTTCGACGAGCCCGCCTTGCTGACCCGTTTGGCTGCGGCGGCTGATGCGTCTGGTCGTTTGCCAGCCGAGATCGTCGGCTCGGCCGTTCGCAATTTTGTGGACACCGCGACCGATGATTATTGGACACAGCTCATCGGTATCATGAATCGAGCGGAAGATCCCGGCCTGGCGGCCATGCGCGCAATTCTCGAAAAGTCCCTGCCAGCGGCGAAGGCTGTCTGACGATGGGTGCGCTGCGCAACGACTGCTTCCGCTCAGGCGCCCAGACAATGTCGTTTGAAACCGCTCGAGCCGTCGCCGTCGCGCTTGCTGAACCGCTCAACAGGCAGGAAGACGTGCCGTTGGTGCGGGCGGTCGGACGCATCCTGGCAGCGACGATCGAAGCTCCCTGCGCCCTTCCGCCATTCGATCAGGCGGCGATGGATGGATATGCCTTCCGCCTGTCGGGCAAGAAGGGCGTGCCTTTGGTCCTGCCTATTTCCGGGCGCACGTGTGCTGGCGACAAACCGGACGTGTTGGCACCGGGGACAGCCCGTCGCGTTATGACTGGTGCCGCATTGCCAGGCGGCGCGGATACAGTCGTTATGCAGGAGCATGCAACCCGCAGGGGCGATATCGTGCAGTTCGGGCTCGACGTCGAAGCCGGTGCCCACATTCGACGGGTTGGCGAGGACGTAACAAAGGGCACGGCTATCCTTCGGCCAGGCCGCGTTATCGGCTGGACAGAAGTTGCGCTGCTAAGCGCGCTTGGCATTGCAACGGTTTCGGTTGCCCGTCCCCTGCGGGTCGCGGTTCTCGCGACCGGAAGCGAGCTTCGCAATGCAGGCGAACCGCTTCCCCCTGGCGCCGTTTACGACAGCAACGGACCCATGCTTGGCGCGCTGCTGGCGGAGCCGAGCGCGCATGTCACGTCCCTAACCGTTCGTGACGACCTGGCTGCCATCACGCAAGCACTCGAAACCATCGCGGGAACGGCCGACCTCGTTATCGTCACCGCCGGTATGTCGGTCGGCGAAGAAGATCATGTGCGCAATGCCGTCGTACGTGCCGGGGGTGGCCTCGACGTCGTCAAGGTGGCGATGAAGCCCGGAAAGCCGCTGGCTTTCGGCACGCTTGCAGGCGCGTATTTCATAGGACTGCCCGGCAACCCACAAGCTGCAGCGTTCGGCGCGCTCGCCTTCGTGCGCCCGATGATGAAAGCTCTTCTCGGCCAAGCTCCAGCGAACCGCATCACGGCCGAGATAAATTTCACACATCCCCGCAAGCCGGATCGCACGGAACTGCTGCCGGTCCGCTTGAAAGTCGACCAGGGTCGATTGACCGCACATCGCAGCGGGCCGGATGGCTCGCACAGAATAATGCCGATGGTGTGCGCCGACGCCGTTGCTGTTGTGCCTGGCGCATCAACGCCCGTCGAAGTTGGCTCGCTCCTGGAAGTTCTTCCGTTCGACCAGCCGCGATTCGCGGTTAACTGACGCAAATTCCTATCGGAAGGAACTCTCGCATGCAGATCGGTAGACCTGGTTATCCAATCACCGCAATCGTCTATTCAAACGGTTCCCAGTTCGAAGCTTTCTTGCAGGAATTCACCAGCGCCATGGCCGAACAAGGCGTGCAACTGGCCGGCCTTATCCAGCGCAGTGAGCCGAAACCAGGTCGCCTGAAATGCGATATGTATCTGCGCGACCTCGCAACAGGTGAGCTTCACGGGATATCAGATGATCGAGGTCCTCAAGCACGAGGCTGCGTTTTGAATGCCGATCGGCTGCTCCGCGCCTGCACGGCTGCCGAAGCAGAGTTGTCTAACCAGACCGACCTTCTGGTCCTCTGCAAATTCGGAAAGACCGAGGTCGAAGGCGGCGGCTTCAGAGCTTTGATCGCCAGGGCGCTCGAATTTTCCGTTCCCGTCCTGATCGGTGTTCCCCTCATCAACCTATCGCCGTTCCGTGAATTCTCTGCTGGGCTGGCACGAGAAATGGACCTGTCCGAGATCGTATCCAATCCGCTTACGGCAGCGGAACGTCTGCTGTCGCATTGGTCGCCGATGAGCGAAACGAAGATAGAGGTTGCATGAATTCCGCGTCAGCGAGTTCCCAATGCCTACCGCCGCTTCCATCCGATGGCAATGCGGTGCTTCGGTCGGGGCTTGGTGCGAAGTGAGAGCCTCACGCTGGCTTACGCCCAACACGTACTTAATGACTTCGGTTTGGCTGGGGCGTTTGCCCGCGGTCTGCCCTTCCGAACCTTAGGTGACGCCAAGATAGCGATCAGGCTTGTGATTGATGGCAATGATCATGTTGAAGATCGCCGCGCCAAGGATCGACAGCACCAGATGATCGGGTGTCAGGACGAACAAGGCGGCGCCGAGGATTCCGAGATCAACGGCAAGCTGGAAGTAGCCAGCCCTAATCCCCAAGGTCTCCTGGAGAAAGATGGCCAGGATATTGATGCCGCCAAGACCAGTACGGTGGCGAAAGAGAATCAAAAGCCCCGTCCCGCATAGGCCACCGCCCACCACGGCTGCGTAGGTGGGGTCTAGCAGGGAAAATTCGACCCAGCGTGCCGATAATCGCGACAACAGGGAAACGAGGCTGACGGCGAGAAACGTCCTGACTGTGAAACGCCAGCCCATTCGCTTCATCGCGAGATAGTAGAAGGGTAGGTTGATAAGAGAAAATGCTACCCAGAACTGCATGCCGGTGGCGTATTGCAGTAGGAGGGCCATTCCGGCCATTCCGCCGACCAGAAGCGTCGCTTTGGCGTAGATCACCGTGCCGAGTGCGACAAAGAGCGTCCCCAGGAACATTGCAAAGGCATCCTCATGGAGGCCGTGCCTATCGTGCTCTCGGTGTTCCATTTGCCAGTCCCCGCTTGCGGGCAGGAACGGTTTTCCAATCTGTGCTGCAGAATTGGACCTGCTGTTCTTGCGCCCATGTCGAAACGATCGTGGCCATCCGTACCCGACAAATGGCGCGCGATCTTTGCGCGGGCGCAAACCAGATTACGCGGAGCCCAGCCATACGCGGGAACTTGCATCACCGGAATATGCACGACGGCAACAGTTTGGAGACATCCGGCGAGCCTGTGCGTGGACACGGCAGTTCAACCGGCAACAGACCGAACTTCCCGACAGAAAGCTTGTCGCGGCACTAGAGGAGGACTGTAACAACCGCAGAACTGGCGAAGTAGTTAAGCTTTCGCCTTTCGCTTCGCCGTCGATTTCTTGACACGTGCCGACGGTTTGCGGCCTAGGCCCGATGATTTTGCGAGCACAGAGCGGGTTGCGGAATAGCTCGGAGCCACCATTGGATAATCACGCGGAAGCCCCCATTTCGCGCGATATTCGTCAGCGGTGAGCCCAAAGTCCGTTCTGAGGTGCCGCTTCAGCGACTTGAACTTTTTTCCATCCTCTAGGCAGACGATGTAATCGGGAAACACCGATCTTTTCGGATTGACCGCTGGTGTTTGTGGCGGCTGTTCAACGATATCCGGCCGACCAAGATTTTTGAGAGTGGCGTTCACTGACGATATTAGATCCGGCAGACCAGCCACTGGCACAGCGTTGTTTTGGACAAACGCTGAAACAATATCGGCGGTCAGTCCTATCAGGTCCACGTTCGGGCGATCAGTTTGTTCGCTCAATGTATGAAACTCCAGTTTCTGTTCCGCATTCGTATTGGGGAAAGACGGATGGCGCAAGAAGTTGGCCCGCGGAACGAGCTATCTCTTCTCACTGAGAGTCCTGCCTGTGCTGTTCCAAGTCTCTCTGGCCGTTCTTGGTTTCAATTTATGGCTATCCTGTCGGCTCCGGAGCCGCACAAAGCAGGCGACTACCCCTTGGATTCGCGGCTGGGAAAGGTGCCGCTCAACGGCTCACCTCTGCTTTCGTCCGTGGCGAATGATGTGATGTTATTCAAGCCACTGGCTCTCCCGCTACCCACCTTCGAGAAATGAGATATGTACGAAGTCGCGCTGGCTCCCGCGTTGTCGCGAAAACAACGTCCGAGCGGAGTCTGAGAGCGGACCCACATCAGCGTGTGATGAGCCGTCACAAACAGACCAGATCAGGTTGATCTAGATCAAGTTCCTCACAGGCGGACGATGGTTTCATGAATCGCGCTCAAAATGGGAGGCTATCACGAAGCGCACACTGCATCTCAAGATAGCGACTCGAACCGAGGATGGCAGCGAACTCATCGCTTTTCTCAAGCACGCGATCCCCTTTTATGAGTCATTGCCAGGTGTTCGGGTGCGATTGCTCCGAAACATCAATGATCCTCGCTGCTTCATTGAGGTGATCGAATACAAAACGATTGAGGCGTTCCGGAGTGACGAAGCCCGCGTTCGAGACGATCCGCAAATGCAGATTCTGCTCCGAGAGTGGCGGTCACTTCTCGCCGAGGGCGCGGAAATCGAAACCTATGAGGACATGACAAGCCTGATCTAAACAAGGGGGAACCCAGATGGGGATGAATCAGCCTGCAGTGACAGAATTTGCGGCTCCGCTGTACGTCGCGTGGGAAATAACCCACCACTGCAATGCTCGCTGCCTCCATTGCTATTCTGCGTCCGGACCCGAGGTCCCGTCGCGTGAATTGCCGCTGCCAGATGCCCTCGACCTCATCGACCAGTTGGCGGATGCAGGGGTGCTAGTGCTGGCTTTTTCTGGCGGAGAGCCACTCATGCATCGGCATTGGCGCGAGCTTGTCGGCCACGCGGTTGGACGCGGGCTCAATGTCAACGTCGGCAGCAACGGGTCATGCATCAACGATCGTAATGCAGATCTACTGAAGGAACTTGGTGTCAAGAGCGTTACCATCAGTCTCGACAGTCATGATCCCGCGACGCACGATTATTTTCGCCAACTTCCCGGGTGTTTCGACAAGGCAGTGGGCGCCATCGAGCGGCTCATCACCCGGGACGTGCGGGTCGTCGTTGGCTTCACGCCAACCCGGATCAACTGGGAGCATGGTCGCCGTGTTATCGCGCTGGCGGAGAACCTCGGAGCGGATGCGGTGAATCTCTCCGAGTATGTGCCGGCAGGCCGCGGGACGCGTGACCTGGCGCTCGCGCCGGATCAACTTCACGCCGTTCTGCGCGAATGGGTCGCTGCTCGGGAAGAGTACAAGGGCCGCCTTGAGATAATGTGGCACGACTGCCGCGTTGGCCTCCTCGTCACCGAAGAGGAGCAGCGCAAATACGTCGGATGTGGCGCCGGACGATTGATCGCGCGCATTATGCCCGATGGAACGGTCACGCCCTGTGTATTTCTTCCAACTACGATCGGCAACATCCCGCGGGACGGCTTCCGAAACCTCTGGGATCGCTCGTTCCTGCTGGCCCAGTTTCGTGATCGACAGGGCCACGTCAGCGGCAATTGCGGAACGTGCAGTCACTTAAAGACATGTGGTGGCTGCCGAGCCGTCGCCTATGCATATAGTGACGGCGACCCGCTCGCCGGCGACCCGCACTGCTGGGTCAACACCATGCAAATTGACGAGGTCGCCGGCATAGCCGCCGGCGAAGGCTTGCCGATTTAAGGAGGCCGCTATGAAAAAGGTCGAACCCGACACTGTCCTGCAGCCCACTGAATGGTGCGTGGCGCGGCCGCAGAAGGATGGTCATCTCTTTTACAACTCTCGAACCGACGAGATGCACCTGGTGCCGCCAACTGGCGTGCTCGTTTTCCACCTCTGTGATGGGTTGCGCAGTGTTAACGAGATCGAAGACGAGTTGGCCGGCGCGCTTGATAGCGATCGCGTCGCTGTTCACGGCGCATTGACTGAGTTCCTCGACAAGCTAGTGACCCGCGGCATTGTGGAGCCGGTCCATGCGCAGTGACCTGACGACAGGCGGCGGATTCCGACCTGACATGCCTTTCCATATGGTGTGGCTCGCCACTGACGCATGCACCGCCCGCTGCCTACATTGCTCGTCCAATTCGGCGAAGCGAAAATCGGACGAACTCGCAACTCCGGAGGTCATCGACCTGATTGATCAGCTTGCGGCGGCCGGTGTGGTCGACTTCGGTATCTCCGGCGGCGAGCCTCTTATACGTCGCGACCTATTCGAGATCATCGCGCATGCGAAATTACGCGGGATGTCGGTTGGCGTGGCCAGCAACGGGGCGAAGCTGCCCGAGCGCGTCGCCCGCAAGCTTGCCGATCTCGGCCTGAATCGGCTTCAGGTGAGCCTCGACGGTCTCCCGCACGCCCACGATGCTTTACGCCTCTGGCCCGGACTTTTCGATCGGGTGCTGATCAGCATCGCAACGGCCCGCCAAGTCGGCTTGCGCGTGCATGTCTGCTGCACGATCAACCGGCTCAACGTGGATCACCTCGAAGCGTTCGTCGAGCGTCTCGCTGGCTTCGACGTTCAGCGTCTGAACTTCTCGCGCTACGTGCCTACCGGTCGCGGGACAGACTCGCTGGATCTTACCGATGACGAGTGGCGCTTTGTGATCGAAACGACTAGCCGGCTGAAGGCCCACTACAAAGGCCGGCTCGAAATCGTCAGCCATCTTGCTCAGCAAATTCTTGTTGACGACGAGGTCACCGAAATGCCGGGCTTCATCGGCTGCCAAGCTGGTCGCGGACAGGGATGCATTACTGCGAATGGCACCGTGCTTCCCTGCGTCTTACTACCAGTAGCGGTCGGGAACGTCCGGCAGGCCACCTTTGCCTCGATCTGGAGCACGTCTCCGATCATTCGGTCGCTCCAGGACCGAGACAATCTTGAGGGCCGCTGCGGTTCCTGCGCGGTGCGGTCCCGCTGCGGTGGTTGCCGAGCTGTCGCGTTCGCCAAGACCCGCCGGCTTTTCGCCGCCGACCCACGCTGCTGGCTACCCGATCGCCGGGCCGTCGGCTGCGTTCAACACTGAGGAGGAGAGGAATATGGTACAGGAAATGACATTCGACCCAGAGGACGTTGTCACACGCTACTTTGAGTACATCCGGGAGTTGCGCAACGGACAACGAGAGGCTGTCGACAAGCTTGTCGATCTCTGGGATGACGAGGGAGTATTCGAGTTCGCGGGCGCACCGCCCGTCACCGGCACCTATAAGGGCAAGAACGCGATCCACGTCCTCTACAAAAATCGAGTTGCAGCCTGTGGAATGCCGCTATCCCTAGTCGGTGATAGCTCCTCGGCGTCGGCTCTCGCTGCCGAGATCGCGCTCGGCGTCGTGGATACGAAGGTCAATCGCATGCGAACACTTGTGCCAGGGCGGCCTACATCGAAGAGCAGGACGAACAGCCGTGGTCAACGCGTGGCCGTGGGTTGGACGACGGTGATCGGAACCGGGGACAAACGCGGGTTCGAGGTTACAGGCAACCACGCCTTCACGTTCATGGACGGGAAGATCAGCTTACTCAAGGTGACAGTATCACCTAAGGCAGAAGATACTCCCGGGCTTTCGCTTCAGGGGCTCGCCGTGGCAGACATTGGGCGTCTGTCCCTTGCTGCATGGGCTGTGGTTTAGGCGGCCGATCAGGCGTTCAGTTCTCGCTGCGGGTCCTATATCTGGCATGTTTGTCAGGTCCGATTCAGTCGGCTTCGGACCGCTGAGCCATTCGCTTGCTGCGCGTTCGTCAAAGCCTCCACGGCCGGGCTGCGTACGCTGCCAGTTCATTTTCGTGGCCGTCAGGTGCGGACCGGGTCCAGTTCGATGAAGACCATCATCGACCTTGTCTGCGATCGAGCCGCGAACGAGCTGTTCCCGGTTCCTGAGTACGCCATAGCCGGCCGCAGATGTCTTGCACAATTGTCGTTCCTTTGCGCATCGTCGATGGCAAAGGAACGACTTGGCTTGCGCGAGTTCAGGTCGGGCTGAATGCTGTCGCCTTTCCCGATGTCTATCTGGAGACAAGTTAGGTCTTGTGAACTGATGTCATTGCGCCGAGGGCCAGTCGCCAATATGTTTCAACTGCTGTTCAGGGAGGGGATGATGGTAGAGTTGAAGTACGGCGGATCTGAGCTTGGGCGAATAAACGCCAAGAGCAACCGCCGGAAGGTCGAGGCATACTGGCTGGGTTTTCTTGAAGGGGTTCTTGCCAGCGAATCCATTGAGAGCTTAGAGGTCGCTTCGATCCGCGCAGAAGCTGAGCAGTTCCTCCAGCTTTTTGGTGACGCCGACGCTGCCGATCTTATCCAGGACCTGGACACTGCATATAGTGACTACCACGGGGAAATTTTCGGAATCATCTCCGGAATCGTCGACTATCGGTTGAGACCGTTCTCCGAGAGCAGCCCAAATGACTGCTGCAACAGGTTCTTCGGCTTCTGTGCTGGGATCGCCTGCGACAATCGCCTGAAAATCAAGGAGGTCGAAAAGCTGATCGACCGCATCGACCAGAACTTCCAACTCCTCGAGGACGCCAGGATTGCGGCTTTGAAGGCGGTGGCCGTCGCGGCGATATCAGATGGGCACCTGTCGATGGAAGAAGAAGAAGACATCGGCGAATGGATAGTTCGATTGGTCGGCGATAGCTGCGCAGACACCGGGCTACCAACGTACGGGAGCACGCCATCCATAGACGGAGTTCTGAGAGACGCGAGCTTGTTGGTGTTCGAGAACGCGGGATTTGTAGTGACTGGTACCTTCAGCCTGGGGCCTAGAAAAATTATCGAAGGATGGATCGTGGAGCGGGGAGGAATGGTCTCCAGGAGCGTCTCTCGCAGCACCGACTACCTGATCGTAGCCGCCATCGCTTCGCGCGATTGGCTTCACAGTCATCAGGGAACTAAGATCATCGAAGCCCGGAAGCTTCGCGAGAGTGGCGGCCGCATACATTTCGTGGAAGAGCTTACTTTCCGAAAGGCGCTTGGCCTCTAGAACGGTTCTTTCAGCGGACGATCCAGTTCTGAACGACCGTTTGGAGCGGCTTTGCCCGTCAAGGACATGCGCCTCGATGTCCTTGAAAGAGCCAGACCAGTCCACTGGCGGTCGTCCTCTGAGAACGCCGCTTTTGACTACTGGCTTAAGGTCCGCAATGGTCGAAATGCTGCTGCTCGTTCAAGCGGCCCTTCCGCAATCGGGCGAGCGCTTATCGGATAGCCGTCGTTCAGCGGACGACCTCATCTCAGACATTCAGATACGGGTGAGCGCTCCCGAAAAAAGGACCTGCGAGGCGCCGACCAAGGCAGCATATTGGGGAGGCAAGACAGTTATTTCCCGGAGGCGTCAAGATGGAGAGTTCCATTGAGCGTGATTGCCGGCTCGATGGCTTTGCTTCGGCAGACATGGCTTGCGCAGGATGCTATGCGTGTGATGAACAATAAGCGGGGCCTCGGGGGGTATTGTGCGAATCGCTCGCGTTCATATCGAGAATTTTCGGGGAATTAAGCGGGCCGAGGTCCATTTTTCTGGAACATCTGTCCTGCTTGGTGACAATAATACGGGTAAATCAACAGTATTCGAGGGGATAGAACTCGCCATTGGTCCCGACCGATTGGCGCGTACTCAAGCCATCGACGAGCACGACTTTTATGGCGGTGACTATCTGCCTGTGGAAGGAGCGCCGCCAAAGCACATCGTGGTTGAGGTTGTCATCGCGGACCTCGATGAGCAGCACTGCACAAAGTTCCGCAACAATCTCGAGTTCTGGCGGCAGGCCGACCGCTCGCTCCTCGGGCCCGGCCAGGGCGCAAACCTAGGTCAGCCAGGGATAGAACCCGCGGTCCGTATCCGCTTCGAAGGTGACTACGACCCCGAGAATGATGATTTCACCGCCAAGACATGGTTCGCAGTGCCGCGGCACGAAGACGGCGCGCCCATCAACGAGTGCCGATCCAGTGACAAACGTGAGTTCGGGTTTCTTCACCTTCGCGCACTACGAACCGGAAATCGTGCGCTGTCGATGGAGCGTGGCTCGCTCCTGGACATCATTCTCAAAACCTACGAGGTCCGTACCCGCATGTGGGAAGGGCTGCTACGGCAGCTCCGCGACCTCGATGTCGTAGGCGCCAACGACCCCGAATTCGGCCGCATCCTGACCGCCATACGCGACGCCATGCGCGATATCGTTCCGGGTGAATGGGCCGATGCTCCTCATCTTCGCGTCTCAGAACTGACGCGCGAGGATCTCCGGCGCGTCCTGAAATCCTTCCTTGCGACGGGCGTACCCGGTTATGCAGCCCCCTTCCAGCAT
Organism: Mesorhizobium sp. B2-6-4; assembly: GCF_006441495.1. NCBI lineage: Bacteria > Pseudomonadati > Pseudomonadota > Alphaproteobacteria > Hyphomicrobiales > Phyllobacteriaceae > Mesorhizobium > Mesorhizobium sp. B2-6-4. The sequence continues at coordinate 230,160 of NZ_VFUE01000004.1, forward strand.
CAGGGGTCAGGAACAATCAATGCGCTGGTGTTAGCAATGCTGGGGCTCATCGCGGAGCGTCGCAACGGTCGCGTCATCTTTGCGATGGAGGAGCCCGAACTCTCGCTTCCGCCCCACGTGCAAAAACGTGTTGTCGACAAGGTCAGAGGCATCGCCGCTCAAGCCCTCTTCACTTCACACTCGCCCTACGTGATCGAGCAGTTCCAGCCGGAACAGATGATGGTGATGACCCGCAATGCAGCAGGGGTTCTCACCGCGTCAAATATCGCGCTTCCCGACAATCTGAAGCTCAAGACGTTCCGCGATGGTTTTCGTACGCGTTTTTGCGAGGCTCTCCTTGCACGTCGCGTCATCGTCGTCGAGGGTAAGACCGAACTCGTCGCCTACAGCGCAGTCGCCCGTCGAGCCGCTGAACTTGCGCCAGCGAACTACCAGCGGCTGGACACGCTCGGGTGGGTTCCGTTCGACGCGGGTGGTCAGACAGCGGTTCCCTCATTCGCCGCGTTCTTCCGAAGCCTGGGAAAGACCGTTGCCACTATCTTCGATCAGCAAGCCCAAGCCGAACGCCAAGCGATCGTCGCGTCCTGTGACGCGGCATTCGAACAGCCTTATGCGGGCTTTGAACACCTTCTTGCAGCCGAAGTATCGGTTCAGATGCAAGCCTGGTTCGTGCGCTTCTTCGTCGGCGCCGGTGAATGGCCCCAGGCTCTAAATAATCTCGTGCCGCCCCAAGGATCGCCAGATGAGACCTACCGCGCAGCCTTCATGGCCTTGTTCAAGCATAAGAAGGGGGACGACTATCTGACCGTCTTCTTCGATCAGTGTCAGGTCTGGCATTTTCCGCAAACAATGTTGGGTGTCATCACGGCGCTGAAGAATCTGGCCGCGCCCCCTCCGCCAATGCCGCCAGCACCAGCCAATATCTTCGGGTGATCGCAGTGGCGTTGGTCCTATGCGAACAGAGACAACGTCTGCTCCGCACAGAGGGCAACATTCTGGTTCGGGGTGGCGCTGGATCGGGCAAAACCACCATCGCGCTTGCCAAGGCATGTGCTGATCTCGATGGAGCTCGAATGGGGCCGTGGGGAAAGGCTCTTTTCCTCAGCTTCGCGAGAGCGACTGTGGCACGCGTTGCCGAACAGGCGACCGCCACGCTGCCCCGCGGACTAATGTCACGCATCGAGATCAACACTTATCACGGCTTCGCCTGGACGATATTGAAGAGCCACGGCTATCTCTTATGCGCCAAACAGGGAGTGTCTCTGCTTCTCCCGGCGCAGGCCCGGGCGCACCTCGCGGGTCTGGATGCCAATGCCCGACCAGCTCGGCAACGAGAGCTGTTCAGCACTAACGGCTTGGTTGCCTTCGATCTCTTCCCGACCCTACTGACCGAGCTATTCCGGGCAGTTCCGACGCTAGCGAGGGCTTACGCTAGAGCCTATCCCCTGATCATCGTCGACGAATTTCAGGACACAAATACCGAAGAGTGGCAGATGATCAGCCAACTCGGACAGCACAGCCGCCTCATCGCGCTAGGGGATCCCAAGCAGAGGATTTACGACTTCAAGGGCGCACACCCGCGCCGGTTCGATGAATTCATCGAGACCTTCAACCCCACGCTCTTTGATTTCGCCGGCGAGAACAATCGAAGTCCAGGCACGGCGATCGCGCAGTTCGCCAATGACATCATCGCGGGTGAATACACGGCTGCCGCCTATACAGGTGTCGCCGTCTCCCGATATCGCGGCCGCAGCCTTCGGCCGCTGAAACAAGAAATCCTCAGAGGCGTCGGCCGGCTACGCCGTAACGCCGATTGGTCTCTTGCGGTTCTCGTGCCAGCGAACGTCCTGGCGGTGAGCGTATTCGATTACATGGCCGATGCAGCCAATGGCCTTCCTGCATATCCGGTGGACATTCTGGTCGCGGCCGAGGGTCCAATGCTCGCCGCGGACTTGATTGCTCTTCTAATGGAGCCGCGCCCAAGCGATCAAAACCATGCCGCCGCGATACTGGACGGCTTGGCCGCATTCGAACTCGGGCGTACCGACGAGGCTTCTGCGACGGCGATTCGAAAGGCGCGCCGGTACGGGGAAATGGCCCAGGCCGCTCGTGCCCGGGGTCTGGACGCGCTCGGGGCTCGCGGTATCGGTCCGGGCGTTCGAAGCCTCTTGACCAACGTTGCGGCCGTCCAGCTGACCGGAGATCCCATGACGGATTGGCGCGCCATCCGCACCCAGCTCGATGCGAGCGACCGAGCTGAGTTCAAGGCCATCGCGAAGGAAGCCCGCCATATGCGGCTTCTAAGGCGCGGAGCCCAAATCGAATCGAAGTTCGCGGAGGCTTGGCGTACCCATGGGAGCTACAACAACGCCCGCGCCTTGCTCGCCGCGGCCGTTGTTGACGACCAATTCGCGGCGACCACCCGCCCACAACAGGGCGTCACCGTGATGACCATCCACAAGGCTAAAGGAAAGGAATTCGACGAGGTGATCGTCTTCGAAGGCCTGTTCTCGCGCTACGTCCAACGACCCGGCGCCGATGGCGAGCGGTCTGCCCGCTTCAACCTCCACGTCGCCGCCACCCGCGCTCGGCGCGCAGTGACCATCATGACGCCTGAAATCCAACCGTGCCATCTCCTTCCCTGAGGAAAGACCGTGACCGACAAGCCGCGCAAGCATCACTTTGTCCCACAATTCTGGATACGTCGCTTCGCTGGCGCTGACGGCAGGCTCTGGGCCTATGATCACGACACCGGGCGGATCAGCGAGCGCTCCTCGAAACAACTGATGCAGATCTTCAATCTGTACACGCTGCAACCGTCGGGTGCCGACGATACGACCCTGGAGACCGTCGACCTCAACAGGATCGACTCCGAGGGCAGCTCAATATTCGACCGCGTACTAAAAGGCGATCGTTCACAGTCCGCAAAGGAAGAGCTTGCCTCGTTTCTCGCCACCCAGGTTCTGCGCGACCCGGATGTCGTAACGTCATATAATCCGAGGGCCCAAGACCTGACCTTGAGCTTGTTAGAGGTGTTCGACGTCCCCGACTTTGATGCGTTCCGTCAGTGGTGGGAGGCCAAATATCCTGGCACCTTCGTCACTAAGGACGAATTCGAGCATATTCGCTCCCTAGGCCTGCGGGGCGCCGAGGATGCGCTGGAACTCATCATTATCGCACTTGATGCGACCGAAGGTTTGCCCGAGCTTCCGTTCACCGATGCAGTGCGAAGCCCCGATGGTCGCACAATCATTCGCGACAAGCTGCTGGGCCTCGACTGGACTCTGAAAACAGACCCTTCGGATCGTTTCATCCTGGGTGACGCAGGGGTGCTTTACAACAGAGGAGACGTGCAAAGCCTTTCGGCGCCCCTGTCTCGCGGCGCGGCCTTGTATCTCACGCCATCCGACAGCCCGAAGCCGGACATTTTGTCGGTCTCGGCGGCAGATCATGACGTCACAAATCTTAATCTCGAGAGCGCCGCCCGCTCGCGACGCTGGATCGTCGGCGAGCAAACGGAATTGGGACGGCTGAGGTCACAGGTTGGGAGCGGTCTGCTGCCGGATGGCCGTAAAACCTGAGCCGCAGCCCCGGACACTTTCGATTGCCGAAAGGCGCCAAGCTCATAATTCTCAACTAAGGTCCACAGCATGCCCTCTGACGTAAGACGCTCAATCATCAATCAGGACGTACTCCCCAAAAACTTCCCCACGAATCGTCATGCAGGAGCCTTCTGGGAGGCACTAGGGCGCACTGTCGCGACTTTTGGCTTTCTCGAGGAGACGATCGCTAAAGCGATTTTCGCGTTCACGGGCACCCGCGAGATTCCTGCGGACAAGATCGAGGCGGAGTTCGAGAAGTGGCTGTCAACCTTGCAAAAGGCGCTCAGCGATCCCTTGGGAGGTCTAATTGACGTTTACGGCAAGGCCGTGCGCCAGCATCCTGATGCGACACTTAGCAACCTTCAGGATCTTCTCGACGATCTGCGGAAAGCCGCCGAGCTGCGCAATGTGCTGTGCCATGGGTCGTGGCGCGTGCCGGACGCCGTAGGCCGATCAATCCCACACTACGTTGACCGCAAGAATCGTGTCTTCGAAACGCCGATCGATGTTGCCTATCTCGATCAGGTTCGCCAGCACGTCGTTGAACTCGCCTGCGCTGTAATAAATTCTGTGAGCCATATGGGTTGGCAGTTTCCGGGTTCGCAAAGCCTTGGAAAACAGATCTTTTGATAAGCGGAACGCCGGCTAACCGGCTCAAGTGTATTGTTAATCGCTACCGCGGGGTGATCGCTATGCCACTACGAGACGCCATTGAGCAGCGCTATCCCCATACCGGCGGACTCGTTCCCGCCATGCGCGAGCGGCTTATCAGCGTGTGTGAAGAGTATCTGGCGAACGGCTATGGCGACGGAAACGCCGAACAGCGGCTTAGCTCAGCCGATCTCCATATTTATTGGCAACAACTTTCTGAGGTTTTGCTTGCCCAACAGCTAACGGTGGCTGGCATCAAATTCTCACACCAAGCCGCAGGACCAGACTTCCGGATCGACGATAATGGTCGACGAATCTGGATCGAGGTTGTCACGCCGACGCCCGCAAATGTCCCCGCGGCGTGGCTCGCCCCGGCGGATAATGGCGTGCGCGATTTTCCTCATCAAGAAATCCTTCTGCGCTGGACTGCAGCGATCAAGGCGAAGGCCGACGTGTTGCTCGGTAATGCCGGTTATGTGGCAAGTGGCGTTGTAGCGCCAGAAGACTGTTACGTGATCGCGGTCAATGGCCGGCTCATGAGGGGGTATGATGGCGCGTTCGATGCGCTTTACGGAATCAGCCAATTCCCGTTTGCGGTGGAGGCGACCTTGGCTGTCGGCCCACTTCAAGTACGCTTTGACCGTGAGACGCTTGAAGCCTCAGAGCCGGAACACCAGCGCCGCTATGAAATTCACAAGCCCAAAGGACTACCTGTTCCGGCGGATACCTTCCTCGATGCGAAATTCGCTCCGATCAGCGCGATTTGGGCAACCGACATTGATGAATTCACACTTCTGGATCGGCCTGCAAAGATGGTCGCAGTTCACAATCCCGGAGCTAAACATTCAATTCCGGTCGGGTTTCTTCCCGCACATGATGAATATGTCGCCCAGATTCTCGACGAGAGTACCTACCAGCTTGATCGGATTGAGGGCCGAACAGCACCGCCTGAAGAGATTTCCGTTGTCGTAGATGTCCCTGCGTGAAGCCCTGATGATCTCCTGCCGTCCACGTCATTTGACCGCACCTTACACCCGCAGCTAAGGAGCTGAACGAAGCGCCGCTAGGAACGGCCGCTCTCGAGACTTTGCCGTCGCCTGGCCGCGAAAGAAATTGCGGCAATTGTGCCTAGCGCGACCTTCGGCCTACTGATGTCAGCTTCCAGGTGGAAGCAAAATTTGCTTCTACGGCTGACATGAGGCGCATTTCTGCCGTGCGGTCATAAGTCCTCCGATCACCGTAGCGGGTCAATCCATGGTGTTCGTTGGCACTTAGCGAGGCGAACTTTTCGCCGGTATGTTGACGGCCTTTACCGCTGCTATAGGCCCGTTTCCCTGCGGGCTCGACGAAAGCAATAACGCTCGCGCTGTTTTCCTGGCAGGTGTCTTTCTATTCCCTGGACGCAGGCCTTCAGCGCCTGGCTCTCAAGAAGGCTTCGGTGATCCGGGCGATAGCGAGCCTCTCATGCTCTGTACCTTTTCCGTCGGCATAGGTTACGAACTTCAGCCAATACCCGAGGCTGTCAAGCGCCGACGCGTCGCCGACAATCTGCCTGGCGGCAACGTCAACCATCTCCGGGGACGGCTCAATCTCGGAAAGCGCCGCGGCTGTGTCATTCTGAAGGATAGGATCGGGAGGAATCGCCAGCCGGTCCATTGTCGCTCCAACCATGGCCGCAAGTGCATCGATCTCGGGATCGACGATCCCATCCGATCTTGCGATCCACATCATCAACACGGCTGTCGCACGCGTGGCGGTCATCAGCTTCGATCTGATCTCGACTGAAATGACTGGAGCAGGGATTGGCTTCTCCAGTATGATTGTCGCACTAGGCGTTGGTGTAGTTCTTCGCTTTCGGCGCGGCAGGGCACCATCCGGCAAGGGAGGGGCCTCTCTGAGGTTTGTCGGCATATAGGCTGGCATTGCGCCGGCGGATGGCCGGGGAAGGCCCTGGAGCCACAGGAAGACCTCCATGGCCATCCATGCGTCCTCAAACGCTCCATGCGTCTTGTCCGCCCGAGCCAGACCGATTTGGGCCAGCACGGCGTTGAGCCCGGAGCGCCCGCCGATCTTCTGGCGAAAATCCTGCATGGTGCAGAAGAATGGCCGCCTGGAGAGCGGCGCTCCGGCAAGCTCAAATTCGGCTTCGACAAAACGTTGATCAAAACTGGCATTGTGAGCAGCGATCACTCCGCTCTCCTCAAATAGCTGCCTAATGTCGGCAGCGTGCATGTCGAAGGGATCTTGATGTCTTAGAAGCCAATCGGAATAACCGTGAACCTCTTCGGCGCGAGGATGACTTTTCCTGCCGGGATCGAAGATATAGTGCCCCAGCTGTAGATCGAGTTTTCCGGAAGGTAACGAGGCCGTTCTAAGCTGCACTAGACCGAGGCTGACAACACGATCGGAGCTGAAAAACCCTGTCGTCTCTACATCAACGAACAGCAGGCGCTCTGGTAGCTGCATAATCTGGTCCCCCGCGCAGGAGCATCAGGGAAATCACCGAATGGTGCAAGTCACCCCTTCAGCGCCGGCTGCAGACGATTGATGGGGAACCTTCGGACAGTATTTTAATTTGTCGGTCGCATTGCAGACGGGCCGAAAGGCCGGATGCCTCTCGGGGGAGATGCCAACAGTCCGGATGGCCCTAGTCGCCTTCGCGCTCCACCTTGACGACGACCAGATCGTCGGCCTCTTCATCGTACTCGTAGGCAATTCCGTCCAGCTTGACCCCGCCCTCGTCTGGCGGCAGGGCCGCCGCTCCGTCAGCATGGTCTTCACATGCGACGTATAGCATTTGCTTGTCGCGAAGACTTCCCGGCTTGCCGCAAGACTCGCAGAATCGATAGGAGCGCGAGTCTGCGAGTACCTCTGCCTTGTCCAGCGCCAGCCTAATCTCGGGGGTGACAATGCCCGCTGCCGTAGCTTCGATCCTCAAGCTCCCGTACTTCTCAAAAACCCGATCGAGGTTCAGTCGAGTGCCCACAGGCAATGCCTGGGCTATCTCACCGAAATATTGATCCAGAACCCGTTCCCAGCCGACACCGCACTGGAATGTCATCGTCCTCGGAATGAGGTCCGGATATTTCGCTTTCAGCCGGATAAAATCGGTCATTCGTCTGCCTGTCCAACGTGACCTCGATGCTTGCGCCCGAAGCCGTAGCAAACAGGAAGTGAAGGTTCCGTTCATCGGCGGATATCGCCAGACAGGTCAGCCGGCCAGAGGCATAGGCACCCGTGTCTATGGCGATCCGGTATGGCCTCGAGTCCGGCATGCTGTCCGACGTCGGGGTGTGGCCGTGCACGATGATGTGCGACAGCTGCCCCTCATGATCGAGGAACCTGTCCCGGATCATCATCAAGTCCTTTGGAGCCTGGTCTCCGATGGAACGGGAAGGATCGATTCCTGCATGAACATAAGCGAAGCGATCGTCGACGACGATCGGTGAAGCATCCGTCAGCGCCTGCAGGTGATGCGGATGGTTGGCGCGAAAGATCGTCGCGGCATCCCGGATCCTACCAACGGACAGGAGGCCATAGGACTCCATCGTCTGGTAGCCGCCGATCCGCATCAGCCATCTCTCGAACCTCTGCTCGTCAACATGGTCGGCGGTCATGAAGTCCAGGAAATAGGCGTCGTGGTTGCCCCGGATCAGCCGTGACAGTGGCCACCGAGCGAGGGTGTCGCAGACGAGATCCATCGCTTCACGGCTGCAAGGGCCGCGATCGACGATATCGCCGAGGAACAGCACCCGAGGTTCGACACCGGACGCATCTGCGTCTCCAGCGATCGCAGCAAGCAGGGATTCTAGGAGATCGGTCCGACCGTGGACGTCGCCGATGGCGTAGGTGGTATGAGGCAAGCGGGTTCCTTTCGGAGCGACGCTTACCGACAGGTCATTGGTTTTCTCTTAAATTCGCTTCGATGGCCATACGGATGAACAGTCCAGGCGAGCTGACTCAGCAGCGGCCGCCCCGGAACCGGGTGTTCATCTTTCCATGCTCAATATGCTTGACGATCACGATATGGGACGTGGCAGCAGATGAGCAATGCGCGGCAACCAATGGCGGAGGTTCGCGCGCGAATGAAGTTACGCGAAGAAGCCTATCTGGAAGACCGCCACCGAAAGGTGGCAATCGCCATAAACGAGAGTCTGGTAGTTAACGGGCCCATGCCATTTGCGGAGGCCTTGGCCCTGTTGAAGGCGTTCGATGAACAGCACGAGGGCGCTGAACACGAATCCGCTTCCGCCAGTCCGGGCGGCATCTGAGACAGGCCACGAGAACGGCTTGATGGCCCGCGTCTGGTGGTCCGCGGCACGACCGCTCCACCGCGTCGCTAGGTCACCGTTTCGCTCACAGCGATTGGAACGTCAGGTTTCAGGCAACTGCAAAAGGTACCCGCTACGGCCGATATCAGGCGTAAAGCAGCCATTCAGGATTAGGTCTGCGAAGGTCGCCTTCGGGGCATGGGCGCCTGAGTTACCTCTCAGAAGTATTGATCCAGAGCCCGTTCCCAGCCGGCTCGGCACTCGAAAGTCGTTGGTCGTCGGAATGGGGTCCGGGTATTTCGCCTCAGCCGGATAAAACAGTCTCTCGTCTGCATTTGCGCATGACCTTGATGCTTCCACCCGGGGAGATAGAGCGTCAATCTAAGCCTCGCGAAGAAGTCGCCACAGGCGTTGCGGCTGCTGTTCGTTCTCGTGCTCGGCAGCATTCCAATGGAGACGCCACAGGACGGCTGGGACCGAGTTTTTTGGGCGAGAAGCGCGCACTCGCGATCGACGTCTGGCTGCGCCACCCGGACGGTTTCCTATCAGGGGACAAGCGTGAGGTTCTGCGCGCTGATGGTCCTTGATCTTGTTGATCGAGGTGGAGGCAGCGATCACAACGAGAACCTGGTCGACGTCTTCCGTAAACGGCTGCCGTCAGGGCAGGCCGATTATTCTGTTGCCGTGTTCCGGGTCCAAGGGAGAACAGTCGCCATCTTCTCTTTGAGGTTTGACGTAAAGTTATGCTGTTTGACGCACCGTGCATGAGCGACATCAGGCAGCTGAAGCCCAGGAAGCGGCCGTAGATGGCGATGCTGACGGCTGCATCGGCTTGATCGCTGTTCTAGAGTCTGCTGTCTGGTTGTTCGATTGGGGTGTAGATCAGTACGAAATTATGGAAGCCGCTGTCGCAAACGTCCCGCGAGAAATGCACCCGGTTTCCTCGGTCCGCGTCGTTCCATGTCTTGGCTGAATACTTGCAGTCACCTTGGGAGCCACTGTTCTTCTCGGCTGGCGCTCCGTATTGATTCGAAAGTCGGCCTCCGATGAGCGAAGCGGTTTCGCCATCGGCAATCTCAAGGTAGACACCGCTTAACTTGTTGTCGGCAAAGTATAGCCAGAACGGGGCCTTGAATTCCGGAGCCGCGTAGATGCCATTCAGAAGCGCGGCGCCGCGGATTAGCGAGATAGCGTGCCCAGCTTGGTCCTCCGGCGTCGATTGGCTCAATGCGATCTTGCTCGATTTCAAAACCTCGTCTGGCGACTGCCCCCATCTGGTGAATTGCCAATCGGCGCGAGCCACCGTCACGGGAAGGATGGCGGCTAGCGCAAAACCACGGAAAGCTGCGGCAAATAAGCGTGAAGCCCTTTCCACCGATGTCCTCCCTCCATTGCCTCAAGTCTCAAGTTATCGGCGAGCCTTGGGCGTGTCGACTTCTTTGCAGCTTTGCCAGGGGCTTTCCGACCAAGACCCATCGAAACTACCCAGGGCTGCGGCTTCGACACAAGCGCTGACGAGCCCGTAGCTTAGTGGAGAAAGGACACCCAGTTCCGGCCGGCTTCCCACACGACCTCGACAGCCCAGACAACCGGGGGAACTGCCATGCAGATAAACGAAGCCAGGACCAAGCGGCCGGCTGCGTTGAAGGTGTTAAATTTGCGATTAGCGATGCGTGCTTGCACTGCTGCCTGAACCGCGAGGTCATCCAGATATTCCTCGGTGACGGATTGGCCTTCTGCAGGGTAGTACCGTTGTCTGGCGGCCGGACCGAAATCCTCTATCCCCAAGGATGCGATGTCGCCGAAATAAAGAAGGTTGCTAGTTTCCTTCCGTTCAGGGTGAAGATGATGCAGCAATCGTGGAAGGAAGGACGTGAGCGTCACCACCGCTGCCACTGCCAGCAGCGGTAACGCCACCATGAAGGCAGTCCGAAACCCCATTGGGGGCTCATCCGTGGAACGAAGGATTCCGATAATGGATCCCATCCAAACGGAGCAAAACGTCAGCAGTGCGGCGTTCTTGGCTTCCGCGAATTTTACGAGGTCCATCATTCGTCCGTGGTTGGCAGCTAAGGCCTTTTCATAGCTTTCCTGCTGATCGTTCTTAGCCATCGCAATCCTATGCGGCTTCTGCCAGTTCATTGCCGACGAGGTCCCGGAGGGGACACTCGTCCATCGTTCCGCAGCACTTGAAGGGTGTATCCTTGAAACTGTCGAAGAATCTTGCCTCGGCTAGGCGCCAGCCTTCAAGCGCCGCCGCGAGGTCGGCAAACACCTGCGCATGGTCGGAGCATGCCAACAGCGGCAATCCGCGGGTGTTTCCTCGGTCACACTTGCACCTCTGGCGCCGAGTCATCACTCGGCCGCTCTCCATGTCGACTGTAAGCAGCTTCCTGCCGTCGAGCAGTAGCCGCAATCGATCTTGGCCGCCAAGCCTCCTTCGCAATGTCGTTAGGCGCCCTTCCTTCAATGCCTTCTCGAAAGCCCCACCGAACCTTAAGGTGCTTGCTTCAGCCACCGCTTGGTACTTCGCGGCTTCGGGTCCGTGAGCGCGTGCCTCGCCTTTTCCGGGCCAACTGCGAAGCGCTGCCGCCGTGCGTTGCCTCAGAAGAAAGATGAGCAGCTTCCCCCACCATCGCCCGGCGGCCTCCGCGTCGCTGATTTCATGCGGCTCTGCCTCCGCCCAATAGAGACAGAACGTGCCGTCAAAGTTGATGTGGCGCTCCGGACAGAAGGACGGGAGGTGTTCGTTTTTTGCCTCCTTTGCGACTATCTTGTCTCCGGTATCGATGACCTTGATAAGAAACCGGGTTGCGGGTGCGCCGGACGCGTTGACCGGCTGAACGGCAAAGATCGCAACATTGTCGTTCAGGCTCAACAGATCCGAGTGATTGTCGCGCGCAGTTTCGGTCAGAAGGGCGAGGGCCGACATTGCCGTCAGCGCCCCTCCGAGTGTGGGCGGAACGGTTCCTCGGCAGCCCTGGCAATCGCCGGGCTCTTCGCGGCATAAGCGGCGGCATGCGCTGCTTTGGCCACCTTGTCGCCTTCGGCCGTGAGCGCCTCAAGCACCACGTCGTAGGTCAGCCCGGATTTCCGGCGCGTTGTCCCGAAGAGTGTCCGTACAGATTCCGGGCCAGCATCATACGCTGCCTTTCCGATCGCGGTTTGCTCGCCATTGCAGCGCTTCTGCTCGGCTTCTGAATCGAGAACGGCGCGACCTGTGGAGCAGCGAACACGTTCGCCCTGTATGCCAAGTCGTGTAATCGCTGTCGGGCCGAATTCGAAGCCTATGGCTAGCCCGAGATCGTCGGTGTCGACGTCATTAGCTCCAAGCCTTTCGAGCGCCAGATCGAAGCTGCTGCGCAATCCTCCGGCACACAGGGCCGAGGTAGAGACCGTATCCTCGGTGTACGTGTGGTAGGCCGTTCCCTCCATCACGTGGCCGTGGATGCAATCGCCGATGAAGCGAATACGCCGCCCAGAGAAATCGGAGGAAAGGACCCGGTCGAGTTCCGAACGGATGACGTGGAGACAGCGGACGACGTCTTCCGGATCGTCATCGATATGCGCGTCGACATACGCCGTGAAATTGTCAATATCGGCGTACACCGAAACCGTGTCCATCCGCTTCGAGTTTCCAGGCGTAAGAGCCGAAATATCAAGGTCGCGCAAAGGAGGAGTCGCCCGGGTGAACGCGAAGGCGCCGATCGGGTTATTCTTGTTGTCAACACGCCAGTCGGACACCACGGAGTCTTTGCTCAGTCCAAGGTTGGCGGTGTTCTGGCAATCCTCGATCTCGGCCTCGGTGAGCGGTGTGAGCGGGACGTCTTCGTCGTCAAGCTCCTCAAGCCCGATTGCCTTCCTCGCCTCGTTGCTCAGATATATGCCGATGTCGCTCCCGTTCGATGCGATCTTCGCTGCCATGTTGGCGGGGCGCCCCAGGAACAGCGGTTCGCGGTTGCCGCTCCGACCATTGTTAACGGCTAGCGCCCGGCCACTGTCGATGCCAATTCGAACCTCAGCTGCCGGAATGTTCTCGTCGTCATCGCCAGTCTCGAGCAGGACGTCGCTGATCAGCTGCGCGATGGCGACAGCACGGTTGACGCGATCTCCTTCCGCGTCGCCGCCATAAGGCTTGGCGACGACGGCGTGGAGCCGCTGGTTATGGAAGTCTACGCGAATTGCGTCGGATGCGGCCAAGATGCGATGGACGGCCCGATAATGCAGATTGAGGAAGCGCAGCGTTCGCTTATGGCAGGTTTCGCCTTCAGATTGCGTGCTTTCCAGCATGCCTTTCAGGTTCAGGATGTCGACATAGAGGTGAACCGCATCCATGCGGTACGCCTTGTTTGTCGGTATCGATTTCAGCGACGTGTCCCGCTTGTAGTCCACGACGGTCACGGACTCGACTTCCTTAATGCGGGAGTCGATCGCGTCCTTGGCGCGATCATATTTCCAGTTGTTCGACATACCTACCTACTCCTATCGACAAAGGGCGCTTGGGATCGCCCAGCTACTTCGCAATGAATCAGGTGAGATGACCGGGAGGTCGGACGGCGACGACGCGGTTGGTTGTACGATCTTCTAATCGCTCGGAATACGTTTAATTCCTGATTTGTTCTGAAAAGCATTTTTCGGACGCCATGCGTCCGGACGACAGTTTGTTTTGGTTGCTAGTCCCTCCGGCTTCCTCGGGAGCGGCCGTTTGGCCGCTCCAAGTACACAACATTGGCTTTCAGGTACCCAACTTTGGGTGTGGCACCAGCGCTTCAGATTCTCAGCTGCACCCGCTCGTGCTTCCACACGTATCGCACTTCTCGCAGGTGCCGTTCCGCACCATGGTGAAGTTGTGGCATTCCGAGCATTCGTTGCCGGTGTAGCCCTGCATCAGCGATTGCTGGCGCCGGGTGGCGGCGAGTGCCTTGGCCTCGGCGGCCTCGTGCGCGGCGGCGTCGGAGAATAGCCCCTCGGCACCCGAAGCCTCGGTTTCCTCCTCGGCGATGTCCTCGACCAGTTCCCTGGCGCGTTCCTCATAGTCGCGCTTGTAGGCGATGGCCTCGTCGCTCGCCGGCTTCAGCGCCAGTACGTTGGAGCCGGAGAAGGCCGTCGGCGCCACGCGGGCAGGGGCCGTGGCCGGGGCGGAACCGCCGAATCCCTTGGGTTCGGCGCCCGACACCAGCTTGACCGGCGAGGCACCGCGGTAGAGGCCCTTGGAGAAGGGCGTGGCCTTGCCTTCGGTGATGCCGCGCCCAAGTGCCGTCTTGTCGAAATCCGACTGGTCGACATGGGCGAGATCGTGGCGGTTGAGATAGGACACGGCAAGTTCGCGGAACACGTAATCGAGGATCGACGTCGCGTTCTTGATCGCGTCATTGCCCTGCACCATGCCGGCCGGCTCGAACTTGGTGAAGGTGAAGGCTTCGACAAATTCCTCGAGCGGCACGCCATATTGCAGGCCGAGCGAGATGGCGATGGCAAAATTGTTCATCATCGCCCGGAAGGCCGCGCCTTCCTTGTGCATGTCGATAAAAATCTCGCCGAGACGCCCGTCGTCGAACTCGCCGGTACGCAGATAGACCTTGTGGCCGCCGACGACTGCCTTCTGCGTGTAACCCTTGCGGCGGTTCGGCAGCTTTTCGCGGTCGCGGTAGAGACGCTCCACGACGCGCTCGACGATCTTTTCGGTAACCTGCACCGCACGCTGCGCGGCGGGCGCGGCGACCAGCTGTTCGATCGCCTCGTCCTCGTCCTCCTCGCCATCGGCGAGCAGCGAGGCATTGAGCGGCTGCGAGAGCTTCGAGCCGTCGCGGTAGAGCGCGTTGGCCTTCAGCGCCAGCTTCCACGACAGCATGTAGGCGTTCTTGGCGTCCTCCACCGTGGCGTCGTTCGGCATGTTGATGGTCTTGGAGATGGCGCCGGAAATGAAGGGCTGTGCCGCCGCCATCATCTGGATGTGGCTGTTGATCGACAGCGAGCGCTTGCCGATCTTGCCGCAGGGGCTGGCGCAGTCGAACACGGGGAGGTGTTCGGCCTTTAGGAAGGGCGCTCCCTCAAGCGTCATCGCACCGCAGACATGGATGTTGGCGGCTTCGATGTCCTTCCTGGAGAAGCCCAGCGCCGGCAGCATCTCGAACGAGAAGTCGTTGAGCTGCTCGTCGGTGAAGCCAAAGGTCTCCTTCACCCAGTCGGCGCCCAGCGTCCACTGGTTGAAGACGAACTTGATGTCGAAGGCCGACTTCAGCGCCGCGTTGAGCGCCGCGATCTTGTCGTCGGTGAAGCCCTTGGCCTTGAGCGAGCCGGGGTTGATGCCGGGCGCCTGGTTGAGATTGCCATGGCCGACGGCGTAAGCCTCGATCTCGGCGATCTGGCTTTCCGAATAGCCCAGCGTGCGCAGCGCTTCCGGCACGGCGCGGTTGATGATCTTGAAATAGCCGCCGCCGGCGAGCTTCTTGAACTTCACCAGCGCGAAGTCGGGTTCGATGCCTGTTGTGTCGCAATCCATGACCAGCCCGATCGTGCCGGTCGGCGCGATGACGGTCGCCTGCGCGTTGCGATAGCCGTGCTCCTCGCCGAGTTCGATGGCGCGGTCCCAAGCAGCCTTGGCGTGCGTCGCCAACTCCTGCTGCTTGAGGTCGGAAGCGACCAGCGGCACCGGGTTGACGGCCAGCTTCTCGTAGCCGTCCTTGTCGCCATAGGCGGCGCGGCGATGATTGCGCATGACGCGCAGCATGTTCTGCGCATTGCGGTCGTAATCGGGGAAGGCGCCGAGCTCGGACGCCATCTCCGCCGAGGTGGCGTAGGCGGTGCCGGTCATGACGGCGGTGAGCGCGGCGCAGATGGCGCGGCCCTCATCGGAATCGTAGGGAATGCCCGAGGTCATCAACAGGCCGCCAATATTGGCATAGCCGAGGCCCAGCGTGCGGTAGTCGTAGGAGAGCTTGGCGATCTCCTTCGACGGGAACTGCGCCATCATGACCGAGATTTCCAGCACGATGGTCCATAGCCGCACCGTATGCTCATAGGCAGCGATGTCGATCGTGCCGTCGGCATTGCGGTAGGGGAGCAGATTGATCGAGGCGAGATTGCAGGCCGTGTCGTCGAGGAACATGTATTCCGAACACGGGTTGGAGGCCCGGATCGCACCGGCGGATGCGCAGGTGTGCCAGTCGTTCATCGTCGTGTTGAAATGCAGGCCCGGATCGGCCGACGCCCAGGCGGCGTAGCCGATCTTTTCCCAGAGATCCCTGGCCTTCAGCGTCTTCAGCACCTTGCCGTCCTTGCGGGCGGTGAGATGCCAGTCGGCATCATCCTCGACGGCGCGCAGGAAATTGTCCTTCAGCGACACCGAATTGTTGGAGTTCTGGCCGGAGACGGTGAGGTAGGCGTCGGAATCCCAGTCGGTGTCGTAGGTCTTGAACGACATCGAGGTGTAGCCCTGCTTGGCGAACTGGATGACGCGGTAGATGTAGTTCTCCGGCACCGCGTCCTTCTTGGCCGCCTTGATCTCGCGCTTCAGCGCCGTGTTGATGGCGGGGTCGAAGCAGTCGTCGTCATGGCCTTCGCAGTTGACGCAGGCCTTCATGATCGCTTCGAGATGCTTCTTGACGATCTTGGAGCCGGTCACCAGCGAGGCGACCTTCTGCTCTTCATTGACCTTCCAGTCGATGAATTCCTCGATGTCGGGGTGATCGGCGTCGACGATGACCATCTTGGCGGCGCGGCGCGTCGTGCCGCCCGACTTGATGGCGCCCGCGGCGCGGTCGCCGATCTTGAGGAAGCTCATCAGGCCGGACGAACGGCCGCCGCCGGACAGCTTTTCGCCCTCGCCGCGCAGCAGCGAGAAATTGGAGCCGGTGCCCGAGCCGTATTTGAACAGGCGCGCCTCGCGCACCCACAGATCCATGATGCCGCCCTCATTGACGAGGTCGTCCTGCACGCCCTGGATGAAGCAGGCATGCGGCTGCGGGTGCTCGTAGGAGGATTTCGACTTCGTCAGCTTGCCGGTGAACGGGTCGACATAGAAGTGGCCCTGGCTCGGGCCGTCTATGCCATAGGCCCAGTGCAGGCCGGTGTTGAACCATTGCGGCGAGTTCGGCGCCACGCGCTGGGTGGCCAGCATGTAGGCAAGCTCGTCGCGGAAGGCGCGCGCGTCTTCCTCCGACTTGAAATAGCCGCCCTTCCAGCCCCAATAGGTCCAGGTGCCGGCCAACCGGTCGAAGACCTGGCGGGCGTCGATCTCGGACCCGTAGCGCTCGGCTTCCGGCAACTTGGCAAGTTCGGCCTCGTCGGCGACTGAGCGCCACAGGAAGGAGGGAACATCGTTCTCCTCGACCTTCTTCAGCCGCGCGGGGACGCCGGCCTTGCGGAAATATTTCTGCGCCAGGATGTCGGCGGCGACCTGGGAGAATTGCGCCGGCACGTCGATATTGTCCAAGCGGAACACCACCGAGCCATCCGGATTCTTGATCTCGGAGAGCGCCTTGCGGAATTCGATCTCCGCGTAAGCCGATTGTCCCTGTCTGGTGAAACGACGCTCGATGCGCATTGGTCCGGTCCCTTTTGTCTATATATAGCGCTTTCGTCAGGAGATTTCTGCTCCCAATGCGAAACGCGCATGTCCGCCGTCTGCCGGCGTTCGAAAACGGCCGGCTCTCCATTTTCGCGGTCTTCGTCCGCCTTGCTGGTCAAACTTCTTGCGAAGCGCCTGTCCAACTCACCGACGAACCCGCGGGTCCCTCAAAACTGATTTTTTCCGATTCCCTCACTCGAGGGAAATTCACATTATCTAGCGTCGAACCTGCCTGCAAACACTAAATATAGTGTTAACAGACAATTTATTCCAGTCCGACAATTCTCCCTTTTATCGCCCACGCCCCACAATCCCAACGCTTCCGCCAGCCTCGTAAACAGGCGGAAATGTGGGGAAAAACGCACATAATCCGGGAAAAAGACCGGGCTCAGAACTTTCCGGTCGCGCTCTCAACAGGAGCGCATGGCCTATAAAAGGCGACTCGTTTTGCGCCGTCAAGGATTCGTTTGCGTAGCTTTTGTGACCTCAACATCTTGTGTGTCACACATGTGGATAACGGGGATAGAATGGAGCTGCCGCGGTAGCCCCCGGCCGAGGGGACAAAGACGCGCTTGTCAGGCTTCGCGACGGCTCCGGGGCGTGATCCAGGCACAGACCATCTGGCGCATCCGACGTCGCGGATCAGCCGTAATGCGTCCTGGGCTTCGGCTCGGTTCCGGTGAAGTGCACCCCGATCCGGCCGTTGCGGCGCCAGCGGACCTCGCATCGATAGCCGATGCCGTCGACGGGCACATAGAGAAGGAAATGATCCGGAATCGTTGCTTCGGGCGGAACCTTGAGTTCGGCGCCACCTTCATTTTGATTGCGCAGCGTGCAGCCAACTTCCGAATTCGAGATGCCCGTGATGATCGTGCCGCCCTTGAGCACGCGCTGGCGATGCTCGCGCTTGTGCTCGTCGGATCTCTCTGGATTGGGATTTGCGGGATTTGTCATCGGTAAAACGCCAGGATCGGATCAGATCCTATTACGTCTTCATTAGAAAAGCATTCACGCCGCAGGCGCCCCCGTCCGAGCTGCTTGGTGGCGCGGCCGGTCCCGGTTCAGGCAAACCGACGCGGGTCGGCGCAGAAATAGGCGATGATCTGGCAAAGATCCGGTTCGTTGACCATGCGCACCGCTTCGCTCGAACTGACCCATTTGCGGGTGCGGGAGCGTTTTTCCTTCCAATGGTCGGCGACCTTGTTGACATGCAGCGGGAACACCAATACCTCGCACGGCACTTCCTCGCCGGAGGCCAGGGCCTTGGCGTAGAAGTAGCGGCCGGCCTCGAGATGCGAGATCGTCCCGCGCAGTCCGGCTTCCTCGACAGCCTCGCGCGCCGCGGCTTCGCAAAGCGGCTCCCTGGCTTCAGGCCAGCCCTTCGGAAGCACCCAGCGGCCGGTATCGCGGCTGGTAATCAGCATGATCTCGACGCTGTTTCCGGTTTCGCGCCAGGGCAGGGCGGCTACCTGCAGACGGCACGGCGCGGTGCCGAAGAGTCGCCGGACCCTTTCGGCCAGATGGTTGTGCGTCGTTGGCCTCGTCAGCATCGGAGAAGCTAGCCCCAGCCTCCAGAATCGTTTGCCGTCTCACGAATCTTACGGCTAATTATCGGCAATAAAAGTAAAAACTTTCATCAGGATGGCCGATTTTCGCCAATAGACGCCGATTTCCGCGCGCCAGCCAGCCTCGCGAGACCCTTTGCCTAGTGGATGAGACTTCCCTGCGGCTCGATTTGCAGCAGGTTGCTTGCCGCGAATCAGCCGGCGTGATCGTCGGCGATCGGCTTCTGGTAGGTGAAGCCCATGTCCCAGGGAAAATAGATCCAGGTATCCTGACTGACCTCGGTGACGAAAGTATCGACCAGCGGCCGCCCCTTCGGTTTGGCGTAGACGGTGGCGAAATGCGCCTTCGGCATCATGGCGCGCACGATGCCAGCCGTCTTGCCGGTGTCGGTCAGGTCGTCGATAATCAGCACGCCCGCGCCGTCGTCGGCAAGCAGGGCCGGCGTGACCTCCTTCAGCACCTGCAGCTGACCCTGGCTGCTGTAGTCATGATAGGAGGCGACGCAGACGGTCTCGATAACGCGTATGCCAAGCTCCCGCGAGATGATCGCCGCCGGCACGAGGCCGCCGCGCGTGATGCAGACGATCGCTTTCCATTGCGCCTTGTTGGTGCCGGCAAGCCGCCAGGCGAGCGCGCGCGCATCGCGGTGGAACTGGTCCCAGGAGACCGGAAAGGCTTTTTCGGGAAGGGACATCTTTCGCGCACTCCGCAGCACGCGCGGTCGCGCGCAGAAAACAGGGGAATGCGCGCGGAAGTAACTGGAAAACCTCGCGCTTGGCAAGAGCGGCCGCAAACGACACTGTGAACTTACCGCGACAGGAAAGCCGCCACCGGCGCGGTGCGCAGCACGGAGCGCGTCACTCCGCCGAACAGGAGCTGGCGCAGCCACGAGTGGCTGTAGGCGCCAAGCACCAGCAAATCGGCGCCGGTCTCCGCGATCCTGGTCTGGATCACCTCGTCGACCGAGGTGCCGCCCGATCTCTGCACCGAGACACTCACGCTGGCGCCATGACGCGACAAGGCGGAAGCGATTTCCGCTCCGGCGGCCTCGGGGCGTTCATCGAGCGTGTCCGGCGGATCGATGACCAGAATGTCGGTTTTGTCGGCCTCGATGATGAAGGGCAGCGCATCGAAAGCGGCGCGTGCGGCCTCCTTGCTGCCGTTCCAGGCAAGCAGCACACGCTTGAAGGTGGTGATCAGCGGACCCAGGTGCGGCACTACCAGCACCGGCCGTCCGGCGTCGTAGACCAGTGTGTCGACGTCGGCGCTCGCATCGCCGCCCGTCTCGCGCTGCGCGGCGATGATCAGGTCGGCGGCACGCACGCTTGAAATGCCGGTCAGGGCGCTGTCGCCGGAAAAACTCTCCAGGCTGTGCCATTCGAAGGACAGGCCGGAATTCTCGATATGCCTGAGAAACGCGGCCCGCAGCTTTTCGGCCCGTTCGCGGTTCATGTCGGCCGAAACCTGCAGGAACTCGGTGTCGGGAAAGCCGGTGGCCGACGTGTAGGGCACCGGAAGCGCTTCGGCGTGGATGCCGATCAGATGGCTCTGGAAGCGGCCGGCAAGCGGAATGGCGAAGTCGAGCACGCGCTCCGCGTCCTGCTCGTTCTGCAGAATGGCGACGATGGTCTTGAAGCGCATGGTGATCCCCTCATTTTGCGAGCGATCCGCCCGCGGCAAGGAAACGTCGCCGCGTTGTGCTTGGTTCCGGCCTGGACCGGATCAGCTCGCGCTGCTGGCAAAGCCGGCCACCATCGCCTCGACATCGGCGCGCGCGGCGTCCAGGGCCTGCTGGCTGCGGGCACGGACCACCAGTTCGGTCCAGAACTTGCCGTCGCCGTATTTCGGATAGGAGCCGATGATCGTGTCCGGATGCGCTTTCTGGATCTCGCCCAGCGGCCCGCCGACGAGACCTTCGCCGAACGGGCAATGCACCGCTGCCGACAGCATTTTCGTGCCGGCTTTCAGCGTCGGCACGACATTGTCGAGCATGGCCTGGAAGATCGAGGGCACGCCCGCCATCACGTGGACATTTCCGATGCGGAATCCGGGCGCGACCGACACCGGATTGTCGATATGGTCGGCGCCGCGCGGCATTCGGGCCATGCGCTTGCGGGCCTCGGTGTATTCGATGCCGCGAGCGGCATAGCTTGCTTCCAGCAGGGCATAGGCCTTGGCATCGTATTCGCACGGCACGCCGAAGGCCTTGGCAATCGAATCGGCTGTGATGTCGTCATGGGTCGGGCCGATGCCGCCGGTTGTGAACACATAGGTATAGCGAGCCCGCACCGCATTTACCGCGGCGACAATCTCGTCTTCCTCATCGAGAACGATGCGCACCTCCTTCAGGTCGATGCCGATGGCCGTCATGATGTCAGCCAGATGGCCGATATTTCTGTCCTTGGTGCGGCCGGACAGGATCTCATCGCCGATGACGAGCATGGCGGCGGTAATGATTTCGGACATCGACGGCTCCGGCAAAAACGGGTCGCCTGAAATAGCGCGGCACGCGGCCAGCGGCAATGCCATCCGACCGGTGAACAAACTGTGCCCGCATACGCGGTATTCCCCGAATATTGGCGCCCTAAGTACCCTGGCGTGGCTGGGCGGGCGAGGA
This sequence comes from Mesorhizobium sp. B2-6-4, assembly GCF_006441495.1. Lineage (NCBI taxonomy): Bacteria > Pseudomonadati > Pseudomonadota > Alphaproteobacteria > Hyphomicrobiales > Phyllobacteriaceae > Mesorhizobium > Mesorhizobium sp. B2-6-4. The sequence continues at coordinate 251,436 of NZ_VFUE01000004.1, forward strand.
TCATCACGTCAAGGAGACGCAAATGGTCAAAGTACTTGTTCTCTACTATTCGAGCTGGGGTCACATGGAGCAGATGGCCAAGGCCGCAGCCGAAGGCGCTCGCGAAGCCGGTGCCGAGGTGACCATCAAGCGCGTCGCCGAACTCGTGCCCGAAGCGGTCGCCAAGGCCGCCCACTACAAGCTCGACCAGGAAGCGGCGATCGCCAGCCCGCTGGAACTGAGCGACTATGACGCGATCATCGTCGGCGCCTCGACGCGTTACGGAATGATGTGCGCGCAACTGAAGAACTTCTTCGACCAGACCGGCCCGCTGTGGGTCAAGGGCGCGCTGATCAACAAGATCGGCTCGGTGATGTCTTCGACCGCGACCCAGCACGGCGGCGCGGAACTGGCCCTGATCAGCACCCAGGCCATGCTTCAGCACCACGGCATGATCATCGTTCCCCTGTCCTATGCCTATCAGGCTCAGATGGGCAAAGATGTCGTGCGTGGGGGGGCGCCCTACGGCATCACCACCACAAGCGACAGCGACGGTTCGCGCCAGCCTTCGGCGCAGGAACTCGAAGGCGCGAAGTTCCAGGGCGGGCGCGTCGCCGAAATCGCCGCGAAGCTGCACGGCTGATCGTTGTGCCGCCGGTGCCTGCCGGCGTTGCTCCTGCTGGCGATGCTTGTGGTCCACGCCGTGGATCGTCGCTTCACCGACGCTTCACAAGGAATTCAAGGAACCATTCGGCTGATGACTGGTTTGCCCCGTGTCGCACCCAAGGCGACGAAGACAAAACGGAGTGATCCAATGTACAAAAAACTTTTCGCGGCATTCGTTCTGACGGCCGGTCTTGCCACATCGGCGATGGCGCAGTCGACTGACGGCAGGTATTACAACCATGACAGTTGGTGGAACAATTGGTCGCTGTTCGGCAATGAGGATTCATCAGCCATCGACCAGAGCACCACCGGGAGCATCAACGCATACGGCTCCGGGTTGAGCACCCAAGGCAATACCGGTGGGATGGGCCCATGTGCTCACAACACTCCAGGTCCGGACGCCAATGCTCAAGGCAACGTCAATGACCAGTACTGCGGCAAATAATCAGCCGTAAGCTCCCTGCTGACCGTAGGACGTTTTCTCTCCCGACGTCCGCGGTCGGCGCTCCGGGGCGGCCGGCCTTTGGGGCGATCGGGGCTTTGGGCTGAAAGATCAGTCGGAAACCTCGGTCTGCGGCCGGTCGCGTCCATCAGCCAGTTCCTCATGCCATTTGCCGTCGGCATCCTCGTACTGGATGCCGTCCGTCGACCCCGCGACCTGCTGCTCGGCTGAAGCGATCTCGGCGGCCCGCAACGCGTCCTGATGCGTGGGAAACGTCTCCGAGAAGGTCGCTCCGACCTTGTAGGCCCAGCCGCCGTCATGCTCGACTATCTTGTAAGTCAGCTTCGCCATCAAAAACCTCCGGTTTAAAGGTCCGTCCGCTCAATGCAGGCGGTCGTCGGACAGCTTGTCGTCTGGCACCAGCACTTCCGATTCCCTGGCGGCTTCGATAAGGGCCCGGCGCGCATCCGCTGTCGAACGATAACCTTCCAGCACTTTGAGGCAAGTGTCGAGAGCATCACGATGACGGGGGCCGCGATTGAGCGGCCAAACCGTCATCAGGCACTCCGCCGCCTCCTGGGTACTGCGGATGTGGCGATATTTGCCGACATGGCCGAGTTCGACCACGACCGGTGTTTCAAAAGGCTTGTTGTCCATCATGGCCGCAACGCAAAGCAGTCAATTTGGTTGCAACCGTGTCTTCAGCCTGCGCCCAAACGTCCCAGACCTCCTTGGAAGCTCTATTGCGGCGGTCGTCCGACGACGCGTTCCGCCTTCTCGGAAGGGCCGCTCAGCCCGCCGCCTTCATCCAGTGCTGCATCGTCGTCACCGAGCGCGCGAGCTGCGGCGCGGGATGGATCGTCTCGCTGAACGTGGCGGCCGCTCGCCACCCCCAGCGCGGGTCGGCGAGGAAGGCGCGCGCCAGCGCAACCATATCGGCGCGGCCTTCGGCGATGATCGCCTCTGCCTGCTTGGGATCGTCGATCAGACCGACCGCGCGGGTAGGGATGCCGGCGCCCCTGCGCACGGCTTCCGCCAGATGTACCTGATAGCCGGGGCCGGAGGGCAGTTTCTGCAAGGGCGAATTGCCGCCGCTCGAGCAACAGAGATAAGCGACGCCTTCGGCCTTCAGCGCTTTCGCCACTTCGATCGCATCCTCGACGTCGAAACCGCCATCGACCCAATCCTTGACCGACAGCCGGGCGCCCAGCATCAGTTTTGGCGCTGCCTTTTTCACCGCCTTGGCGATCTCGACGACAAGACGCATGCGATTTTCCAGCGAGCCGCCCCAACTGTCCGTGCGTTGGTTGGAGAGCGGCGACAGGAACTGGAAGATCAGGTAGCCGTGCGCCGCGTGCAGCTCGATGAAGTCGAAGCCCGCGCGTTCGGCCCGCCTCGCCGCCTCGGCGAACCGCTCGATGAGCTGGAGGATCTCCTCTTCCTCCAGCGCTCGCGGCACGTTCCAGCCGGTATCGTAGGCGATTGCCGAGGCCGAGACGGTCTGCCAGGGATCCTCGTTCGGCTGCAGCGGTCCGCCCCCCTCCCAGGGCTTGCGGTTCGAGGCCTTGCGGCCGGCATGGGCAAGCTGAGTGCCGAATTTGGTGCCGGGTGCGGCCACGCGCCTTGCTGCGTCCAGGGCGCGGCGCGCAGCGGCTTCATTGTCTTCGGAATAGAGGCCGAGGCAGCCATGGCTGATGCGGCCACGCCGCTCGACATCGGTCATCTCGACCGTGACCATGCCGGCGCCGGACATTGCCAGGTTCATCCAGTGGTGGAGATGCCAGTCGCTCGCCGAGCCGTCCTCGGCCGAATACTGGCACATCGGCGCAACGGCGATGCGGTTGGGAAAGCTCAAGCCATCGAGCGTGATCGGCTGGAAAAGCGATGTGGTCATGAACGACACTCCGGGAATAGGATGCGCTATTTAGGCGATCGATCGCCGCCATGCCACACACGAGAGAGTGAAATGCTTACTGGACCAACCGCTGCCCCGATTGCGTGAACGCCGGTTCGCGGCTACGCCTCCCGGGTAACGTGGAGGCAGCCGATGGAAGATCGTATCCGCATCCGTTCTGAAGAAATCCTATCCGACGACTGGGCTGTTCTGAAGAAGACCGTCCTCGACTACCGTCGCCGCGACGGACAATGGGAGACACAAATCCGCCAGACTTACGATCGCGGCGATGGCGCGGTGATCCTGCCCTATGATCCCCAGCGTTCAACCGTGCTCCTGGTGCGCCAGTTCCGCTATCCCGCCTATGTCACCGGCCACCGCGAACCGCTGGTCGAGGCCTGCGCGGGACTGCTCGACGAAAACGATCCGGAGACCTGCATCCGCAAGGAGGCGGAGGAAGAGCTCGGCTATCGGCTGAACCATGTGGAGCGGCTGTTTTCGCCCTATATGAGCCCGGGCAGCGTCACCGAGCGGCTCTGGTTCTTCACCGCCCTCTATTCGCCCGCCGACCGCATTTCGGCCGGTGGCGGCGCAGCGGACGAAGGCGAGGACATCGAGGTGCTGGAAATGCCGCTCGACGAGGCTCTGGCCGGCATTGCCGATGGCCGCATCATCGACGCCAAGACCATCATCCTGATCCAGCATCTGAAGCTCCATCCGATCGCTGTTTGACCGATACCGGTCGCCCCTGCGGGACGAAGAATCGGTGCGGGGCGAATGAAAACGAACGTGTTTTGCACAACGCTTTTTTGGGACTGCATGGCCCTAATTGACGAGATCGCCTAGGTAGTTGAAACGAAAGGCGCGCGGACGTGGCGGAATTGGTAGACGCAAGGGACTTAAAATCCCTCGATCTCTGATCGTACGGGTTCGATTCCCGTCGTCCGCACCACCTTAACTCTACTTCAATGCTCTGCAGAGCCTAGCCGCCACCAACGGGTGCCACCCGGGTCTTCTAGCGGCGGCTCGGCGACCGTGCGCCGAGGCACGCCGTCGGCTATGGGCCCTCGGCGAACGTTGCCACGATCCGCCGACCTGAAACGGCGGATCGTGGCGTTCAAGCGCTCACTGGATAATCTTTACGATCTTGCGTGTGCCGGGATCCACGACGACGGTGTGATTGTCCACGACGACGTAGCGATATTTGACGTTGGGAATTTCATGAAGCTCGACCGTGTCGGGCAGGGCGGTCCCGACGTTGAGCTCGACGCCGGGAATCTTGACTGAGGCCAGAGGCTGTTTCTTTACGTATTCTTGTATGACGGTTTCGTCCTGCGGCTGAATGACCACATCCTGTGCGGCGGCGGCACCGATGCCGGCAAGCAGCAGGAATCCCGCTACGACGGTTCTAAGATCGGTTCTCATTGTTGCTTCCTTTCTCTCTCGTTGGGCTTGACGCGAAGCGCGGTGGCGCCCGAAGGATTGCCAGGGTTGGCAAGGGCTCCCAATGCTGGCCATCGATCAGGGGAACCATCGTTCAATGGCCTGTCAGGCAATCGCTCTTAGACGCGTGGGTTCCAAACAACCGTGGGTTTGGGCCTTTTGCGCGCCACGATCTGACTTTGGTCGCATGTTCAATAGGACCCAAGCCCCAGCAGTGGAACCGCCGGTAGGAAGCGTGCGTTGCGTTTGCTAATGATCTTCAACTGGAGGCCGATCATGGCAGCCGGCCCCGCTGTGGTAAATTCTGGCGGCAGCGCTGCCGTGGCCATTGTTCTGGCAGGCGGAAAAAATATTTGGCGTCAAGATTGACGCTCCCAAAGCCAAAGTGCCGTCCGCATCGGCGAATCCGGCAGCTCCGTCGAACGGTGGCTGATGTCAATCCGACGCTTCGTGAGGCAAAGCATGCCCCCTGGTTCCATCAAAACTGATGGCCGTGACCGTGTCACAATCCCCGACAACGACAATCACATGGCTGGCGTCGACACCAAGCCGCTCTTGAAAAGTATCCAGAGCGACGATTTTGCTGACGCGCTTTGCGCGAGAGCCGAGCGGTTCGCGACCAAGGTGGTCGTGGCAATGGCGATTTGTTTGACATCGACACTGGTCGCCGGCGTTTATTTTTTACTGGCGCCCTCTTGAGGGACCAGAAGCTCAAGCTGGAGAGCACGACCGGCCTCTCATACCCGGGCTGCGATTAAGCACTCATTTTCAACAGGGAAGACCCGCCTGGCTTCCTCAGCCTCCACTTCCCTTGTTGTCGGTCCGCCGCTCGCGGGCACGGCCCGGCAGGGTTGGCGATCAGCCGGGCCGGATTGCACAATATTAGTCGTTGCTGTCGTAGATCACCACTGGGTGACGCCGGTGGTGACGGCGTTCAGTTGAGCCCGTTATGACGACGGTGTCGCGGCGATGATGCCGGCGACCTTGGTCATAGAAAGCCACCGTGCCATGGCGCCGATGATGGAGGCGATGGCCCTGATCGTTGATCACTGCCACGTGACGGTGATGATGGCGATGGGTTTTGATGACGACGTCGGCTTCTGCCGCCGAAGCGACAACCGGCATTGCAACGAAAACGAGCGCCATGGCACTTGTCAGAAAAATCGCTTTCATAAGTGTTTCTCCATTCCAGATCCCTCGGGGGTAGTTTCACGACAGCTCAAGCCGCACGAGGTCTCGATTTGAGCTTTCTGCCTGCGAAATGAGCAGGGGGTTGAGGGTGCAATGATGGCAACCCTGCTCTCGTGGGCACATGAAGGACCATTGCTGCACCCGTTCAACAAATGAAAGGAATGCGAGTACGTTCCTTGCAGGAGAGCTGATCGGACCTCTGCTGTAGGTATTCGGACCAAGGTCTTGCTGATGTTCTTGGACCTTCGTCCGCACTTGCGGTTCGATGGCTCTTTTCTCGATGCAATTCTTTGAGTGTTCACTGCGCGATCGGGCGCGGGTACTGCGATGGCGGACGCGCGCCTGCGTGCGAGGGCAGGATCATAAACGGCACGCGGCATCAAGTTCTGCGCCGGTGACGTTCAGACAAGCGGGCATGGTGATACTGGTGCGATCACGCAATTCCGCGCGCCGCAGGCAATGATACGGTGTCTGCGCGGCGGATCTGATCCGTCGAGGCCGGCGTCTACCAGGCCCAACCCATCCCCCCGCCCACTGGGGACGCCGGCCCCTCAGTCCTTGGAATTGCCGTAGAATTGCCGTCACGGACCATGCGAGATCGAGCATGATCCTGCCCGGTGACCGGGCGCGGCGATGGGGCTCAGAACTTGTAGCTCAGATTGATGCCGACCGTATTCAGCTTCACATTCTGGTCGCGATCGAGAAAATCGTCCGGCGCATCGAAATGCTCCTTGCTGAAATCATAGTAGCGATACTGCGCCCCGACGACGAACCTGTCGGTCAGCGCATAGTCGATGCCGGCGCCAACCGTCCAGCCTATGCTGGTTCGCGTGTTGTCGAACGAGGTACCGGCATCTTGCGAGGTTTCGATGCCGGCAAAGGCGACGCCGCCGATGCCGTAGATCAGGAACCGATCCATCGCATAGCCGGCCTTGGCATTGATGGAACCGAACCACTTGACATCCGTGCCGAGCAGATTTCCCGCACCCAGTTCTTCGGCGCCCTTTGCCGAGGAATAGTTAAGCTCTGCTTCGGCGCCGAGCACAGCCTGGTCGAATTGCCACAGACCGGCGACATGGCCACCGACGAAACCGCCGTCGAGGTCTGGCGAGGCGGCAAACGGCTCGCCCTCGGTTCCCGAGATGTCGGAACTGCCCCAGCCATAACCGCCTTGCAGGCCGGCATAGTGGCCGGTCCAGTCGAAACCGGGCGCGGTCATCGGCACATCGGCCACAGGTTCGGCTGCGAAAGCCGGTGCGGCCAGAGCGGCAAGAAAACCGACACTTGCAAGCATTAGGCGACGCATCGAACTGCCCGAACGAAGAGCTGGAAGATCCTGGCAGGCACGGTAACCCGATTTGCGGCAAAACGGAATCGCATTTCTGTGCGGCCGATTTACGCTCTCCGTCGGTCTTGGAACAATCGGGAGAAAGTGTGAGGCTGGTCAAAACCGTGGCGGCTTGGCACAGTCGGGCAAACAGGAGTCGCTTCATGGCGAACACGCCGTCGGGCAGCAAACCCAGACCATGGACTGAAATGGCGACACATCTGGTCGATGTCGCCATGGGCAGGAAACCCGCGGATCTCGTCATCCGCAACGGGCGCTGGGTCAATGTCCACTCCGGCGAGATCGTAGCCGGCACCGACATCGCCATTGCCGGCGGCCGCTTCGCCTATTGCGGCCCGAATGCCGGCCATGCCATCGGGCAGGGCACCAAGGTGGTCGATGCCGGCGGGCGCTATCTGGTGCCCGGTCTTTGCGACGCGCACATGCATGTCGAGAGCGGCATGGTGACGGTGACCGAATTCTGCCGCGCGGTGATCCCGCACGGCACGACTTCGATGTTTATCGATCCGCACGAGATCGCCAATGTGCTCGGCCTGCCCGGCGTGCGGCTGATGCATGACGAGGCCGTCGCCATGCCGATCAACGTGCATGTCCAGATGCCGTCCTGCGTGCCCTCGGCCCCCGGGCTCGAACATGCCGGCGCCGAACTGACGGTCGCCGACGTCGCCGAGGCGATGGGCTGGGAAAATATCATCGGGCTGGGCGAGGTGATGAATTTCCCTGGCGTAGCCGCCAACGATCCTGTGATGTCGGGCGAGATCGCCGCGACCGTGAAAGCCGGCAAGACCGTCGGCGGGCACTATGCCTCGCGCGATCTCGGCTTGCCGTTCCATGGCTATGTCGCCGGCGGCCCGGAGGACGACCATGAGGGCACGCGCGCCGAAGATGCCATCGCCCGCGTGCGCCAGGGTATGAAGGCGATGCTTCGGCTGGGCTCGGCCTGGTACGACGTCGCCTCGCAGATCAAGGCGGTTACCGAGGGCGGCATCGATCCGCGCAATTTCATCCTGTGCACCGACGACAGCCATTCCGGCACCTTGGTTCACCAGGGGCATATGGACCGCGTGGTCCGCCACGCCATCAGCCAGGGCTTGAAACCGGTGACCGCGATCCAGATGGCGACGCTCAACACCGCTCAGCATTTCCGGCTGGAGCGCGAGATCGGATCGATCGCGCCGGGGCGGCTGGCTGACCTTTTAATCGTCTCGGATCTCGCCGAAATGACCATCGACGAGGTCTATGCGCGTGGCGTCAGGCTGGCCAAGGCCGGCAAGCTCGACATCGACATTCCGGTCTACGACTATCCCAAGGCGGCGAAGAACACCGTCAAGCTCGGCAAGAAGCTGAAGGCCCACGATTTCGACATCACGGCACCCAACGGCGCGAACGAAGTCCGGGTCCGGGTCATCGGGGTCATCGAAAATCAGGCACCGACGCGGGCGCTGGAAGCGGATCTCGCCGTCGAGGACGGGCTGGTCGCCATGGATCGCCGCAACGACGTCTGCCAGATCGCGCTGGTCGAGCGCCACAGGGGTACCGGCGGCGTCACCAATGCCTTTGTCTCCGGCTTCGGTTACATCGGCGATTGCGCGATGGCGTCGAGCGTGGCGCATGATGCCCACCACATCATCGTCGTCGGCACCAACAAGCGGGATATGGCGCTGGCGGTCAACCGACTGGGCGAGGTCGGTGGCGGCGTCGTGCTGTTTTCCAAGGGTAAGGAACTGGCACTGGTCGAAATGCCGATCGCCGGGCTGATGTCGGACGAGCGGGCCGAAATCGTCGCGGCCAAGGCCGACAAACTGACCGAGGCCATGCGCCAGATGGGCTGCTCGCTGAACAACGCCTACATGCAGCACTCGCTGCTGGCGCTGGTCGTCATTCCGGAGCTCAGGATTTCCGATGTCGGCCTGATCGACGTGACGACCTTCCAGAAGGTCGACCTCTTCGTATAAGAGCAGTTGCGGTCGCTTCGCTCATCCGCCGGTGGCGATCGTCAGCACCTTGAACGGCGTGGTGATGACGATCTCGGCAACCGAGCCGACGGCCTTGCCGAGGCCTTGGCCGAGATTGTTGAGCTGCACTGGAGGTTCGTCCGACGCCAGGCCGGCCGGGGCCCGCAGCCGGTCGCCGAGCAACTGAACCAGGATCGGATTGTCGGCGAATTTGGCGTGGTTCAGCCGGTCGCCACCCTTGGTCTGGCTGAGATCGACCACAGACACGCCATAGCTGGCCAGATCGGCCGCGTCGCCATAGTCGCCGACGCGGGGCTTGTCGCCCGAGATCAGGGAAGACAGTTTGAGCGCCCGGTCGTCCGCTGAAAGCAGGATGGCGAACGGTTTGTCCGGCTTGCCGTAGCGGATCATCTGTTTCTTGAACACGTCGACGTCGATGTCGGGCGAGGCCAGGACGACATAACCGAGCTTGCCGTCGAGATCGCGGTCGCCGGTGATGGCAAGCTGGCGCAGCGCCTCCATGGTCACCCATGTTCCCATCGAATGGGCAACGATGTCGATACTCTTGGCCCGCGTCTTGGCCAGCATCCTGAGCGTTGCCTCGAGGTCGTCACGCGCCGCGTTGGCGCTCTCCTTGTCATAGATGTAGCCCGTCGTCTTGCCGCTCGAGGCCCAGGAGAACAGCACCGGCGTGCCCGGATATTTCGTGTCGTGCGCGATCTGCGTCAGCCGGTAGATGCCGTCGTCGAAACCATTGTTGAACCCGTGCACGAAAACCAGCGCACGGTCGCCGCGCATGGCGATGTCGGCACCGACCGCCTTGGCGAATTGCGGCGCATCCGCATAGAACGCGACATCCTTGGCGGTGAAATCCTTGGCTGGATTGCTGTTGGCAGACCCCCGGACACGCTCGATCATGCCGACCTTGTGACTTTTCGGCACGGTGACGTCGACCCGGGCGAAGCTGGTGGTCAAGGAGCGATCGCCGTCGAACACCTGCCGCGGGTCCTTGGTCGCCTTCTGGCGGGTGGTGGCGACGAATATCTCGTGGGTGGCCGCGATGTCGGACGCGGGTACGGCAACCGTCGTCCTGTTCAGCAGATCGTGCGTGTTTCGGCCGGCGCAGCCTGCGACCAGCAGCGTGAACGCAATGACGACGAAACTCTTCGAATGCACCGTCACACGCCGGCTCCCGCAAAGGAGGACGTCAAACGCGTGACGTCGCTGGATATTTCGATAAGGCCAGAGGCCGGCGCGGTCCAGTTCAAAGTTGGTCGACTCTGTCGCAAGGCCGAGCGGGCCACGCGAACCCGCGGCGATGCATCTATTGGCCGAGCAGGCTGATGCGGTCGGTCACGTCGCGGTCGCTGGCAAATCCATCGTCTTCGCGCAGCCGTTGGCCGATCATCTTCACCAGCGCGGGATTGTCGGCGAATTTCGTATGGTTGAAACTGTCCGCTCCCTTGATCTTGGAGAGGTCGACGACCGTTACGCCGTAGGATGCAAGGTCGGCGGCGTCCTTGTAGTCGCCGACGCGCGGCCGCGCGCCGGCAATCAGACCGGAGAGCCGGAGCGCGCGGTCATCATCGGACAACAACAGGATGAACGGCTTGTTGGGTTTGCCATAGCGGCGCATCTGGCTCTTGAACACGTCGACATCGATGTCGGGCGATGCGAGCACGACGTCGCCGAGCTTGCCGCCGAGATCACGGTCGCCGGTGATGGCGAGCTGGCGCAGCGTCTCCATGGTCACCCAGGTTCCCATTGAATGGGCGACGATGTCGATGCGCCGCGCGCCGGTCTGCGCCAGCATGCGCAACGTCACCTCGAGCTGGTCGCGCGCGGCGCTGGCGCTTTCCTTGTCGTAGACATAGTCGGTGGTCTTGGCGCCGGATGCCCAGGAAAACAGCACGGGTGTGCCGGGATAGCCGGAATCGTGGACGATCTGGGTCAGGCGGTAAACGGCGTCGTCAAAGCCGGTGTTGTAGCCATGGACGAAGACCATGACGCGGTCGCCGCGCGCCGCGATGTCAGCACTTAGCGCATTGGCGAATTTCGGCTGGGTGTCGTAGCCGACGACCTCGGAGGCCATGAAATACTTGGCCGGATCGTTCGACTTGCCGCGCGAGCGGCGTTCGATCTGCCCGGTCTGGTGGATGCCGGGCACGGTGACGTTGACGCGGGCGTAGTTCAGCGTGGCCGATCGCTCGCCGTCGAAGACCTTGTTCGGATCGTCGGATTTCTTGCGCGTGGTGGCGATGAAGATGCTGTGATTGCCGGCGATCTCGGTCACCGGCGCTGCCACGATGGCGCTGCCGAGCAGTTCCTGGGTCTGCTGTCCCGCGCAGCCCGCGACAAGCAAGGCTAGGCCAATGGCAAAAATCGTCTTCAACGGCACGTCTGAAATTCCACTCCGGCCCGAAAAGGCCAATCGCCTCCGCAAGTCTCCCCCGACAGCGCAAGTGCGGCGGAAGTAAGTCGTGCCCAGCCGAAAAGCGGTCGGCGTCTCGCGACCGCCGCCGCAGTGTTGCACGAAAGCCAGACTGCATCAGGGCGGGCCCTTTCGGGGCTTGGCACCCGCATGAATTTCAAGAATTACATTAACAATCGCCTCCAACTAACGGCAAATGCGTCACTAAATGCCGACCGCTTGGGAACATGAGTGACGGGGCAATGGTTTCACGGGGTCGCCTGTGCAATAGACGGAATCGGGTTGCTTGGCGGCAAGGCTCGCGACAAAAGGGCGTTCCGCAGCCAATCGATGATAGACGTTTTCAAACGACATGCGTTCAAGGTGGCTTTCCGATGACCAGCTTCTCTTCCCGTGTTGCCACCGCTGCTTCCGCGATCCGCCGGATCTTTCCGGAAACGCCGCTGCAGGAGAACGACTATCTGTCGAAGAAGACCGGCGCGCGGGTGCTTTTGAAGCGCGAGGACCTGAGCCCGGTGCGCTCCTACAAGATCCGCGGCGCCTTCAACTTCTTCCGCAAGGCACTTGGCGAAGGCAATCAGGCCGAACTGTTCGTCTGCGCTTCCGCCGGCAATCATGCGCAGGGTTTCGCCTTCGTCTGCCGTCATTTCGGTAAAAAGGGCGTTGTATTCATGCCGGTGACGACGCCGCAGCAGAAGATCGACAAGACGCGGCTGTTCGGCGGCGACTTCGTCGAGATCAGGCTCGTCGGCGATTTCTTCGACGATTGCTATCGCGCCGCCATCGAATTCACCGAAAGCGCCGGCGCTCATATGGTGCCGCCCTTCGACCACAAGGACATCATCGAGGGACAGGCGACGGTCGCCTATGAGATCGCCCACCAGATGCCCGGCGCGGGCATGCCCGACATCGTCATGCTGCCGGTCGGCGGCGGAGGTCTGGCCGCGGGGGTGACGCACTACTTCGCCGATCAGGGGCGTGAGGCGCGCTTCGTCTTTTGCGAACCGGCAGGGGCGCCAAGCCTGCGCGAGAGCCTTGCGGCGGGAAAACGGCTCAAACTCGCCAAGGTCGATAATTTCGTCGACGGCGCGGCGGTCGCCGAGATCGGCCGTGAGCCCCTGCGTCACCTCAAGGACTTCGCCGCCGACACGGTGCGGTTGATCCCGGAAAACCGGCTCTGCGCGACCATGATCGAGATGCTCAATGTCGAGGGCGTGGTGCTGGAGCCGGCCGGCGCGCTGGCTATCGATGCGCTGAAGGATTTTTCCAGGAAGGAAATCCGCGGCAAGACCATCGTGGCCGTGGTTTCGGGCGGCAATTTCGATTTCGAACGGCTGCCGGACGTCAAGGAACGGGCACTGCGCTTCGAGGGCCTGAAGAAATACTTCATCATCCGCTTTCCGCAGCGGCCGGGCGCGCTGCGCGACTTCCTTGAAATGCTGGGGCCTGACGACGACATCGCCCGGTTCGAATATCTGAAGAAGTCGGCACGCAATTTCGGCTCGGTTCTGATCGGCATCGAAACCAAGGATCGCCGCAATTTCGACCTGCTGAAAGCGAATTTCGAGGCCGAAGGCGTCCAGTATCAGGATATCACCGACAACGAGACATTGGCCGGGTTCATCATATGAGCGGAAACGTCTTCATCGCCCTGTTTTCAGGCATCAATGTCGGCGGCAACCGCATCGTCAGGATGGCCGAGTTGCGGGCGTTCTTCGAGGATCTCGGGTTTTGCGATGTCGCTACCTACGTGCAGAGCGGCAACGCGGTGTTCCGGGCGAAGGAGGGAGACGCCGCCACGCTAACCAAACAGATCGAAGCGGCTTTCGAGGAGAAATGGGGTTTTCATTCGCGCATCATGGTGCGCGATCTCGGCTGGGTCGAACGGCTGGTCAGGGAAAATCCCTATCCGGAGATTGCCGAGGAGCCGACAAAGCTGCACGCGTATGCGCTGGAGCGCGCGCCTACCGCCGAGGAGGCGGCACGGCTGGCCGAAAGATGTACGGGTCCGGAGCGGTTCGAGATCAAGGGCGACGTGCTTTACCTGCATGCACCCGACGGACTGGGCAAATCGGTGTTTGCCAATCTCATTCCACGCGTACTGAAGGTACCTGGCACTGCGCGCAACTGGCGCTCGGTGCTGGCGCTGCTGGAGATGGCCGGCAAGCCCGGCGGCGGCTGATTAATGCCTGCCGTAATGCGCGGACAAGAGCCTACGCCGCCTCGGCGCGTTTCCAGTCGAACGTCAGCTCCTCGCGAAACGCAAAGCGTTTGATGTGGTCGGCGACGACGCTTTCGAGGCGTTCGATAGAGCCGGGGTCGTCGCTCGATACGGTGATGTGCAGCGCAGCTCCATCGGCATCCATGATGGTGCGGCCGAGCGAAAGGTCGATGGCGCCATGATTGGGATCGAATTCCACGGGGAATTTGTGCGCCCAATGTTTGCACAATTGCTGCAGATAACGGCTTGCATGTGCGGTGGTGACATCGGCATGGCTGATCGTCATGAAGGGATCTCCGAGGGTGAAACGCACGAAACGGTGCCCGCTTTCGAGGCGGGCGCTATCGCCGCATAGATAGGCGCAAGCTCGCCCGCCGCCATAGGCCGGCTGCCGACCGCTCGAAAAGGTGATCGATCACCAGCTTCCGGTGTTCGGCATCGACGCCCACGGTTCGGCCTTTGCCTTCGCCGGACCTTTCTGCAGAAGTTCGATCGAGATTCCGTCCGGCGACTTGACGAAAGCCATGTTGCCGTCGCGCGGCGGCCGGTGGATGGTGACACCGCTGTCCATCAGCCGCTGGCAGGTGGCGTATATGTCGTCGACTTCATAGGCGAGGTGGCCGAAATTGCGGCCGCCCTTGTAGTCTTCCGGGTCCCAATTGTAGGTGAGCTCGACCAGCGGTGCTTTCTCGTCGATGCCGCTTTGCTCGTCTTCCGGCGCGGCCAGGAAGATCAGCGTATAGCGGCCCTGCTCGTTCTCGTAGCGGCGCACTTCCTTCAGGCCGAGCTTGTTGCAGTAGAAATCGAGCGAAGCATCGATGTCGGCGACGCGAACCATGGTGTGCAGATAGCGCATGTGATTTCCTCGACTTGTTGGGTTGCGGCGCAACATAGGGGTGGGCCGTCCAAAGGGCAAATCCCAGGCGGCTGCCGGCGCCGCCCAAGAACAAATCCGGTATTCGCATAATGAACCGTGAAAAAAGGCACGTCAGGTCTTGCACTCACCGGAAGCCGCAGTGTTAATCTGGTGTCAAGAATCAGTTGCGGTGTTCTTGAAAAAAGGGGGCATTCTTATGGGGGAAAAAGCCTCTTTGACGGGGCGGTCCGAAACCCTTGGCGACGCCATGAAGCGCGACGAAGGCGGCGATGCCGTCGATCTGACCGAAATATCCGGCGCCATCAAGTGGTTCGATGTAGCCAAGGGCTATGGCTTCATCCTCCCGGATGACGGCGTTTCAGGCGACATCCTCCTCCATGTGACATGCCTTAGACGGGATGGTTTCCAGACTGCTCTGGAGGGAGCGCGCGTTGTCTGCCTCGTCAAGCAGGGCGAGCGCGGATTGCAGGCTTTCCGGGTTCTCTCGATGGATGTCACCACAGCGGTCCATCCCGCGGAAATGCAGGAACAGCGCACCCATGTCTCGGTGACACCCGAAAGCGGGCTGGAACGTGCCTTGGTGAAGTGGTTCAACCGCACCAAGGGGTTTGGTTTCCTGACCCGGGGCGAGGGCACCGAGGACATCTTCGTCCATATGGAAACCTTGCGTCGCTACGGCATCACCGAGCTTCGGCCGGGGCAGGTCGTGCTTGTCCGCTTCGGGCGCGGCGACAAAGGCCTTATGGCTGCCGAAATCCACCCCGATATGGGAACCTTGCCGGTCGCGCATTAGGGCGGTTGCCGAGGATTTTCGCATGACACATAGGAACTGGCTGACGGCGGGCGCAATGTGCGTCCTGGCTGCCGTCATCGTCGCCGCGGGCGCCTATTTCTATTTGCCTGCACCGACGGCGGCCGACAGCCGGGTGATGACCCTGCCGGTGGACCCGACGCCGCTGGTCGTGGCGACGAAAGGCGGAGATCGCTCCTTTTCCATCGAAATCGCCGACACCGATGCTGAACGCGAGGCCGGCTTGATGTATCGCCAGGACATGGCGGACGATCACGGCATGTTGTTCGTCTTCGACATGCAGCAGCAGGTCAACTTCTGGATGCAGAACACGCCGATGCCGCTTGACCTGGTTTTTATCGGCCAGGATGGCAAGATCCGGGCGGTCAAGCACGGCGAGCCGCAATCCCAGGCGCTGATTTCGCCCGGCGTGCCGGTGCGCTTCGTGCTTGAGCTCAAGGCGGGCACCGCCGCCAGGAACGGTATCGATTATGGCGACCTGGTGCGCCATCCGGCCGTTGGCACCATATCAGGCCCCGAGGTGCCGCCATCGGACAATGGCGATGCGCCGAACGGCGGTGGCGGTTGAGGACGCGGGCAGTATAGCCGATGCAGTTTTTTTCCCATGACGGGTTCGATATCGCCTTCCTCGACCGCCAGCCGGAATCGGGCCGGGGCGATCCTGTGCTGATGATCCATGGCTTTGCCTCCAGCCATTACGTCAACTGGGTTTCGCCCGGCTGGTTCAAGACGCTGAACGATGACGGCTACCGCGCCATTGCGCTGGACAATCGCGGCCACGGCTCGTCATCGAAAAGCTACGAAGAGGCAGATTACACCCCGGCCCGGATGGCCTCGGACGCGGCTGCTTTGCTCGATCATCTCGGCATCGGGCGCGCCCATGTCATGGGCTATTCGATGGGCGCGAGGATAGCGGCATTCCTGGCGCTGTCGGATCCCGACAAGGTGGCGACGCTGGTCTTCGGCGGTCTCGGCATCGGCATGATCGACGGCGTCGGCGATTGGGATCCGATCGCGGCAGCCCTTCTTGCCGACGATCCGGCCAAGACCACTCATCCCCGCGGCCGTTCGTTTCGCGCCTTCGCCGACCAGACTCGCAGCGACCGCCGGGCGCTCGCGGCCTGCATCGCCACCTCCCGCGAGTTGCTGAGCGAGGATGAAATTGCCCGGATCGCCCAGCCGACGCTGATCGCCGTCGGCACCACCGATGACATTGGCGGCTCGCCCGACGAACTTGCCGCACTGATGCCCAACGCCAAGGCTTTCCACATCGAAGGCCGTGACCATATGCTGGCCGTCGGCGACAAGACCTTCAAGCGGCGTGTGCTGGAATTCTACGCCGAAAATCCGCTTTGACCCGGCGTAAGAGCCCGATAAACCGAAAGGCACAAGCCCGATATCACGCCGGTTTTTGCAGCGCTTCGAGCGACCGGGTGAGATTCAGCCTAGCCTGCTGCTCGAAGCGCCGGCGGAATTCCTCGCTGTGGAAGATGTGCGGGCGTGTCAGGAAGCTGTTCAGCACCGCGCCACGTCCGGCCCGCCATATCGGCTCCTCCACCCATTGATATTCGGCGCGGATCGCGCGCTCATAGGCATCGAATGCATCCGGCGCTGCGCCGAGGATCGACAGGTCCATGTCCAGGAAAAGAGCGGCGTCACGCACCGCGGCCGTGTCTTCGAAGTCCGGCAACTGGTGTGTTGCGGTGGCAAGGATCATGGCGCAGATGCAGCCGAGGCGCTGGGCGTCGATGCGGCCCGCGAGCTTTTTTTCCGCGAGCGCTGCGCTTTGCGCCTCGTTGTCCTTGGCCCGGCTGTCATAGACGGCGTCGTGGAACCAGATCGCCGCCTCGACGGCCTCGGGATCGCCGAGCAGCTTCTGGTACTCGCCGGCGAGCGCCAGCATCGCCTCGATATGGGCAAGGTTGTGGTAGTGGCGATCCTGTCCCTTATAGTGGGCGGAAAGCTCGCGTTTGAGGGCATTGTCGAGCAAGAGTTCATTTTCCATGGCGGCTTGAATTCCCGCGAACCAAATCCATTTGACAGAGCACTAAGGAAAATTGAGTTCAATCGTGCTATGATCTGGCTTATATGTGCGGCCCGATATTAGGCAAGGCGGCAGGACGACGTCGATGAACAGCATCAGCATTTCCCGACACAGCGCGTTGCAGCCGGTCGATCCGATCTGGCGCTCGATCCGTGACGAAGCGATGGACGCGGTCAATCGCGACCCGCTGCTCGCCGCCTTCCTCTATTCGACCATCCTCAACCAGGAGAGCCTGGAGGAGGCGGTCATCCACCGGCTGGCCGAGCGGTTGGCGCACCAGGACATAGGTTCCGATCTCATCCGCCAGACCTTCAAGTCGATGCTGGCCGACGACAAGGATTGGCCGACCACCGTGCGTGTCGATATCCAGGCCTATTACGACCGCGATCCGGCCTGCGACCGCTTCATCATGCCGGTGCTCTACTTCAAGGGATTTCACGCCATCCAGACCCACAGGCTGGCGCATTGGCTGTGGAACCAGGGGCGCAAGGATTTCGCGCTCTATCTGCAAAGCCGTTCGTCCTCGGTTTTCCAGACCGATATCAATCCGGCGGCCCGCATCGGCAAGGGCATCTTCATCGACCACGCCACCGGTCTGGTCGTCGGCGAGACAGCGGTCATCGAGGACGACGTGTCGATCCTGCACGGTGTCACGCTCGGCGGCACCGGCAAGGCCGGCGGAGACCGTCACCCCAAGATTCGTCGTGGCGTCTTGATCGGTGCCGGCGCCAAGATTCTCGGCAACATCGAAATCGGCCATTGCTCCAAGATCGCCGCCGGTTCGGTGGTGCTGTCGCCGGTGCCGCATAACAAGACGGTCGCAGGCGTGCCGGCTCGCGTCGTCGGCGAGACCGGCTGCGACCAGCCGTCGCGCCAGATGGACCAGCTTCTGCCGTCGCAGACGATGGACCAGGTCGTCAGCTTCGACATCTAGTTTTACTGAGGGGCGTCGCGGAGTTTCGCACTGCTCGCGCCGGCGGCTTCGATTGCCGTGCAATACGGCGAGCTTGCCTTTACATGGCCATCGTCGACGTGTCAGAAGCGCCGTTCAAACGAGCAAGCCCGATGATCGGAGAAGACTGTTGAAGCCTGACGAAATCAGAAAGCTGGACGCCTATTTCAAGCGCGTCTTCCAGAACCCCAAGCTCGAGGTCAAGGCACGGCCGCGCAAGGAGGATTCGGCCGAAGTCTACGTCGGCGACGAATTCCTCGGCATCGTCTTCAAAGACGAGGATGACGGCGACTACAATTTCTCGATGGCGATCCTCGACATCGATCTGGGCTGATCCCACGCCCATGGCGATGCCGGACGCAAACGCGGCCGGCCTTCCCGTCACTGTCCCGCCTTCAGGACACGCCCGGCCTCGGCGGTGATTGCCGCGTCAAGCGCCTGCCAATCCCCCAGAAATTCCTTCGGGAAGCGATAGGTGAGGCTGAGATCCTCGCCGACATGGATGTCGCGCTCGCAAGGCGCCAGCGATTGTTCGGCTGCCGGCCCACTCAGGCAGCGGGCCACGAACGGGTCCTTGCCGGGCCGGTTGCCGACAACGAGCACCTCGTTGAGGTAACCTGATTTCGCGTTGAAACCGTAAATCGTCGTGCCGCCCGGACCTGCCGTGCCGGGCTGCACGATCAACGCGCTGTAGATCGGCCCGAAACGTCCGCTCATGTCGCGAGACATCATCTGCTGTTCGAAGGACAGGAAGACGATGCTTTTGGCTGGCCCCGTGTGATTGAAATCGCCGCGGGCAGCTTCGCTGTAGCCATCCATCTGGGGATAGCGCAGGTAGAGGTCGAGCCGCGAGGCGATGCCGTCGCGCCGCGCCTGTTCGAAACGGATAAAGTTGGCAGGCACGGCGATGACATTGTTGCCGATCACCACCTTGCGCATCGTCGCATCATCCGTGTAGCCGGCCATGGCGATCGAATGGCCGAACCATTTGCCGCCCAGGCTGATTGCGACCGACAGCAGGGCGAGTGCTGCGAAGGCGTAGAACACCCGCTTCATCAGCGTGGAATCGACCACGGTGAATTGGGGGTCGTCGGCGATCGCTGCCTGCTTCATCTCTGTCCCCGGATTCCTGTCCCGTGACGGCACGCATCGCACGGCACGGCTCTTGCAGTCCTTCCAGCGACTGTGCGATTTCATGGTAAACGGAAGGTAAAGATGGGCCCGGTTGAGCTAACTGCGTTCGCTTTTCTTGTCGGGTTGACGGCTTGCGGGCTGGTCGGATCGGCGATGGAGTTGGTTGTCGGGCGCAAGGTCGCGTTCACCGAGCCTTATGTGTCCTCCGCGCACGTACTGCGTTCGCTCGCCGCCACCGCGTGCGCCGGGCCGTTCATGCTGCTCAACGATGCCTTGGACGCCCGCCGCGACGGTCGCATTTCGTCGGTGGCGCTGATTTCCTGTGGCTGCACGGCGGTCGCCTGGACGCTGGCGCTCGGCATAGTTCTTGTGGCCGTTGCGTGTTGGGAGGTGCCAACCTAGGGTCGTTCGACTTCCAGGCTTGAGACGAATCGGAGACCAGAAATGCCGCTTTATGCGATCGATGGCACCGAACCGAACTTCGCGGATGCGGGCTCAAACTGGATCGCGCCCGATGCGACGCTGATCGGCGACATCAGCATCGGCCGCAATGCCGGCTTCTGGTTCGGCGTCGTCATTCGCGGCGACAATGAGCCTGTCGTGATCGGCGCCGACACCAACGTGCAGGAGCACACGGTCATGCACACCGATCCCGGCTTCCCGCTGACCATTGGCGAAGGCTGCACGATCGGCCACCGCGCCATGCTGCATGGCTGCACCATCGGCGATAACAGCCTGATCGGCATGGGCGCAATCGTGCTCAACGGCGCCAGGATCGGCAAGAATTCGCTGGTCGGCGCCGGCGCGCTGGTCACCGAAGGCAAGGAATTCCCGGACAATTCGCTGATCGTCGGCTCGCCGGCCAAGGCGATCAGGGTTCTGGACGAGGCTGCGATTGCAAGGTTGCGGGCCTCGGCCGCGCACTATGTCGCCAACGGCAGGCGCTTCAAGGCGGGTTTGGAGAAGGTCTAGGCCTCCGCCAGAAATGGCGGAGCCGGCCCGGGGACGGGGCCGGCTCCTTAGACCCGGTCGTTGGGACGGGGAGGGTGGGGACTCGACCGGGTTTCTCCTTAGGCGCATCGCGTTGATGCGTAGCGCCTGGTCTCTGGTTCACGCGTGCCGGATCGACGCCGTCAGCGGACGCTGGCGACCGCGTCGGCGCGGCCGTCGTTGATCGTCACCCAGACGCCGGAATTGGTATCCGACTGTCGCTTGAGGTAGGTGTAGTCGGTGTCCGTCCAGGACAGGACCTTGGTTTCCAGATTGTCGAGGATGAATTCGCCGAGGCTGGTGCGCACGGTCAGCACCGCGTGGCCGTCACCGTTCGGCTGGCGCGCGACCGTCATCAACAGGTTGCCGGCCGGAACGCCGGCGTCCATCAGCTCGCGGCGCTTTTCCAGCGCGTAGTCCTCGCAATCGCCATAGCCGTTGTCGGGATAGGCCCAATATTCCTCGACGCCGTTGTTTTCCATGTCGGTGCGCGGCTTGACGCGGGTATTGACCGAATTGTTGATGCTGAGGATCGTCGCCCACAGCTTGCGGGTCAGTTCGACCGGC
Organism: Mesorhizobium sp. B2-6-4; assembly: GCF_006441495.1. Taxonomy (NCBI): domain Bacteria; kingdom Pseudomonadati; phylum Pseudomonadota; class Alphaproteobacteria; order Hyphomicrobiales; family Phyllobacteriaceae; genus Mesorhizobium; species Mesorhizobium sp. B2-6-4. Next base: position 272,381 of record NZ_VFUE01000004.1, read on the forward strand.
GCCCCCTTGGGTGTCCGCTCGCTGCATTCGCCCGGTATGCGCTGGCAGAATTCATAGTGTCCGACAGGCTGTGTGGTGCGGCCGCCGGTGTGCATATAGGCCGGTCCCGCGGCATATGCTGATCCCCAAGCGGAAAGCTGCATCGCCATTGCCATCAGCAACAGCTTGCCTCTCGTTTTCTTCATTGTTTTTGTCTCCCCGTTCGAGGGAGACATTGCCACAGGTGGATTTATTCGACGCAAAAGCGCGCAGTAGATATTGAGTAAAACGTCCCTAGAATAGGTATCAAATTTGAAACTTTTGAGTGGTCAATCGTTGTCGTAAAATACAAAAAACCGGCCGCGCGGCCGGTTTTGATCTGGACGCTGTTGGGCCTTGTCAGGCGCGCGGCGTGTTGAATTCCGAATCGAGCGTCTCAGGCCGCTGGATGACGGCGAATTCGATGGCGACGCCATCCTCGAAATGCCGCACGATCTGTCCGCGCATGGTGCCGAGCATGACCTGGACGCCGATCGCCGGCTTGACATCGATCTCGATCGCGGCGCCGGAGAGCGACAGGTCGATGATGCGGCACTGGTACTGACGCCCGTCGGTGAGCTGCAGGATGCTGGTCGGGTTGCGGGGGGCGACGCGCTCGTGGCGGCGGTCTTCCGGCAGATCGAGCTCGTGCTTGTTGGCGAGCCACGTCAATTGCGCGGCGAGCTTGTCCTTCTTGCGGTCCGACGCAATCACCGTCATTGCGAAACCGTCCTGCAAGGTGCGGGTGACGACGCCTTCTATGCGGCCGATATGGTCGATATAGGCGATGACCTTTTCACCGGGCATGCCGATGCGGTCAGTGCGAAACGCGACGTTACCCGGCGACATATCGACGACCTGGCAAGGATGTTCGGTGCGGTCTTCCAGCATGAAGCGCCCGTATATCTTGACCCGGACGCGCTGAAAGTTACGTCTCTCAGCTTGGGACGGCGCGTAGTCGACCGCCGCTAACCTCATGACTGCCTACACCCCATTTGGCATCCCCGTGCGCCGATGTCAGGGACTTCATCCCAGAACTACAGCAAAGCGGGTTAACAAAGGGGAAAAACGGGCAGGCGGGGCTGTAGGATCGTCAACTATTCCTCGCGCCCGCCATCGAAGACGACGAGGTGGCGGATGCGGCGCGCTCGGCCGAGCGCGGAGATGGTGTCGGGCGCCTCCAGTTCGGCGGGAACAAGCGAGGGAACGTCGATCGCCGGCCGGCTCGCCAGCAACTCTTTTTCGGGATCGATGACACGGATCGAATCGATCAACGCGTCCGTGAGCGGGTCGGCGCCCAGCCAGAACGGCTTCTCCACAGCGCTGATCACGCCAAGGCAACGCGGGTTTTCGACGCCGCCATCCAGCGGCAAGGCAAGCAGTTCGAACTTGTTGGAACGGCCGTTGCGGCTGAAGCCCTCGAACATGATCAGCACGACGGATTTCTGGTCGAACACGCCATGGATCAGCTTCGAGACCAGCCGCTGGTCCTTCTCGCGCCACAGCGAGGGAAAGGAGAACCCCTTGAGTTCGCGGCCATAGGAGGCGCAGAGCCTTGTGCCGGCCAGCCGGAACACCGCTTGCCCGCGCGTGTCCCTTTCCAGGATGAAGGTGTCGGCCAGCAGCGACTTGATATCGGCCGGCTCCACTTCCGAGCGCTTCGGGGCAGGGCGTCCATCACGCAAGCGGTTCCAATACTGGAACAGCGTGATCGATCCGTTCTGGTTCATGCTAAGCAGCTCCGCGCATTCTGTCGTCTGATGTCCCATCGGTGAACAGAAGGGCGCCCTCCGATGACCTACATGCGTTGCGGAGCAGGAAGCGTGCCAGCGTCGTTAACACTTGTTCACGGGTCGGGGCCGTTAAGGTTAACAAGTGGTTTACGTTGCGCCCGGTCGAGCCGCGTGGCACACAAAAACCACTCCAGAAGCGGTCGTTTCGCGACGATCGGCAGCACTTCAGTCAAGAGTTCGGGGGAACAGGGGACTCGACAGCCGTTCAAGGGAAACCTTGGACGGCTTTCTTTTGATTCGGCACTTTTGATTCGCGCTCGGCGATTCGCCCTTTGTGGTCCGGCGGGCAGTGGTCTAGATGCTCGCAACAACGAATCCTGGACCGAGTGCTAGTGCACATGAGTGAACCTGTAAGCCCACCGGAAATAGAACAGGCGGATCGCGAGCCCGAGCCGCGTCGCGAGCCGATCTTCAACCTGCCGCCGATCGTGCTGGCGGTGATCGCCATTTGCGTGGCCATCTACCTGTTGCAGCAATACGTGCTGAGTGATGCTCAGCAAATGACACTGCTTTACGACGGAGCCTTCATCCCTGTCCTCTACACTGGCCAATACGGCTTCGACTGGTTCCTGTTCACGCGGCCCTTCACCTATGCCTTCATGCATGGTGGATTTGCCCATATCGCCATCAACATGGTCTGGCTCGCTGCCTTTGGCTCGCCGCTGGCCAATCGGCTCGGAGCCTTCTGGTTCGCGTTGTTCTTCGCCGCGACGGGACTGGCTTCAGTGGCGCTTTTCTGGGCCATGCATCCATATGGCGAAGCGCCGCTGGTCGGCGCTTCCGGTGCGATATCGGGCATGATGGGAGCGGCGGCACGCTTTGGCTTCCGTACGGATCGTTCGGCGGGCAAAGCCGCTTTCGCCGGCCCCGTGCTGCCGATCGCAATGGTGCTGCGCTCGCGTGGCGTGATGATCTTCCTTGCCGTTTGGATGGTGATCAACCTTGTCACCGGCCTTGTCGGCTTCGCCCCCGGGGTCGACAGCCAGATCGCCTGGGAGGCTCACATTGGCGGCTTTGTCGCCGGCTTCTTCAGCTTGCGCTGGTTCGACAGGCGCTGGCAGCCGCTCGACTGGGAGACGACCGACCACCGCACTTGAAATGCAACCGATCGCGGCGCACGATGTTCACTCTTACGTGAAAGCCGGTCACGGCAGGAACCGGTTGGCAGAGTAGAGGAGGACGCCATGACGGTTAAGGCCATTCTCGAGCAAAAAGGCCACGACGTGTTGACGCTCGGGCCGAACGAAAAACTGAGCGAAGCCATCCGTATCCTTGCCGAACACAGGATCGGGGCGTTGGTCATCACCAATGGAGACCGCAAGATCGTCGGCATCCTGTCCGAGCGCGACATCGTGCGCGTCGTCGCCAGGGAAGGCGCTGCCGCGCTCGACATAGCCGTTCGTTCCGCGATGACGCCGAAAGTGAAGATCTGCAACGAGAACCACACCGTCAACGAGGTGATGGAGATCATGACCCGGGGCCGCTTCCGCCATCTTCCGGTGGAAAAGGACGGCATGCTCGACGGCATCGTGTCGATCGGTGACGTGGTCAAGCGTCGTATCGAGGATGTCGAGCGCGAGGCTGAGGAAATCCGCGCCTATATCGCTACCGCCTGAGCGGCAAGCAACCGCCGGCCGCGCAAACGGTCGGCGGGGCGATAGTTACCTGTTGTCGAGTTCGGAGCGGACGAGTTGGAGCCCGCGCCGCGTGATGCGGTAGGGGCCGCCGCCCGACGACGAAACCGCCTTCTTGCGCTTCAGCTTCCGAAACAGGTCGAGATCGACGTCGGGGTAGTGCCAGCCGTCGCGGGTCAGGCATTTGACGGAGGCGATCCGTTTCTTCTCACTTTTTTCGATCTCAATGCGTCCGCCCTGCGCGAGCAGGTGCAGAACGCGTTGTTCAATACGCGAAATATCCATGGGAGAGTATCCGGGAAAACAACAAAAGCCGCCGCCGCGAAGCTTCGCGGCGCGGGGTTTCAGGTTTTCTGCCCTGCCTCGCTATGAGGTCAGGGCCTTACCGGGACTGAGCGTAAGTGGACATCCACTCTCCATTGGGATGGATGGCCTATAGGCGAAAGCGGCGGAAAAGGCCAGCGGGCGGCTTTACGCTTGTCTCGGGAGGCGGTTTGCACTAGCGAAGTTGCAAATCAGGATGTGCAAAACGCACGTTTCCATCGTTCTACTACGCAGGCCACCATGAGCATCATCGATACCCGCACGCCCGACGCGAAACGCCTGATCCCCGGCGCCACCGGCGACTGGGAAATCATCATCGGGCTCGAGGTCCATGCGCAGGTGACATCGGAAGCAAAACTGTTTTCCGGCGCTTCGACGTCGTTCGGTGCCGCCCCCAACGCCAATGTCAGCCTGGTCGATGCCGCAATGCCCGGCATGCTGCCCGTCATCAACGAGGAATGCGTCAAGCAGGCGATCCGGACCGGCCTCGGGCTAAAGGCGCAGATCAACCACAAGTCCGTCTTCGACCGGAAGAACTACTTCTACCCGGACCTGCCGCAGGGCTACCAGATTTCGCAGTTCAAGCAGCCGATCGTCGGCGAGGGCACGGTGATCGTCTCCGTAGGGCCCGACCGCCAGGGCGAGTTCGAGGACATCGAGGTCGGCATCGAGCGCCTGCATCTGGAGCAGGATGCCGGCAAATCGATGCACGACCAGCATCCGACCATGTCCTATGTCGATCTCAACCGCTCCGGCGTGGCGCTGATGGAAATCGTGTCGAAACCGGACATGCGTTCGGCCGACGAAGCCAAGGCCTATGTTACCAAGCTGCGCACCATCGTCCGCTATCTCGGCACCTGCGACGGCAACATGGACGAAGGCTCCATGCGCGCCGACGTCAATGTTTCGGTGCGCCGGCCGGGCGGCGAATTCGGCACGCGCTGCGAGATCAAGAACGTCAATTCGATCCGCTTCATCGGCCAGGCGATCGATTTCGAGGCGCGCCGGCAGATCGCCATCATCGAGGATGGCGGCACGATCGACCAGGAAACGCGGCTGTTCGACGCCGTCAAGGGCGAAACCCGTTCGATGCGCACCAAGGAAGAGGCGCACGACTACCGCTATTTTCCCGATCCCGATCTGTTGCCGCTGGAGTTCGACCAGGCCTATGTCGAAGCGCTGGCCAAGGAACTGCCGGAACTGCCCGACGACAAGAAGGCGCGATTGATCTCCTCGCTCGGCCTCTCGACTTACGATGCTTCGATCCTGGTGTCGGAAAAGCCGATCGCCGACTATTTCGAGAAGGTGGCCGCCGGCCGCGACGGCAAGCTCGCCGCCAACTGGGTTATCAACGACCTGCTTGGGCAATTGAACAAAGCTGGAAAGGACATTGAAAATGCTCCGGTTTCGCCGGATCAGATCGGTGCCATCATCGATCTGATCAAGGACGGCACCATCTCCGGCAAGATCGCCAAGGACCTGTTCGAGATCGTCTGGAACGAGGGCGGCGACCCGCGCCAACTGGTCGAGAGCCGCGGCATGAAACAGGTTACCGACACCGGCGCTATCGAAAAAGCGGTGGACGAGGTGATCGCGGCCAACCCGGACAAGGTCGAGCAGGCGCGCGCCAAGCCGACCATGGCCGGCTGGTTCGTCGGCCAGGTGATGAAGGCGACCGGCGGCAAGGCCAACCCACAGGCCGTCAATGACCTGGTCAAGGCCAGGCTGGGCATCGAGTAGGCTATGTTCGTGCGCACCGCCGGGGATCGCGACCTCGCCGCCATCCGGGCGCTGCTGGTCGAGACCTGGCATGCGACTTACGACGCCATCTATGGCGCCGAACGGGTGACAGAGATCACCGATGCGTGGCATTCGATCGCCTCGCTCAAGGCGCGGCTGGCGAAGCCAAACAGCGAGTTCCTCGTCGCCGACGATGGCCAGCGCATTGGCGGCATGGCATTTGCCGAAGCGCTCGATGGCGGCGGCGTGGTCATGCTGAAGCAGCTTTACGTGCAGCCCGGCCTGCAGGGCCGGGGCATCGGCGGCATGCTTCTCGACGAGATCATCGAAAGCTTCCCTGAGGCCCGCGCCATCCGGCTGGAAGTGGAAGAGAAGAACACGCGCGCAATTGCCTTCTACCAGGCGAACGGCTTCGTCCAGACCGGCCGCACCGACAATTGCGGTTCGGCCCAATCCGCTATCCCGGCGCTCGTCTATGAAAGGCCGCTTGCCGCATAGCGGCGGACCTTTCGGGTGCGCAATCCGGCGGTCGAATTCAGCGATCGAGCCGCAGCCTAACTGGTGGAGACGTCCACATTGTCGATCAGCCTGGTCTTGCCCAGCCAGGCGGCGGCGAGCAGGCGGCCCTCGTGCCCGCGGCGCCACGGCGTCAGCGTCCGGCTCTCGCGAGCTTCGACATAATCGATCTTGTGGAAGCCGGCCGCGAGTAGGGCGCGGCTGGCTTCGCCTGTCGCGCCGTTCTGGTCGGCGCCGGCCGCCAGCGCCGCGGCTGCCTTGCGGAGGATCACGTTGAGCCGGCGGGCGATCTGGAGTTCGGCCTCGCCGAGATAGGCGTTACGCGATGACATGGCGAGGCCATGCGCGTCGCGGATCGTCGGCGCGCCGATGATTTCGACGGGCAGGTCGAGGTCGCGGCAGAGCTGCCTGACGACGCACAATTGCTGATAATCCTTTTCGCCAAAGACCGCGACGTCGGGCGACGCCTGCTGGAACAGCTTCGCCACGACGGTGGCGACGCCTTCGAAAAAAGTCGGTCGAAAATCCGATTCGAGCCCGGCGGAGGGACCGCCGACCGAGATTTTGGTGGCAAAGCCGGCAGGATACATCTCACCAACCCCAGGCGTGTAGGCAAGATCGGCTCCGGCCAAAGCCAGCTGGTCGAGATCGCGGGCGAGCTGACGTGGATATTTGTCGAGATCCTCGCTCGGCGCGAACTGCGTCGGGTTGACAAAGATCGAGACGATGCAGCGCTCGGCTCTTTCAAGCGCGATCCTGACCAGCGATAGGTGCCCTTCGTGCAAGGCGCCCATTGTCGGCACCATGGCGACGCGAAGGCCGTCGCGCCGCCAGTCGCGGATCCGCGCGCGAAGGCCGGCGACCGTGTCGACGACGAGGGGCCGGCTCATCGGTTGTCCTTGCCCAAGGTGGCCGAAAACACATTTTCGGAACCGGGGAATGTCCGGTCTCGTACCTCGCTGGCGTAACGTGCGGCCGCCTGCGAGACCACGCTGCGCAAATCGGCGTACTCCCTGACGAATTTCGGCACGCGGTCGACGGTGAGCCCGACCATGTCGTCTATGACCAGGATCTGGCCGTCGCAAACGCCACTCGCGCCGATGCCGATAGTCGGAATGGCGATGCGGCGGGTGATTTCGGCCGCGACCGCTTCGACCGTGCCCTCGATGACCATCGAAAAGGCGCCGGCTTCTTCGACGGCGCGCGCATCGGCAAACAGCGCTGCCGCATTCTCGTCGGTCCGGCCCTTGATCCTGTAGCCGCCATCCTTCTCGACGGATTGCGGCAGCAGGCCGATATGGCCCATGACCGCGATGCCGGCATCGACGACCGCGGCGATCTGCCGGGCCATACCGACGCCGCCCTCGAGTTTCACAGCCTGGCAGCCGGTTTCGCCAACGATACGCCGCGCCGAGGCAACCGCTTGGGCAGCCGAATCCTCATAGCTGCCGGCTGGCATGTCGACGACGACGCAAGCCCTGGCCGAGCCGCGCATCACCGCTTGCCCATGCGCGATCATCATCTCCAGCGAGGCGCCCAGCGTCGTTTTGTGGCCATGCAGGACCATTGCGACGCTGTCGCCGACGAGGAGCAGATCGACATGCTCGTCGAGCAGGCGGGCGATGGGGTAGGTATAGGCGGTGAGACAGACGATCGGCACGTCACGCTTTCGGCGGCGAATGGCGTCGGCACCGATGCGAATGTCGGCGGTCGGCGATTTCCTGGCCAATCGTCACCTCCCTCGGCCAACGGTCGGCCGGATACCCGCACGGGGCGCGCGCGCAGAGCTTTAGAAAGGCTGAGGGTGGTTGGCAAGCACCATACGGCGCCGGCAATGCATCACCGGCTTGTGTCGCCTTACCGGCGCGCCATTTGCGCCCTCTTGGCGGCAAGCCCCTTGCCTTCACGAAGGGCTGACGCCATAAGCAGGAAACGGACGCCATCGGCGCGAGGGTTTGAAGATGAAGACTTTCCTTACGCAGTTTTTCACCTGGTGGAACGGCCAGACGCTTGGCACGCGCCTGCACACCTGGCGGCACGGCAGGAAGGTCGGGCAGGACGAGGTGGGCAACGTCTACTACGAAGGCGGTGTCGATTCCGAAGGACGCACGCGCCGCTGGGTCATCTATCGCGATTATTCCGAGGCTTCTTCTATCCCGCCCGGCTGGCACGGCTGGATTCATCACCGCGTCGACGTCGCGCCGCCGAGCGACGATTACAAGCCGCGCGACTGGCAGAAGCCACATCAACCGAACCTGACCGGCTCGCCCTCAGCCTATCGTCCGAAGGGCTCGGTGCTGACCAACCAGCACCGCCCGCAGGTCACCGGCGACTACGACGCCTGGACGCCCGGATCATAAGCGGGCGTCGGTCCTTTATCGCCACAATTGGTGTCTAGCAGCTTGCTCATCAGAAAACGGCGACTAGCCTTTGTGATAGAGAGAATCACCCGGGCGCTAACCACCGGTATCCCTGCATGAGCATTTTCAGCCTGACATCGATGGGCGCACTGATAGTAGCCGCCGGGCTCACCGTTGGCACCGCGGCACTTGCCGCTTCGCCAACGCCGGCCGCACCCGCGCCGGCGCCGGGATCGGACCGAATCACCAACCCGGTCGCCGAATTCGCCGGCATCGACAAGATCACCGGCCGCATCATCACCTTCGACGTCTATATCGACGAGACGGTGCAGTTCGGTGCTTTGCAGGTGACGCCGCGCGTCTGCTACTCCCGGCCGCAGAACGAGGAACCGAAGACCGATTCTTTTGTCGAAGTCGACGAGATCACGCTCGACCGCAAGATCCGCCGCATCTTCACCGGCTGGATGTTTGCCGAAAGCCCTGGTCTCAATGCCGTCGAGCATGCCGTCTATGACGTCTGGCTGAAGGCCTGCAAGCAGAAGTCGGATGTGCCAGCGCCCGATGCGGCCAAGACCGACGCGGCCAAGTCCGATACCGCCCAGCCGAATGCCACGACCGCTCCGGCTGCGACCGAGCCGGAAGCAACGGAACCGCCTACGACCAGCACCAACTGATCCTTCGGAACCGCCCTGACGGCAACGCGTTGGGGCCCTGACGGCCATACGATGCGCGCCGGGAGGATTTTCCGATGTCTGCCAGAAAGCGGATCACCGCCAGCATCAAGGAACTGCTTGAGCTCGAAAAGGGCTTCTGGACAGGCGATTCGGCATTTTTCGCGGCCAATGCCGACACCGAGTGCCTCGTAGCATTTCCGCAGATGGCCCAGACCATGAGCAATGCCGATCTCGCCGAAACCGCCGCCGATCCCAAGCGATGGCGTGATCTCGAGATCGATCTCAAAGGCGTGGTCGAACCAGGCAGCGACATCGTCATCCTGGCCTATGAGGCGCATGCCGTGAGGGGCAATGGCGAAGCCTACGCGGCGCTGGTCAGCACCGGCTATGTCCATCGCGTCAACGGCTGGAAGATGATGTTCCATTCGCAGGCTCCGCTGGAAACGAAGGTCCGCTGACGGGCTGGATCATCAGGGGAAAAACACCGCTTCACCCTTCAGCGCGTCGGCCAGCATCTTCTCGTATTTGCCGCGCGGCACGTCGATTGCGCCGAAGCGCTTGAGGTGTTCGGTGGTGAACTGCGTGTCGAGCAGCGCGAAACCGCGCGCCTGCAGGCGTTCGACGAGATGCACAAGGCAGATCTTCGAAGCATCCGTTTCCCGGGAAAACATGCTTTCGCCGAAGAACACCCTCCCCAGGGAGACACCGTAGAGGCCGCCGACCAGCCGCTCCTCGCGCCAGGCCTCGACAGAATGGCAATGGCCGATGCGATGCAACTGCACATAGGCCTCGCGGATCGGCGCGTTGATCCAGGTGGAACGGCGCTCCTCGCGCCTTTCGGCGCAGCCATCGATCGTCGCCTCGAAATCGAAGTCGAAACGGATGTCGAAGAGGTTTCGCCGAAGCGCCTTCTTCAGACTTTTCGGCGTGTGGAAGCGGTCGAGCGGAATGATGCCGCGCGTCTCCGGCCGCACCCAGAACACTTCCGGATCGGCGGCGCTTTCGGCCATCGGGAAGACGCCCGAGGCGTAGGCCTTGAGCAGAAGGTCGGTCGGGATACGATAGCCTGGCGCGTAGGGGCGAGTCATCGCTTCATTATAGCGGCAAGTCCGGGGCTATTCGCCTTTGGCCAGATATTTTTCCAGCCAGTGGATGTCATAGTCGCCATTGGCGATGTCGGCGTTGCCGACGAGGTCGCGAAACAGAGGCAACGTCGTCTTGATTCCGTCGACGACGAATTCGTCCAGCGCCCGGCGCAGCCGCATCATGCATTCGACGCGGTTGCGCCCGTGCACGATCAGCTTGCCGATCAGGCTGTCGTAGTAAGGCGGGATCTTGTACCCTGAATAGACGCCGGAATCGACACGGATGCCAAGGCCGCCTGGCGTGTGGAAATGGGTGATCGTGCCGGGCGAGGGCGTGAAGGTGCGCGGATCCTCTGCATTGATGCGGCACTCGATGGCATGGCCCTGGAAGCGGATGTCTTCCTGCTTGACCGAAAGACCGCCGCCCGAGGCGACACGGATCTGCTCATGCACCAGATCGATGCCAGTGATAGCCTCCGTCACCGGATGCTCGACTTGCAGGCGCGTGTTCATCTCGATGAAATAGAACTCGCCATTCTCGTAGAGGAACTCGATCGTGCCGGCGCCGGAATAGCCGAGGTCGGCGATGGCGTTGGCGCAGATATCGCCGATGCGCGAGCGTTCCTCGGCGTTGAGGGCGGGTGAGTTGGCCTCTTCCCAGACTTTCTGGTGGCGGCGCTGCAAGGAGCAGTCGCGCTCGCCGAAATGCACGCCCCGGCCAAAGCCGTCGCCGAACACCTGAACCTCGATATGACGCGGCTTTTGCAGGTACTTTTCAATATAGACGGCGTCATCGCCGAAGGCCGCGCCCGCTTCCGAGCGGGCCGTCTGCAAGGCGACTTCGAGGTCGGCCTCGGTATGCGCCACTTTCATGCCGCGTCCGCCGCCGCCGGCCGACGCCTTGATGATCACGGGATAGCCGATCTCTGCGGCGATGCGCTTGGCCTCCTTTTCCTCGGTCACCGCACCATCGGAGCCGGGAACCACCGGAATGCCGAGGCGCTTGGCGGTGCGCTTGGCTTCGATCTTGTCGCCCATGATGCGGATATGGTCGCCGGTCGGACCGATAAAGGTAATGTTGTGCGCGGCCAATATGTCTGAAAACTTGGCGTTCTCCGACAGGAAACCGTAGCCGGGATGCACGGCGTCGGCGCCGGTGATCTCGCAGGCGGCGACGATCTGGTGGATATTGAGGTAGCTGTCGCGCGATGGCGGTGGCCCGATGCATACGCTCTCGTCGGCGAGCCGAACATGCATGGCGTCGGCGTCGGCGGTCGAGTGCACCACCACCGTCTGGATGCCAAGCTCCTTGCAGGCACGCAGCACCCGAAGCGCGATTTCGCCGCGATTGGCGATGAGAATCTTCTGGAACATTAGGGCCGCTCTACTCGATCACGACGAGCGGCATGCCGTATTCGACCGGCTGTGCGTCCTCGAACAGGATCGCCGTCACCGTGCCGGCGCGTGGCGAGGGGATCTGGTTCATCGTCTTCATCGCTTCGATGATCAGCAGCGTCTGCCCTTCCTTGACGTTCTGGCCGATCTCGATGAACGGCTTGGCATCCGGCGAGGGCGCTAGATAGGCAGTGCCGACCATGGGGGAGGCCACGGCGTTTTTCGACACGTCGGCCGCGGCCGGAACGGCTGCGGTGGCAGATTGCGCCGCCGGCGCCGGCGCAAAGGCCGGCTGCGGCGCGGCTATCGCGTGAACCGCCGGCGCCTGCCGCGATACGCGCACCTTCAGGTCACCCAGCTCGACTTCGATCTCCGTGAGATTGGTGTCGTTCAGTATGCCCGCGAGGTCGCGGATCAGCTGCTGGTCAACACCGGTCTTCTTTATCGACATTTTCGAGCCTTCTGTTTGTTGGCCGGTCATAGGCGTGCGGCCAGCGCCTGCAGCGCCAGCGTGTAGCCGAGCGGCCCAAAGCCACAGATCATGCCGACAGCGACCGGCGCGACCATGGAGACGTGGCGGAATGGTTCCCGCGCATGGATATTGGAAAGATGGACCTCGGCGACCGGCAGCGGCGCCACGGAACGGATGGCGTCGTGAATCGCGATCGACGTGTGGCTATAGGCGCCGGGATTGATGACGATGCCGACGGCCTTGTCGCCGGCTTCCTGGATCCAGTCGACGAGGTCGCCCTCGTGGTTCGACTGGCGGAAATCGATTTCGAGCCCGAGCGCCGCGCCCGCCTCTCTGCAGTCCTCCGCGATGGCGGCAAGCGTCTTGCCGCCATAGATGCCAGGCTCGCGCTTGCCGAGCGCGTTGAGATTGGGACCGTTCAGGACGAAAACCGTTTTCAAAAAATGCCGACCTTTTCCGGCACCGGCGTCAAACCGGCGCTGGGCCCTCTATAATGGGCATAGACGCCCGCGGAAAGAGCGCAAGTGCGTTCTTTCACTGTCCACAACAGGCGGAAATGCGCCCGTGAAGAAAACCCGCGGCCGATCAAAGCGCGGCTTTCGCCGCCTCGATCTTCTCCGCCAGGACTTCCTGTCCGAGCGCCCCGAACACGACCTCGTTGCCGACGACATAGGACGGCGTTCCGGTGATCGCCAGCTTGTTGGCGAGATCGTAGGTCTTGGAGAAGGCTTCGGTGATGGACGGGTCCTTCATCTTTTCACGCAGCGTCGCTTCATCGGCGCCGAGCGAAAGCGCGACCTTGATCGCCGCCGCCTCGGTGGCGCGACCCTGGCCGCCGAGCAGCGCATTGTGGAACTCGCCGTACTTCTGCGGCATCATCAGGTGGAAGGCCATCGAAACGACGCTGGCCTTCTGCGAATCCGGGCCGAGGATCGGGAACTCCTTGAGCACGAAACGCAGGTCCGGATCGGCCTTGGTCAGCGCCTGCATGTCTTCGATGGCGCGTTTGCAGAAGCCGCAATTGTAGTCGTAGAACTCGACGATCGTGACCTTGCCGTTCGGGTTCCCGACCACGCCGTCGAAGGAGGAGTTGAAGATCTGCTCCTTGGCGCCCTTGATGACGCCGAGATGGGCAATGCGCTGCTCTTCCTTCTGCTTGGCCTCGAGCGCATCCTGGACTTCCAGCAGCACTTCCGGATTCTTCAGGAGATAATCGCGGATGATACCTTCGACCTCGGTGCGGTCGATCTTGGTATCGTCCGCTGCCGTCTGAAGCGGTTGCGCCGCACCGGCTTCCGCGATTTGCGGGCTGCCGGCCACGAAACCGAACGCCAGCATGGCAAGGGCTATCGCAACTCCCGTGGTGCCCAGCAGCAGTGCCTTTTTCATCGTTCCGTTCCTTTGCCTGTTTTCTGGCCTGGCTGCGTCGCAGCGCACGGCCGGAAGGTTCATTATACCTTGCCCGACGGCTTGTAGTTTATGATGTCCTGGGCGCGAATCCATCGCGGCTCGCCGCGTTTGAGTTGCTGCTGCGCTCGCATGGCGAAGATCTTCGCATCCTTGTAGTTACCGGAATAGAAATGACCCTCGGCCGTGGCAAGCTCGGCGCCTGGTATGTCTCCCAGTTCGCCATAGGCCTGCGCCAGATAGCGGTATCCCACGGAATTTTCCTTGTCGCGTCGCAAGCCGTTGTTGATCTGCACCACGGCCTTTTTCAGAGCGTCTGGGGTGCCCGTCGCCATCAACGCCTGGCCGAGCGAAACCGGCAGCAATCCGGATCGCGCCTTGTCGAGGCTGACCGCCTTGGCGTAGGCATCGGCAGCTTCCTTGGGCTTGTTCGCCTTCATCAATATATCGCCGCGCAATTCCTGGAAATAGGCGTTGCCGGGCTGGGCCTTGATCAAGGCGTTGGTCTTGGCGAGTGCGGTGGCGATGTTGCCGAAAAGATAGGCCGATTGGGCCTCGCCATACTGCGCGGCAAGGCTGCCCTGCATCTTTCGCATCAGCCGCGACGCGGCGGCCTGGCCTTCCATGTAGACAGCGATCTTCACCCGCATCATGTCGTGGCGCAATTGCAGTGCCGGCGCATCGACCTTGTCGAGATAGGGGCTCTGCTTGACCAGCACTTCGAGGTTGGAGATTCGATCGCGCGGCATTGGATGGCTGATCCGGTAGGGATCGACCTGCGCGCCCGACAGCGACAAGGCCGTCTGGAAACGCTGAAACGTCTTCAGCATGCCCATGCCGGACTGGCCGGTGGCGTTGAGATAGGTGATCGCCGAGCGGTCGGCCGTCATCTCCTCGGTGCGCTGATAGGCGAGAATGCTGCGCTGCGCCATCTCGCCGCCGCCAGCCGCCACGCCCACGCCGGCGCCGGCAAGCCCGCGGCTGTTGGTGGTCGCCCCGGCGACCATGGCGCCAGCGCCCAGCAAGGTTGCGATGATGGCCATCGTCTTGGCGCGCTCGAGCTGGTCACGCAGTTTCTGCTGGTGGCCGCCGGCGATGTGGCCGGCCTCGTGGGCGATGACGCCGATGATCTCGTTGGGCGTTTCGGCTTCCATCAAGGCGCCCGTGTTGATGAACAGCCGGCGTCCGGTGACGAAGGCATTGAAGCTCTGGTCGTTGACCAGGACGATGTCGATGCCGTCATTCGCCAGACCGGCGGCCTTGAAGATCGGGCGGGCGTAGTCGCGCACCAGCGCCTCGATCTCGGCATCGCGCACCACCGGCACGTTCTGGGCGAAGGCGCTGATGGAACCAGACACCGCGACGGCGACGCCAAGCGAAAGCGTCGCAACGACGCGCGCTGCCCGGGCAACCATCGATTTGGGTCGGCTCAACATGACGTGTCCACTGGTAGACGAGCGGGCGAAAGATGAAAAGTCGGCACCGGAAAAACTTCCTCAACTTGTGATCCTCACACCAATCGGGCATTTGTGCGGCGCATGCGCCAGGATGTGGCGCGCTCAATCGTCGGATCGAGGTCAAAATGGTCGTTTCGCTCTCACGCCGTGGCAATGTCGAACCCTTCCACGCCATGGATGTGCTGGCCGAGGCGAACCGGCTGAGAGCGACGGGCGCGCCGGTCATTTCCATGGCCGTCGGCCAGCCGTCCGATCCGGCTCCGGCCCGCGTTCGTGCCGCGGCGGCCAGGGCTTTGCAGGACGGGCGCATTGGCTATACCGATGCGCTGGGCCTGGCTGGATTGCGCAAGGCGATCGCGGAACACTATGGGGATCACTATGGGCTTGATGTCGCGCCCGACCGGATCGCGGTCACCACGGGATCCTCGGCCGCCTTCAATCTCGCCTTCCTGGCAATGTTCGATCCTGGTGACCGGGTCGCCATCGCAGCGCCGGGCTACCCCGCCTATCGCAACATCATGGCGGCGCTCGGCATCGAAGTGATCGAGATAGAGCTCGGCGACGCGGCCTATCTTCATGCCGCTCACCTGGAGACCGCGCATCGCGAAAAACCGCTGAAGGGCGTGCTGTTCGCAAGTCCCGCCAACCCGACCGGCGCGGTCATTCCGGCCGATGATCTCGCGGACCTGGTCCGGACGGCGGAGGCGCTCGGCATTGCCGTCATCTCCGACGAGATCTACCACCGGCTGGCCTATGCGGCGCCCGACACCACGGCACTCGCCTTTGGCACCGGTGTCACGGCGATCAACTCCTTCTCGAAATACTATTGCATGACCGGCTGGCGCATCGGCTGGATGGTGCTGCCGGAAGCGCTGGTGCGGCCCATCGAGCGCATTGCGCAGAGCCTCTACATCTCGCCGCCGGAACTGTCGCAGGTCGCCGCAATCGAGGCCTTTGCCGCTACCGAGGAGCTGGAAGCGGTCAAGGGTCGCTATGCCTGGAACCGCGAGCTCCTGATGAAGCGTCTGCCGGAGCTCGGCTTTCCGCTGGCCGCACCGATGGATGGCGCCTTCTATGCCTTTTGCGACGTCACCCGGCACAGCAATGACAGCATGGCTTTCGCCCGCAAGATGCTGGCCGAGGCGCATGTCGCGGCCACGCCCGGCCGTGATTTCGACACCCAGGCCGGGCACCGCACCATGCGGTTCTCCTATGCCGGCAGCCATGACGACATGGTCGAGGCATTGGCGCGCATCGAACGCTGGCTGAGGTAGATCCATGCCGGAACTCGAGCAGGCCCTGGCCGAAGTCGCGGTCGAAATGGCCGAACGCACCGATCGCGGCGAGGTCGCCACCTATATCCCGCAGCTCGGCAAGGTTGATCCGAAGAAATTCGGCATCGCAGCCGTCACCAATGACGGCCGTGTGCTGATGGCGGGCGACGCCGACCAGCCCTTTTCGATCCAGAGCATCTCGAAAGTGTTCACCTTGACGCTGGCGCTGGGCAATGTCGGCGACGCGCTGTGGAAGCGGGTAGGGCGCGAGCCTTCGGGCAATCCGTTCAACTCGATCGTGCAACTCGAGCATGAGAACGGCATTCCGCGCAATCCCTTCATCAATGCCGGCGCCATTGTCATTTCCGACATCCTGCTTGCCGGCCACCAGCCGCGCGAGGCGATCGGCGAGATCCTGCGCTTCATCCAGTTCCTCGCTGACGACGAGACCATCATCATCGACCGCGAGGTGGCGGCGTCGGAGCGCGCCACCGGCTATCGCAACTTCGCGCTCGCCAACTACATGAAATCCTTCGGGAATCTTCATCATGCGCCGGAGCTGGCGCTCGGCGTCTATTTCCATCATTGCGCCATCGCCATGAGCTGCCGGCAGCTGGCGATGGCCGGCCGGTTCCTCGCCAATGGCGGCAAAAATCCGGCGACCGGACATTCCGTGGTGTCGGTCGAGCGGGCACGCCGCATCGGCGCCATGATGCTGACCTGCGGCCACTATGACGGCTCCGGCGATTTTGCCTTCCGCGTCGGCATTCCGGGCAAGAGCGGCGTCGGCGGCGGCATATTGGGCATCGTGCCCGGCGTCGCCTCGCTCGCCGTCTGGTCGCCCGGCCTCAACGCCAACGGCAATTCCAAGCTGGGCTCGATCGCCCTGGAGAAGCTCGCCAGGATGATGAACTGGTCGATCTTCGCGCCGTAACGCTCTGTCGGAAAAGCTGGATATGAAAAATCCCGCACCGTCTTTCGACCGGCGCGGGATTTTTTGTTCAGGAAGTCAGTTCAACGGGCTGAAATCTCAGAAGAAGCCTTTCCGCTGCCACCAGCCGGCGCGCTTCGGCTTCTCTTCGGTCTTGGTTTCCGGCTCTTCGGCGACGGTCGAGGAAACCACCGGCACGACCGGCGCATCGATGGCCGCCGGCTTGCGTCGTGACGGACGGGCCTTCGGTGTTTCCTCGGCGGTCGCTGCCGCTGCCTCGTCCGATGCCGTGGCTGGCGTCTCGGCGGGTGCCGGAACGGCCAGTTCAGCGATCGGCTCCTCGGCGACAGCCTCGGCGGCTGCCTTCTTCGGCTTGGCTGCGCGCCGCGGCTTCTTGGGCTTCTCGGCGGTCGTCGCCTCGTCGCTCACTGGAGCCACCGGCTCTTCCGCAGCCACGACGGTTACCGGCTCGATCGCAGGCTCGCTTTCGGAAGCATCGACCCCGGAAGGTTCGGTCGCTTCATCGGCGCTTGCCTCGGCCTCGCCTTCGCCGTCCTCGCGCCGGTTGCGCTTGCCGCCGCGCTTGCCGCGGCGACGCTTCTTGCCCTGGCCCTCGTCGGATGCTTCCGCCGTTTCGGCAGTTCCGGCCGCGGGGACCGGAGCCTCGTCGCCGGCTTCCGCCTCGTCACGGCTCAACAGGTTTTCCGATGTGGACAACTCGTCGGCCTGCGCCAACACGGAAGCACCGTCGGTGTGGCCATGTTCTCGATCGCGATCCTTGCCGCCGCGGCGTCTGCGACGCTTGCGGCGCTTGCGGTCGCGGCCTTCGCCCTCTTCGCCGGGCCTCTGCTGGTGCTGACCTTGCTGCGGCTGACGCGGCTGTTCGGCCTGGGCCGGTGCTTCGTCTTCCTCCTCGACGATGGTCTCATCCTCGAGCTCTTCCGGTTCGACATAGGCCGGCAGGGTGCGTGCCTCGACGAAGCCTTCAGGCTTTTCGGCCAGCGCGCCGCGGAAGATCGCATAATGCTGCGAACCGACCGTGTCGTCGGCCTCAAGCGTGATGGTCAGGCCGAAGCGGCTTTCCAGTTCCACCAGCGTGCCGCGCTTGTGGTTGAGCACATAGAGCGCGGTCGCCGCGGGCGTGCGAACTGTGATGTGGCTGCGCGAATCCTTGAGCAGGAACTCCTCGATCGCCCTGACCACCATCAGCGCGACAGACGAATCGGAGCGCACATGGCCGGTGCCGCCGCAATGCGGGCAAGGCTTCATGGTCGATTCCAGCACGCTGGCGCGGATGCGCTGGCGCGACATCTCCATCAGGCCGAAATGCGAGATGCGGCCGACCTGGATGCGCGCGCGGTCGTTCTTGAGATGATCCTTCAACCGCTTCTCGACGGCACGGTTGTTGCGGTTCTCCTCCATGTCGATGAAGTCGATGACGATCAGGCCGGCAAGGTCGCGCAGCCTGAGCTGGCGGGCGACTTCCTCCGCCGCTTCTAGATTGGTGTGGAGCGCGGTGTCCTCGATCGAGTGCTCCTTGGTCGAGCGGCCCGAATTGACGTCGATGGCGACCAGCGCCTCGGTCTGGTTGATGATGATGTAGCCGCCGCTCTTGAGCGTCACTTGCGGCTGCAGCATGCGGTCAAGCTGCGCCTCGATACCGTTGCGTACGAAGATCGGCGTCGTATCGCGGAACGGCTGAACCACCTTGGCGTGGCTCGGCATCAGCATGCGCATGAAGTCCTTGGCCTCGCGGTAGCCCTCTTCGCCGGAGACGAGGATCTCGTCGATGTCCTTGTTGTAGAGGTCGCGCACCGAACGCTTGATCAGGCTGCCTTCCTCGTAGACGAGGGCAGGGGCCGTGGACTGGAGCGTGAGATTGCGCACGTTCTCCCAAAGCCGCATCAGATATTCGTAATCGCGCTTGATCTCGGCCTTGGTGCGGCTCTCGCCGGCGGTGCGCAGGATGACGCCCATGCCTTGCGGCACTTCGAGATCGGCGACCACTTCCTTGAGGCGCTTGCGGTCGACAGCACTGGTGATCTTGCGCGAAATTCCGCCGCCGCGCGCCGTGTTCGGCATCAGCACGGAATAGCGGCCGGCAAGCGACAGATAGGTGGTGAGCGCTGCGCCCTTGTTGCCGCGCTCTTCCTTGACGACCTGCACCAGCAGGATCTGGCGGCGCTTGATCACTTCCTGGATCTTGTACTGGCGGCGCATCGGCTTACGGCGGTTGCGCGCTTCCTCCAGGGCATCCTCGGCACCGACCGATTCAACCTCGTGATCGTCCGGATGCGAAGACTGAACCTCTTCCAGCATGCCGCGATCATCGTCGCTGGATTCGCTGCCCTGTTCCGTCAGCGGGACGGGTTCGGAAATCACATCGGCGTCGACGGAGGCGGCGATCGACGTCGGGCCGCCCTCGCGGGTCTCGCCTTCGTTCTGCCCAGAAGATTCGTCGCCCTGCTCGGGGGAGGCTTCGCCACGATTGGATGCATCCGCGGCCTGTTCCGAGATATCGGCCGCATGTTCGATGGTTTCCGAACCGTGGGAAGTGTTCTCCGAGACGGCGTCGTTGCCATTGTCGGCGTCGCCTGCCTCGCCGGCCGTTTCGGTTGCCTCGTCGGCATCGGCCCCGCTCGCATCGCGCTTGTGTTCTGCGCGGTCGCGGCCCTTGCCGCCGCGCCGGCGCCCGCGCCGGCCGCGATCGCGGCTCTGGCGGTCGTCGCCTTCGCCGTCCTCATCGTCCTCGTCCTCGGCTTCCTGCGCTTCGGCGCGCAGCAGCGCCTGACGGTCGGCGACGGGGATCTGGTAGTAGTCGGGGTGTATTTCACTGAAGGCGAGGAAACCGTGACGGTTGCCGCCATATTCGACAAAGGCTGCCTGAAGGGAGGGTTCGACGCGCGTTACGCGGGCGAGATAGATGTTTCCTTTGAGCTGCTTCTTGTCCTGTGATTCAAAGTCGAATTCTTCGATACGATTACCGCGTACGACGACAACGCGTGTTTCCTCCGGGTGGGAGGCGTCTATCAGCATTTTGTTGGGCATTATTTCGTTTCCCCCCGGCAGCCGTCAGCCGCAGCTTGCGGCGCAAGGGCCGCTGCTGTGTGTCTGGATGAATGTGGGTGCCGGATGTCTGAATGTCCGCCGGACGGTGCCTGCGCGCCATGGCGGTGCCGCCCGCAGCCATATTGGCGCGGTTTGATGCGGACCTTTCCATGATTGCGCTTGAAGCCATCGTCACCAGCAGAACCTTTTGAACCAAAGCCCGGAAACCGGACCAGCTTGTTTGCTCATACAGAGCCGGCGCGGGACAAACCCGGCCGTTTTCCTCACGCAGGCGATTCCCCCGCCACGGGCGCACACCTGCGAAATTCGTCGCGATCACCTGAACCTTTCTCGCATGAAGCGAAAGGAGCCGCCTTTCGTCTCACCTGTAGCGGGAAGCTGCGGAGGAGGGCGGTTCCAGGATTGCAGTGATCCACTATCGCTTTTATGATTTGGCGGGTTGGAAGGCAACCCCGATTTCCGACGCCGGCAAAAGCGGTTCCGCGACGTAAGCACGGGTCCGGGCCTCGCGTGAAAAGGCTTGGTTAACCTTCTCTGGATACCAATCGTTAATCGAGTTCGCGGCCTAACCGGCACTTCGACTACATGACCGGGCGCCTTGGCGCCAAACCGGGAGCGACTGCAAAGAGATGGGACTGGCAGGCTTCACAGACAAGGGCAGTCGTGCCGGCGGCCGTTTGCTCGCGATCTTCTGCCTCCTGCTGTCGATGACCATCTCGTTGGTCGCCAACGCCGCCGATGCCCCGCTCACGGCAACCGGTTACAAGATGGCGGGCGATGCCACCAAGATGCGCATCGTCATGGATTTCGACCGCGAGCCCGACGTCAAATGGTTCCTTTTGCGCGGGCCCAATCGTCTGGTCATCGATCTGGCGAATACGAAGTTAGCCATCGATGCCAAGGATTTGAAGCCTCGCGGGCTGGTCAAGGGCGTGCGCCTGGGTGAGTTGGAGGCAGGCGTGTCGCGGCTGGTTCTCACCGGGAAGGGGCCGTTCGCGGTCGACAAGCTCGATGTTCTCAAGAACGAGGACGGCGCGGGCTACCGCATCGCCATCGACATGTCGGCGGCCTCCGAACGCGAGTTCGACACTGCCCTTGCCAATCAGGCGCTGACCACCGGTTCCACGGTTTCGACCGACAAGGGCGGGCGGGTCGGCACCGGGCCGGTCTCCAATCCGGGCCATCGCTTCACCGTCGTCATCGATCCGGGCCATGGCGGCGTCGATGGCGGTGCCGAGGGCCTGAACGGCACCGTCGAAAAGAACGTCACGCTGGCTTTCGCCACGGAACTGCGCGACAAGCTCGCCGCCGTCGGCAGATACGATGTCTTCATGACGCGCGACACCGACGAATATTTGCGGCTGGACGACCGCGTGCGCATCGCTCGCCAGCATGAGGCCGACCTGCTCATCTCCATTCATGCCGACACCATCAGCCTCAAGGGCATCCGTGGCGCGACCGTCTATACCGTTTCCGACAAGGCTTCGGATCCGGAAGCGCAGGCGCTTGCCGACCGTGAAAATCTCTCGGACCAGTTCGCCGGCATGGTGATCAAGGACGACAACAAGGAAGTCACCGATATCCTGATCGACCTGATCCGCCGCGAGACCCACACCTTTTCGATGAGTTTCGCCCACACGCTGGTCGGCCAGTTGTCGACCAGCGTCGGCCTCATCAACAATCCGCAGCGTTCCGCGGGATTCAAGGTGCTGAAAGCGCCTGACGTCCCCTCCGTGCTGGTCGAACTAGGCTATCTCTCGAATGCCAAGGACGAGGCGCAACTGCTCGACGCCGACTGGCGCGGCAAGGCGGCGCAAAGTATCACCAACGCCGTCGCGCTGTTCGCTTCCGCGCGTGCCGGAACGGGAACCGGGGGCTGAAATGCCTGACGACGCCTGCAACCACAGGCAGCGTTGCGCGGCGACAACACCCGACGCTTTTATTTCCGACTCACGGCCGCGAAATCCGGCCTTGCCGTATTTTGCCCACATGGTAGCGACATGGGTTTTCGATTACGGGTTGGGACCGGCTCGAATGCTTGCGCGGAAGGCGGCTTCGTTTAGGAAATTCCCGAACCAAGGACTGGAGCGGGCATGATTCGTCTCATTGGCTATTTCTTCGGTATCGGCACGACGCTGGCCCTGCTGGTCGCGGCGGGGGTTGCCATCTATATCGGGCATTTGTCCAAGGATCTGCCCGACTATGAGGTGCTGGCCAAGTACGAGCCGCCGGTGACCACCCGAATCCATGCCTCGGACGGCGCGCTGATGGCCGAGTACGCGCGCGAACGGCGCCTGTATTTGCCGATCCAGGCCATCCCCGACCGCGTCAAGGCGGCCTTCCTGTCGGCCGAGGACAAGAATTTCTACAACCACCCCGGCATTGACGTGACCGGCCTGGGCCGCGCTATCATCGTCAACCTGCAGAATTTCGGCTCGGGCAGGCGTCAGGTTGGCGCCTCGACGATTACCCAGCAGGTGGCGAAAAATTTTCTGCTGACCTCGGACCAGACCTACGAGCGCAAGATCAAGGAAATGATCCTCGCCTTCCGCATCGAGCAGGCCTATTCCAAGGACCGCATTCTCGAACTCTACCTCAACGAAATCTTCTTCGGTTTCGGCGCCTATGGCGTGGCGGGTGCCGCGCTCACTTATTTCGACAAGTCGGTGAACGAGCTGACCGTGGCCGAGGCCGCCTATCTGGCCTCGCTGCCCAAGGGGCCGAACAATTATCACCCCTTCAAGCATGCCGACCGCGCGCTTGAGCGCCGCAACTGGGTCATCGACCAGATGGTCGAGAACGGCTACGTTACGCGCGAGGAAGGCGACAAGGCCAAGGCGGAGCCCCTCGGCGTCACGCCGCGCCGCAACGGCACCTATCTGTTCGCCGGCGAATACTTCACCGAGGAGGTGCGCCGCCAGATCATCGCCCGCTACGGCGAGAACGCGCTCTATGAAGGCGGCCTGTCCGTCCGCACCACGCTCGACCCGAAGATCCAGCTCATCGCCCGCAAGGCGATGCAGAACGGCTTGATCAAATACGACACGCTGCGCGGCTACCGCGGGCCGCTAAAGACGATCGACGTGTCCGGCGACTGGGGTGTGCCGCTGGGCAATGTGAAGGGACTGGAAGACGTTCCCGAATGGAAGCTCGCGGTCGTGCTCGACAGTTCGGCATCCGGCCTGTCGATTGGCTTGCAGCCGGCACGCCAGGCGTCGGGCGACATCGTCAAGGAGCGCGTCGAAGGCACCATCAGCAAGGAAGACATGGGCTTTGCCATGCGCCATGTGGTCGGCGGCAAGACGGTCAGGGCCAAGTCGCCGGCCGATGTGCTGAAGCCGGGCGACGTCGTCTTCGTCCAGAAGAACGAAGGCTCCGACGACGCCTACAGCCTGCGCCAGGTCCCCGAAGTGGAAGGCGGCCTGATCGCCATGGATCCACACACCGGCCGCGTGCTGGCCATGGTCGGCGGCTTCTCCTACGCGCAGTCGGAGTTCAACCGCGCCACCCAGGCCATGCGCCAGCCCGGCTCTTCGTTCAAGCCGATCGTCTATTCCGCGGCGCTCGACAATGGCTATACGCCGGCGTCGGTGATCATGGACGGGCCGATTACCATCCAGAGCGGCAACACGACCTGGACGCCGAAGAACTACGACGGCACGGTCGCTGGTCCGGCAACCCTGCGCTCCGGCATCGAAAAGTCGCGCAACCTGATGACTGTGCGCCTCGCCAACGACATGGGCATGAAGCTGGTCGTCGAATATGCCGAGCGTTTCGGCGTCTATGACCATCTGGCGCCGTATTTGCCGATGGCGCTGGGCTCCGGCGAGACGACGGTGATGCGCATGGTTTCGGCCTATTCGATCATGGCCAATGGCGGCAAGTCGATCAAGCCGACATTGATCGACCGTATCCAGGACCGCTACGGCAAGACCGTCTTCAAGCAGGACGAACGCGGCTGCGAAGGCTGCAACGCGGCCGAATGGCAGAACCAGCCCGAACCTGAGCTTGTCGATAATTCCGAACAGGTTCTCGATCCGATGACCGCCTACCAGATCACCTCGATGATGGAAGGCGTCGTCCAGCGCGGCACCGGCGCCACCATCGCCGAGCTCGGACGCCACATCGCCGGCAAGACCGGCACCACTAACGACGAAAAGGACGCCTGGTTCATCGGTTACACGCCAAACCTCGTCGTCGGCCTCTATATGGGCTACGACACGCCGCGCGGCCTTGGCCATGGCGCCACCGGCGGCGGCCTCGCCGCTCCTATCTTCAAGGATTTCATGCGCGTGGCGCTGGATGGCACGCCCAATGTCGACTTCAAGGTTCCCGAAGGCATGAATCTGGTCGCCATCAACCGCAAGACCGGCATGCGGGCCAATTCGGGCGATCCCGGCACCATCATCGAGGCCTTCAAGCCGGGCACCGGGCCAGCCGACAGCTATTGGGTGATCGGCATGGGCGCCGACGGGTCCAATGCCTCCGGCGGCGCGCTGTCGCCTCAGGCCAACCAGGCCATCCAGTCGGGCGGCGGCGGCCTCTACTGACGGGTATGCATGCAGGATTGGGCCGGCCCTGGGCCGGTCCAATTTGCTTTACAGGCGGCGGCGGCGTCCCTATGTATCGCGCCGACCAGGCGTCACTTTCAGCAACAGGATAAAACATCAGGCCATGCGCGCGGAAACGCAGAATATTGTCGACGAGATCAGGCAGGCGATTACCCTGCTGAGGAGGCATCTTTGACTGGGATCAGGCCATAAAGCGGCTTGAATATCTCAACGTCCGCGCCGAGGACGCCAGCCTCTGGAACGAACCGCTGGAAGCGCAGAAGCTGATGCGCGAGCGCCAGGGCCTCGAGGAAGGCATCGCGGCGGTCAGGGGCCTGACCCAGGCGCTGGAAGACAATATCGGCCTGATCGAACTCGGCGAGGAAGAGGGCGACGAGAGCGTCGTTGCCGAGGCTGAGGCAGCGATCCGCTCAATGCAAGGCGAGGCGAAGGCCCGCCAGGTCGAGACGCTGCTGTCGGGCGAAGCCGACGCCAACGACACCTATCTCGAAATCCACGCAGGCGCCGGCGGCACCGAAAGCCAGGACTGGGCCTCGATGTTGCTGCGCATGTACACGCGCTGGGCCGAGCGCCGCCGCTTCAAGGTCGAGGTGCTGGAAGTGCATGACGGCGAAGAGGCCGGCATCAAGTCTGCGACGCTGCTGATCAAGGGCCACAATGCCTATGGCTGGCTGAAGACGGAGTCCGGCGTCCACCGGCTGGTGCGCATTTCACCTTATGACAGCAACGCGCGCCGGCACACGTCCTTCGCCAGCGTCTGGGTCTATCCCGTCATCGACGATACGATCGAGATCGACGTTTCCGAATCCGACGTGCGCATCGACACCTATCGTTCGTCCGGTTCAGGCGGCCAGCACGTCAACACCACCGATTCGGCGGTGCGCATTACCCATCTCGCCACCGGTATAGCGGTCGCCTGCCAGGCTGAACGTTCGCAGCACAAAAATCGGGCAAAGGCCTGGGAGATGCTGCGCTCGCGGCTTTACGAGGAAGAGCTGAAGAAGCGCGAAGCCGTCGCCAACGCCACCGAAGCATCGAAGAGCGACATTGGCTGGGGTCACCAGATCCGCTCCTACGTGCTGCAGCCCTATCAGCTGGTGAAGGATCTGCGTACTGGCGTCGAAAGCACCAGCCCGTCGAGCGTGCTCGATGGCGACCTCGATGACTTCATGGAAGCCTCGCTGTCGCAACGCATCGAGGGTGGTGCTGGGGAAGCGGTGGCGGACCTGGATTAGGGCCGGCGCCTACAGTGCCACACATTTGGATTGGATGATGGCTCGCAAGCTTGTTGGAAAGTGCTTCTGCGGCGCGGTGCACTATGCGGTCGCTGACGAGTTCCTGTACGCGGCGAATTGCCATTGCTCGAACTGCCGGCGCACGACAGGTTCGGCTTTCAAGCCCTTCGCGGGCATCGAACGCGCCAAGTTTGTCCTGACCAAGGGCCACGACATGTTGCTGGTCTTCGGCGACGACAACGGCCATGACGCGCACTGCAAGCGGTGCGGTTCGCTGCTCTATTCGGTCGTGCGCCAGGGCGCCTTCGTCCATGTCGCGATGGGAACGCTCGTCGACAACCCGAGCATCCGCCCGACCGAGCATATCTTCGTCGGTTCCAAGGCGCCGTGGTACACGATCAGCGACGGCCTGCCGCAGTATGACGAACACGTGATCACAGGACCTGCTGGCGAATAGGCCGGAACTTCTCTCGCTGAATCTCGTTATCTGCGATCCCGTCTGCTGGGCATGGTTGTGCCTGCCTATCCAATCGAGAGACGGCGCCTGTTTTCTGTTGCCGATGCGCGGCATTCAGCCTGCGACATCGGCATGCAGTGGTTTCTTGCGCCGACTCACAAATCGGCCCACCATCCATGGTCGAGGGGAGACAAAAGCATCTATGGCCGGGCGCGGCAGAAATGCCTGCTGACGATCCGGCCGCTGGGAAGACACGTTTCAGGAACGGGCAAGCGAAACGCTTGATGCTCGTCGAAAGGAGCGCTTCCATGTCTGCTGCCCCATCAAAATCGGCTCGGGCCGCGGTGGGCCGACTCATGCTCTGCCTGCTTGCAATCGCAGCGATTGCGTTGCCGATGGCGCCTGCCTTCGCCCACGACGCCAAGCCTACAGCGGCGAAGCCGCTGGGTTGGAGCTATCCATTCGCATGCTGCGCTAACTACGATTGCCGCACGGCCCATACGGGCGAGGTTTTGGAAAAACCCGAGGGTTATGTGATCGCCGGCACGGGGGAAGTTGTCCCCATGACCGATAAGCGTGTGAAGGACAGCCCGGACGGCGAATTCCACTGGTGCGCGCATCAAGCGGGTCTCGACGCGGGTAAGACGATCTGCCTGTTCGTGCCGCCGCGTTCCTACTAAGCCCCAAAGGCGCAGCGGCGACCGGCCCGGACCGCGATGGGCGGGGGCCTGCTGACGGACGGTTGCCAGGACCGCTCCTTTGTGTTGCGTTGCCTGCGGGCGGCGGACAAGGGAGAGGTGACGTCCATGACCATCAAGGGAAGCTGCCACTGCAAGGCGACGATATTCGAGGTTTCGCAAGCGCCGCAGACGCTGACGCAGTGCACTTGTTCGTTCTGCTCGAAACGCGGCTCGCTTTGGGCCTACTACACTCCTGCGCAGTTCAAACTCCTCACGCCGCAGAAGAATGTTTCCTTCTATCAGTGGGGATCGAAGACCGTTAAGCACGGTTTTTGCGACACCTGCGGCTGCGGGACCTTCACCGAAACACCGGACTGGTCGAGCGGAGAGCCGGATTTCGACAATCCCAAGATCAGCGTCAACTCGCGGTTGTTCGACGATTTCGACCTGGACAAGGTCGAAGTGGTGGCCATCGACGGCAAGAATCTCTGGTAGATTCCTGGACGCCCAATCGGGAAAATCGTGCCCCGGGGAAAAGCCGTTGCCGGTGTTTTCCCGTTCCGCTTTTCGCCGCATTTCATGGTACAAGTCGCGCGAAGGGCTGATTTGGCGCCATCGCAAGGCGTGACTTGGAGAGGGACAATCCTATGAAGAAGACCGTGCTCGTCGTCGTGGCGACGGCTGTGCTGGTGAGCGCCTGCACCACCACCGATCCGTATACCGGCGACCAGAAAATTTCCAACACGGCGGCCGGTGCCGGCCTCGGCGCCTTGGCCGGCGCCAGCCTTGGCCTGCTTGCGGGCGGCAATGATCGTCGCAACGCGCTGATCGGCGCCGGCATCGGGGCGCTGGCCGGCGGCGCCATCGGCGCCACCATGGACCAGAACGAAGCCGAACTGCGCCGGCAGTTGGAGGGCACAGGCGTCAGCGTCACCCGCTCCGGCGACCAGATCATCCTCAATATGCCGTCCGATATCACCTTCAACGTCGATCAGGATGCGGTGAAGCCCGGCTTCTACCAGGTGCTGAATTCGGTCGCGCTGGTGCTGAAGAAGTTCAAGCAGACCACGGTCGACGTGTTCGGCCATACCGATTCGACCGGCGGCGACCAGCATAATTTCGATCTGTCGCAGCGCCGCGCGCTGGCGGTCGCCAACTACCTGGCTGGCCAGGGCGTCGATTCGCGCCGCTTCGCCGTCACGGGATTCGGCAAGACCCGTCCGGTAGCGTCCAATGCCACCGCCGAGGGTCGCGCTCAAAACCGTCGCGTCGAGATCCAGCTTTCGCCGCTCACCTGAGCAGCATCGATCAGAATGCAAAAACGGCCTCGCAAGGGGCCGTTTTTGTTTGCAAAATGCGACCGACGGCCAGGCCTGCGGCCCCCGGGTTCTTCCATGATCTTACGGTGAGGTCGGCTTATCGACCGTCGCTCGTTGGGTCAGGCGCTGCCGCCGGACGACATGGGCAACGATCAGTCCATGAATGAGCAGCCCGACCGCAAGTCCAAGGATATGGAAGCCCGTTCCCGAACCGGAAAGCGTCAGGATCGACCAGATGGATGCGGGTACGAACAAGACAATTGCGGTGATGAGCCCGGGGTTGTAGCTGCGCATCCTGATGGCCTGCGCGACGTGAACCAAAGCGTTGATCAGGGTGGTGTAGGCGGCGATCAGCCCTATCCCGGCATTGACCGTGACAGCGAGGGTGAAAACCAGGGAATAGATGCCCCATACACCCGGTACGTTGATCACAAAGACATCGAAGCGGGTAAGCAGCGGCGCCCCACCGCCGAGCATCTTGTTGACGAAAAGCCGGAACCGGTCCTCGGCATGCTCCTCGTATTGGTGGAGCATGTAAATCGGAATCAGCAGGAAGACGGTGAGCTCGGCTGTCTCCAATTGAGCGGCCAGCCCGATCGCCACCACGCACAGAGTGAGGCCGGCGAGCACGCCACCATAGACCCAATCTTCCACCAGACGCTTCATCACGCCATCTTCGGCGAGGCCGTGCGTCCTTGCAACACACGACGATATCAGACCTTGGCGACAATGCGTATGAATGCCGGTGTGTCGTCGCCGAAGCCAACGGTGGCGTCGCTCGGCGATGACGGCAACAGCTTCACCGGCCGCGACCCGCCGCTCTCAGATTGAGATTGGCGCGCCAGAGAATTAGCCAGTCCTAAATAACCGCTTTCCCGCAGCCATGGAAAGGAATAGCATCGTCGCTGTTCCGGAGGGGATGAGGCGGTACACCTGGCCGCGCAATAAGCATTTCTTTTTCAGCCTCGGTCTTGCACGGCCAGATCAAAAAAATCTGGGAGGAATGCATGACAAGAACAGCCAGCCTCGGGCGCTGCGGCGTCCTCGTTTTAACAGGTCTTGTAAGCGCATGGTTGGGCGTCGCGGCGGCTCGGGCCGAGGATGCCAACAAAGCTGACATCGGCGCCTTGAAAAAGTCGCTCGCCAAATATGAGGACTACACTGCGGCCGTCCGCGACCTTTATCTGTCGACGGTCGGCTGCGTCTACTATAGCGGAGAAAAGATATCCGGAGCGATGTACTACCCGAAAGGCGCCATGGGCATCCATTTCGTCAACGTCCCAAGTGTCGGCCAAAAACTCGACCCGATGCGCCCCAATGTGCTGATCTACGAGCCGACGAAAAACGGTCTGCGCCTGGTCGGGGCGGAATGGCTTGTGCCGCTGACGCCGGACGTCAAAGAGCCACCGAAGCTGTTTGGCCAAACCTTCATGGGTCCGATGGAGGGACACTATCCGCTCATCCCGAGGGAGTTCGTCCACTACGATCTTCACGCCTGGCTGGGTGATAATCCGAACGGCATGTTCAGTCCGACGAACCCGAACGTGAAATGCAACAAGGCCGAGTTTCCGATGTTGGAGAAACCGACCAAGATGATGCCTGGGCCGATGTAACGGCCAGCCCAGCCAGGAGCTTGCCGGGAGGGCAAGCCGGATGGCCGTCTTGTCTTGGAACCACTCGTCGGTCAGCCCTTGGCGACGATGCGCATGAAGGCCGGCATGTCGTCGCCGAAGCCAACGGTGGCGTCGTTTTCGTCTTCTCGGTTGCGGGCAGGGCGACGGTCATCGCGCTGCGGCCTGGTGTCGCCGCGCTCCGGTGCACGTCGCTCGCTGCGCGCCGCGGAGCTCTTGCGCTCGGAATTTTCCGAGCGGATAGCGTCCTTGCGCGTGCGCCGCTCACCAGTGCCGGCGACCGTTTCCTCGGTCGCGACCGGCTGTTCCTCGCGCACGGTTTCCGGTGCCGCGTCTTCGCCGTGCTTGGCCTGGCGTCCGCCTCTCTTGCGCTCGCCCCTGTCCTTGCGGTCGTCGTCCTTGCGGCCGGCGCGCCGCGGCGCACCGCGGCCACGGCGCGGTGCTTCGTCCTCGCCTTCGCTGGCCACCACCGTCGACAGGTCACCGTCATGCCACTCGATCTTGGTGCCGATCAGCCGTTCGATGGCGTCGATGTACTTGGTGTCGGACTTGGTCGCGATGGTGAAGGATTTTCCGGAGCGCCCGGCGCGGCCGGTACGGCCGATTCGGTGGACGTAATCCTCGGCATGGATCGGGACGTCATAGTTGAAGACGTGGCTGACATCGGGAATGTCGAGGCCGCGCGCGGCCACGTCGGAGGCGACCAGATACCGCAGCTTGCCGTCGCGGAAATTGGCCAGCATCTGCATGCGCGCGCGCTGGTCCATGTCGCCATGCAGCGCGCCGGCGTCGAAGTCATATTTCAGCAGCGAGCGGAACAGCTCCGACACCTCGATCTTGCGGTTGCAGAAGATGATGGCGTTCTTCAGCTCCGCATCCTCGGCCTTGATCAGGTTGCGCAGCGTCTCGCGCTTGTCCCAGGGTTTGGAACCGGACTTCACCAGCCGCTGGATGATGTTGGTCGCGGCGGAGGCGGCCTTTGAAACCTCGACGCGCACCGGCGCGTGCAGGAACTTTTCGGTCAGCTTGGTGATCTCGGGCGGCATCGTCGCCGAGAAGAACAGCGTCTGCCGGGTGAAGGGGATCATCTCGCAGATACGCTCGATATCGGGAATGAAGCCCATGTCGAGCATGCGATCGGCTTCGTCGATGACGAGGATCTCGACGCCGTTGAGCAAGAGCTTGCCGCGCTCGCGGTGGTCGAGCATGCGGCCGGGCGTCGCGATGAGCACGTCGGCGCCACGCTCCAGTTTCTTGTCCTGTTCGTCGAACGACACGCCGCCGATCAGCAGTGCGATGTTGAGCTTGTGGTTCTTGCCGTATTTGATGAAGTTTTCCTCGACCTGCGCCGCAAGCTCGCGGGTCGGCTCCAGGATCAGCGTGCGGGGCATGCGGGCGCGGGCGCGGCCCTTTTCCAGTCGTGTCAGCATCGGCAGCACGAAGGAGGCCGTCTTGCCGGTACCGGTCTGTGCTATGCCAAGCACATCCTTGCCCAGAAGCGCGTGCGGAATGGCGCCGGCCTGGATCGGCGTCGGCTTGAGGTAGCCGGCGTCGGTGACTGCGGAAAGGACCTTCGGCGATAGGCCGAGGTCCGCGAAAGTCAACGCTTCTTGAGCGGTCTGGGTGTCTGAGGACAAGTTCTGGCTGTCTTTGGCTGTTCGGGGAAGCGCAACGGCATCCGTCGCGGCAGGCGCCGCGCGCCCGCAAGATCATCACTGCAACTAGGCGCAAGCCCGCGATTTGTCAACACAAACGGCCGGCAATGGCTCGATTGTGAAGTCGTAACCTTAATTACTATGTGTGATCCGGCCGCTTATCCGCGCGCCGGCTCAATATCGGCTCAATAACGGAACTGTTCCGCCAGTATGCGTTCGTTCCACGAGTGATTGGGATCGAACAGCAAAGTTGCGGTCGCCGTCGCAGATTCCCTCACCGTCACGGAAGCTACGGCCTTGACCTCCGTATGGTCGGCGGCGGCGTTCACCGGCCGCTTTTCCGCCTCTAATATGTCGAAGCGCACGGTCGCCTTGTTGGAAAGCAAAGCGCCGCGCCAGCGGCGCGGGCGAAACGGGCTGACGGGGGTAAGCGCCAGCAGCGGCGCGTCGAGCGGCAGGATGGGCCCATGCGCCGAAAGATTGTAGGCGGTGGAGCCAGCCGGCGTGGCGATCATCACGCCGTCGCAATTCAGTTCCTCGAGCCGTACCTGGTCATCTATGGTGATGCGGATCTTGGCCGTCTGATAGGACTGGCGCCATAACGCCACTTCGTTGATGGCCAGCGCCGAGACGGTTTCGCCATCCGAGGTAACGGCCTGCATCTCCAGCGGACGGATCGTTTCGGCGACCGCGGCCGCGATGCGCTCGGCGAGACCTCCGGAACGATATTCGTTCATCAGGAAGCCGATGGTGCCACGGTTCATGCCGTAGACCTTTTTGCCGGTTCCCATTGTATCGCGCAAAGTTTGCAGCAGGAAACCGTCGCCGCCCAGGGCCACGACGATATCGGCTTCCGCGACCGAATGCTGGCCATAGCGCGCCGACAGGCTTTCCAGCGCCGCTTTGGCGTCAGGCGTGCCGGACGAGACGAAGGCGATGCTGTTGGCGGCTTTGCTCATGGCTCCCCGACGGTGACCGGTTGGCGGCTGGGCCGGGGTAGCATGGGCGGGCCTGTGTGCAAAGAGAGCCCACAGACGTGCGGTTCGAACCGGCAGTCGCGAATCATATCAGGGAACGAGCCAATGTGATGGTTAAGGCCGGGCTTAAACTCTCGTAAAGCCGCATCGATCATGTTAGCCGGCATGGTGGCGTGGGGGCGCCCACAGCGATTTTATGCCTTTCAGGATACGAAAGACGCTGTGGCACTTTTGATCGTGCGTGAATCCTTCGAGAGTCGAGCCCGATTCCGGGGACACGCGCCAGCCGGGACCAACATATTGCTGGTAACACGCCTGATCATCATCTCCGTCGTGCTGGGAAGCTTCGCGCTTGTCTTCGCCGAACTGGTGCGCCGCTCGGAAGAAACAAGCCTCAGGCCCTTGCCCACGGCCTCGCGCTGCGGCGATGCTGCCGGAATGCCTTGTCCGCAAAGGGCGCTGTAGATCAAAACAAGCTGATTGCTAGGAGCGTGGTTGCAGATGGCAGCCGGCCTGGCGTTTCTGTGCCAGATACTCGTCGATCAGCTGGCGATAGCGCATCTTGCCGAAACTCGGGAAATGGCCGCCATGCACGACCGAGACGTCGAGGTCGCGCATGGCAAGCAGCGTCTGCAAATAATCATCGATATCGGAATGGTAGACGTCGTCGATCAGCGGGCCGTCATAGATGATGTCGCCGGAAAGCAGGATGCGGGTCTTCTTCTCGTACAGAGCGATACCGCCTGGCGAATGGCCGGGCGTGTGGATCACCTCGAAGGCGCGATCGCCGAGGTCGACGATATCGCCATGTTCGAGCAGGCGGTCCGCCGGGGCGGGCATGATGCGATAGCGCGCCGTATCCCAACCTTGTGGCTGGCGATCGAACATCTCTTCATTGGCGTAGCGGTCAGCCACCGTCCATTCGTTGCGCGGATCGGTCAGAATCTCCGCCTCGGCGCGGTGCACGCAGCGGTCGGGAAATTCATGGTGGCAGCCTATATGATCGAAATGCGTGTGGCTGGCGACGCAGGTGAGCTTGCGCTCGCTGACCAGCGGCACATGGCGCCTGAGGCTGAAATGGCCAAGCCCGGTATCGAACAGCAGGTCGCGGTCGCGACCGCGCACATGCCACATATTACAGCGGAAGAACGGTTTGATCCATGGCTCGTGGATCAGCGTGACACCGTCGCCCATGCGGATGGTTTCGTACCAGTCAGGTGCGTCGACGACCGCAAGCATGCCCATGTTCAATCCGTCAGCAGGATGATCTTGTCTGTATCGCAGGAAACCGAGACCGTGTCGCCCGGCTGCACGACGGACGTCGCGGGCAGTTTGGCGATGAATTGCAGCGTGGCGTCTTCAGTGGAGACCGCGAGCACGCGCTTGAAGCTGCCCTGGAAAACGACATCGCTGACCTGCGCCTTGCCCAGCTTTGTGGCGCCTGAGGTCGCGCCCAGGGCAAGGTGCTCCGGCCGGATGGCCAAGGCAACCGCCGATCCCACCGGCAACGCTCCGGACGCCGAGACCGGCCCGACCTGTGTTGCGACAGTGCTTGTCCTGTCCATCATCTCCGCCACCGTTCCGCGAAGAATGGTGCTCTCGCCCATGAAAGTCGCCGAAAAGCGTGTCTTTGGGCGCGCATAGACGCGTTCGGGCGGCCCTTCGTCCTCGATGCGGCCGTCACTCATCACCACGCAGTGGTCGGCCAGCGCCATCGCTTCTTCCTGGTCGTGGGTGACATGGATGAAGGCGGTGCCGACGCGCTTCTGGATCGCTTTCAATTCGTCCTGCATCTGCCGGCGCAGCTTGAGGTCGAGCGCGCCGAGCGGCTCGTCGAGCAGCAGCACGGCGGGCTCGATCACCAGTGCGCGCGCCAGCGCTACGCGCTGCCGCTGGCCGCCGGAGAGCTGGTGCGGCTTCTTGTCGAAGGCGGCATCCAGCCCGACCAGCGCCAGCGTCTCACGCGCCCGCGCGGCGCGTGTCGCGCCATCGACGCCTTGCATGCGCAGGCCAAAACCGACATTGCCGCCGACGCTCATATGCGGAAACAGCGCATAATCCTGGAACACCGTCGTTGTCGGGCGCTTTGCCGGCGGAACGGCGGTGCAGTCCTCGCCTCGGATGAACACCTTGCCTTCGCTCGGTGTGACGAAGCCGCCCAAAATCGACAAAAGCGTCGTCTTGCCGGAGCCCGACGGTCCGAGCAGGATGGTGTAGCTACCGGGCTCTATCCGCAGCGATACGTCTTTCAGCACCGTCAGCTGGCCGAAACGGTGCGAGATCCCGCGGATGTCGACCAGGGGCGCGCTCATGCCGGCTTTCTCCGCAGCAATGTCAGTTCGAACAGCACGACCAGCACGATGGAGACGGCGAACACCAGCGAGCCGATTGCGTTGGTCTTGGGGTTGAGGCCGGAGCGTAAGAGGTTCCAGATTTCGACCGGCAGCGTGGTTTCGAAGCGTGTCAGCAGGAAGGAGATCACGAATTCGTCCCAGGAAAAGGTCATCGACAGGAAGAAGCCGGCGAAGATGGCCGGCGCCATGACAGGCACAGTAATCAAGAGCAGCACTTTCCTTTCCGGCGCGCCGAGATCGCGCGCGGCGCGCTCGATGTTGATCTGGTGGTCGCCCATCTGGCTGTAGACGATGGCGAAGCAGAGCGGCAGGTTGATCACGACATGGCCGATGCCGGCGGCCATCAGCGATTTCGGCACGCCGGCCCAGTTGAACAGCACCAGCAGCCCCATGCCGATGATGAGATAGCTGACGGTAAGCGGTAGCGTGATCAACCCTCGCAGCAGGGCCGAGCCCGGCAGCACGAAGCGCGCGAACGCCCAGGCGCTGAGGAAGCCGAGCGTGACGGCCGCGAGCGACGAAAGGACGGCCACCAGCAGCGAGTTCACCAGCGCCGAGGTCAGCCGCGTATCGGACAGGACGGCCTGGTACCAGCGCAGCGACGGGCCGGTGAAGGGCGGGATGGGGAAAGAGGTTGCCTGCAGCGAGAACAGCACGAGCACGATCACCGGCAGGAAAATGAAGGCATAGATGGCGATCGCGTAGAGACAGGAAGCGGTTCGGACGATCAGGCGCATCTCAGGCCCGCTCGATCTTCAGCCAGCGGGCGCAGGCGAGATAGGCGATGGTCACGACCGCCATCAGGATAATCGACAGGGCGGAGGCCAGCGGAAAATCGCCGCGCCGGCCGATCTGCATCATCACCAGCTGCGGCATGACCAGCTCGTTGTTGCCGCCGAGGATCTGCGGCGTGATGTAGTCGCCGATGCACAGCACGAAGGTCAGGAAGGCGCCGACCATGATGCCGGGCAAGGTCAGCGGCAGGATGACATGCAGGAAGGTGCGCACCGGCCCGGCGCCGAGATCAGCGGCGGCCTTGCGGTAGCTCGGACTGAGCTGCTTCAAATTGGCGAAGATCGTCAGCGTCAAAAGCATGACGAAGAAATGCACGAAGCCGGTCACGGTGGCGAAGCGCGTATTGGCGAGCTGCAGCGGTTCGCTGGTCAAGCCGATGCCGGTCAGCGTCCGGTTGATGACGCCGTTCTGCGCCAGCACCAGAAGCCAGGAATAGGAGCGCACGACATAGGACGTCCAGAACGGCAGCACGGCCAGCATCAGCGCCTGCCGCTGCCAGCGTTCCGGCACCTGTTCGGCCAGGATCCACGCGAAAGGATAGGCGAGCAGCACCGAGACCACGGTGACGATCGCCGTCACCTCCAGCGAATTCACCATCGCTTGCCAATAGGCAGGATTGGTGAAGAACTGGCTGTAATTGGCTGATGTGAAGCCGCCGCCCTCATGCGACGTCAGGCTGGAAAGCCCCATGGCAATGAAAGGCAACACGAAGAACAGCAAGGTCCAGCCGAGCGCCGGCGTAACCAGCGCCCAGGGCAGGGCCTTGTTTGCGGTGCTGCTCACGACGCCCGTCTACTGCGCCTGCAGCATCTCGGTCCACATGTCCTGCATCTTCTTGTCGAGGTCGGCGTTCGGCGCCGGATAGGCCTGGGCGCGGGCAAGGAATTCGGGCTGCTCGTCGAAGCGCAGGATCTTCTTCTGGTCGTCGGTGAGTTCCGCCTTGCTGTTCGCCGGCATGCCCCAATAGCAGGACGAGGTGGCAAGCCGCGCCTGGCCTTCCGGGCTCATGATGTACTGGATGAATTTCAGCGCCACGTCCTTGTTCTTGGAGTCCTTGAACATGGCCAGCGACTGCGACCACAGCACCGCTCCCTCCTTGGGGATCGAGAAGTCCAGCGCCGGGTTCTCCTTGGCCAGGCCCGCCGTCACCCATTCGCCGCCGCCGACCAGAATATCGACTTCACCGGTGGCGAGCGCTGTCTGGCTGGCGGTCACCTCGCCGACCAGCTTGGCGTTGGCCTTCATCTTGAGCAGTTCGGCCTTGAGGGCGGGAAGATCGGCCTCGGTGAGTTCAGCCGTTTTCTTGCCGATGGCGAGTGCCGCCATGCCGATGACCGGCAGGTAATAATCGTAGATGGCGACCTTGCGCTTGTACTTGTCGCTTGTCAGCGACGCCAAGGATTGCATGTCGGCCGGGTCGACCTTGGTCTTGTTGAAGCCGATCGTGTTGTAGCCGAACTTTTCGGTGATGCCGTAGCGCTTGCCGCCGACCACGGTGGAGTTGTCCATCTTCACCTGCGGAAAGAGGTCGCCCAACGGCAGCTTGTCCTCCGGCAGCGGCTCGAACAGGCCTTTTTCCACGCCGCGCGGCACGTCGATGCTGTCGATCACCATCACGTCCCAGTCGCCGGGTTGCGACTGCTCGACGATGGCGAGCCCTGCGCCGGTGCCCTCGAATTCCTTGACGTTGACCTTGATGTTGTTGGCCTCTTCGAAGGGCTGCAGCAGCGCCGGATCGGCGTGATCGCACCAGATCAGGGCGTTGAGATCGGCGGCCTGGCTGGCGCCGGCTGGTGAGAGCATCAGTGCCGTGGCGCCGCAAGCGGCGCCCAGATGTCTCTTCAGGATTGAAAGCGGATTGTTGGCTGCGGATCGTGCGGACATCGAGTGTTCTCCCTTGCCTTTGTGGCTTCTTGCAAAAAGTTGAACCAATTCTAAAATTGAGTCAATTCTGTTTTTGTGGCAGACAGCCGGTATGAATGGATTGAGGGCAAGGCAAAAGGCCGACCGGCACCGCCGCATCATCGAGGCGGCGGCCGAGCTTTTCCGCGAGGCCGGCTATGAAGGCGCCAAGATCGAGGTGATCGCGGCCCAGGCCGAAGTGTCGATCGGGACGATTTACAATTACTACCAGAATAAGGGCGACATCCTCGGCGCCATCGTCTCCATGGAGGTCAACGAGGTGCTGAATGCCGGGCGAGGCGTGGTCGACAGCCCACCGGCCAATGTCGGCGATGCGCTGGACACGCTGATCGGCATCTATATCGAGCACTCCTTGCACTATCTCAGCAAGGAGATGTGGCGCCAGGCGATGGCGATCTCGACGCAACTGCCCGACAGCCCGTTCGGCCAGGCCTACACGGCGCTCGACCGCGCTCTGACGCAACAGATCCGCGCCCTGATCGCAAGGCTGCAGGAGATCGGCCTGGTGCGGCGCGACATCGACGGGCAGGCGGTGGGTGAGCTGGTCTTCAACAACATGAACATGATGTTCATCGAGTTCGTGAAGCGCGACGAGGCAAGGATAGCGGAACTGCGCGCGGCGATCCGACGGCAGAACCGGATCCTGGTGGCGGCGATCGGGATGTGAGGATGGAAGCGACCGCGGCATGAAACCAGCTTCCGCTGCCAGTGTGACTGACGATGAGTGCCAACGGCGGCGCCCGTCTACACCGCAGGGCTCGCGTCCTAGCGGCTTGACGTTGCGGGGATTGACAGCGTAGCCGCTGGCCTAACCAGCGATCCCTTCGAAGCATCGACCGAAGGGAAAGCAGACGCGCGGCCGCAGTGACGCAGGTAAAATCAGTGATCGGTCGGATCGATCTTCGTCAGGCGCTCTCGCGCTTCGGTGACGCGCCGCTGCGCGGACCTTATCCTGCTGCAAAGCGCGAGATTGATGCCGACGCCACAGTCTCGGTCCAACATTTCTTCCGCGCGTTTGAGGGCAAGTTCAGCTCGGCCAATTCGCTGCCTGGCTTGGGCCAGTTCCATGTCCAAGAGTTCGATCATTGTTCCGCTACAGAGTTTGCGGTCCCTTCGATTGTTAACCGCCTCCGGTCGGGTTTGGTTCCGGGTTACCGGCTCGAGAGCCAGGAACAGGCAGGAGAAAGTCGCCGCTTCGGCATCGACCTCATTGTACGCGAGTTCACCTCTTGAGTTGAGTTTAAAATCTGATACAACTTATAGGGGCAAACGAAGGGGAGAGATGGTAAATGGGGACGTTTTCAATCTGGCATTGGGCGATCGTACTGCTGATCATCGGCGTGTCTGTTTTCTTTGCGGTTCGCTCAGCCGTGAAGCCGTCACAGGGCCCGGCGGCTCTTATAGGATTCGGTGGCTGGCTTATGCTGCTGGCGATCGGTCAGGTGTTGCCGCCGCTGCGCACGCTCGCCGACTTGGCCAATTCGGCCGAGGGTTACCGGCAACTCATGTCCCTGCCAAATGGACTGGTTGCGGTGTATAGCGAGGTTGCCCTAAATCTGGCATTTCTGGCGCTTCAACTGGTTGTGCTCATTTCGATGCTGCGGCGAAGCCGACGCTTTCCACAATTGTTTCTGTTTCAGTGGATTGCGATACCGGTTGTGCTCGTCCTGGACACGATCTTGATCTCATCAACTCTAGGCGTCCCGGTGAGCCAAATCTTTGCTGGAGATGCGCTGATGACACCCGTTCTGTCGTTCATCCTCACCGGAGCCTGGGTCGCCTACGTCTACAAATCCGTCAGGGTGAAGAACATGTTCTGCGGCGAAGTGGCAGCCGGCCAGGTCGCGACGGCCGCCTAGCGAGAGTCCGCTGGGTTTCGGAGGACACTTCTTCGTTTCGCGAGATCTGGTGTTCTTATAACGGGCTCTGGGTGGCCTGCCACCCGAAGCTCGAAGAGCGAAGGGTGGTGCCCCCGGCAGGAATCGAACCCGCGACCTTCGGTTTACAAAACCGCTGCTCTACCAGCTGAGCTACAAGGGCATGCGGCACCGGTTAGCCATATTTGCGGCGCCAGTAAAGACAAATGTCCGTTTTGAGGTGCTCCTGCCGCTGCGAAGCAACAGACACGGCATCCTGAAAACGGCCAATTCGCTTCCTATATCCTACGGCAGGTGCAATCGCTCGGGCGAGGCCGTCGCATGATCAGATTTGTCATCATCCTGCCGATCGTCGTCATAGCCTGGATGCTGCTGGTGAAGCTCATCAGGAACCTCAAGAACGCCAATATCGACTGGACCGGCGTTACCACCATCATCGGCTTCATCGCGCTCGCCTTCTGGCTGCGCCATGTCACGGGCATGGGGTGGTGAATAGTAGTCAGTAGTCAGTAGTCAGTAGTCAGTAGTCAGTAGTCAGCCTGCTGCTCATAGCCTACTACTCACTACTCACTACTCACTACTCACTACTCACTACTCACTACTCACTACTCACGATTCATCCCGTCTCCGGCCTTGCCGAAAAAAATCTCCTCCACCTTTCGAACCTTTTCCCGCGCCGCGCCGACTGATGGTCAGAGGCGAATGGGTCGCCTCGATCAAAAGATCCAGGAGATCATCATGTTCAAGCGCACTCTCACCTCAGGCCTCATTGCCATCTTCGTCGCCACCGGCGCGCTCGTCGGCACCGTCGGCACGTCGTCAGCCCACGCCATGCACAGCCATCATCACCACCACCACAATCATCACAAGAAGCACTTCAAGAAGTTCTGGTGGAAGCACCACAACCATCATCACCACAAGCACGGCAGGGTGATCATCTTCCTTTGATGGAGGGACCCAATTCTCCCGAAAGGGCGGCTTCGGCCGTCCTTTTTCGTTGGGCGAAATGGGACCGGTCATCAATGTCTAGCCAGGCTCTTGCAGGTCGCCGTCAGCGCGACCTCCTCGGTTCACGCCCAAAAAAAAGATTCGAACCTTTTTCTTGTGCCGAACGACAGAAGATCAAGAGGCGGATGGGTCGCCTCTCCAAACGAAGCAAGGAGATCATCATGTTCAAGCGCGCACTCGTTTCCAGCCTCATCGCCACCACTGTCGCCGCCACCGCTCTGGTCGGCACCGTTCAGCCCTCGGCGGCTCATTCGCATCACCACCACCATGGCCTCGGCATCGGCATCGCCGCCGGCGTCGGGGGTTTTGTCCTGGGCAGCCTGCTTGCCCAGCCCCGCGCTGTCTATGTGGATGAGGACGGCGGCTCGTGGCACGTCCGCCGCTGCTTCGATCGCTATTCGAGCTACGATCCGGACTCCGACACCTACATCGGTTACGACGGCTATCGCCATTACTGCCGTCTCTGAGAGGAGGAGCACCGTTCAGCACCAGAAGAGGGGCTCAGGCGAGCCCCTTTTCTACGCTTGGATGGCGGCACACCTGTTGGATTAGCCGACTTTCACGGAGACGCCTGAACCCTCGGTCATCGGCTTTTGTCGATGCGATCGGCAATGTACAGGCATTTCCCGAAGGCCTAATCTGCTTGGCGATAATCTGCGGGCGATATGGGGGAGGGTGATCCTTGGACGAGCAGGACCCGAAAGAGGAACAGATCGAGATTATTTTCCGCAACGGCACGGTCACGGCCGTCGGCATCCTGCTGGCGTTTTCGCTGGGATTCATCACGCATTGGGCCGCCAATCCGATCCCGTGGCAGACCTATCATCTCGTCGCCGTGCTGCCCATCCTGGCCGGCATCGCCTTACAGATGCGGGCACTGTCGCTTCTGCTCGACACAAAGTGCCTGCGGCTGAGCGCCTATGAACGCGCCAACCGCATCTTCATCACCGGCCTCGTCTTCACCGCCTGCGGTGTCGGCATGGCGATCCTGCTCGATTTCTTCGATCTTGCGAGCAGAAGCGCGCTGCCCGGAGCAGGTTGATCATCCGGTTTGCACGCCGCCGATCATCTTTGTGACCTCGGCCGCGGCGCTGTGCACCAGCGGGCCGATCTCGGCCAGCCTCTCAGGCGTCACCCGAACGGTCGGCCCCGACACCGAGACACCGCCGATCGGCTCGCCGAATTCGTTGAAGATGGCTGATGCCACGCAGCGCATGCCTGGGTGCCGTTCCTCGTCGTCGACCGACCAGCCGCGCAGCTTGATCGTCGCGAGATCATGCGCGAGGGCAGGGATGTCGGACAGCGTCCTGTCGGTAAAGCGCTGCAGGCCGGCCTTGCGCAGGATGGCTCCGACGCGCTCCGGCTCGAGATGGGCCAGCACCGCCTTGCCGATGCCGGATGCGTGAAAAGGGCTGCGCGTGCCCGGTCGGAAGAAGGCGCGAATTGCCTGGTGCGTCTCGACCTGGCTGACGAACACCACGCAATCGTCCTCGGCGACGCCGAGATTGGCGGTCTCGCCGGTTTTCTCCATCAGCTCCTGCATGACGATGCGCGCGCGGTCGACCAGCTTGCGGCGGCGCAGGAACGCCGCGCCCATCCGATAGGTCTCGACGCCGATCGACCAAAGCTGGTCCGAACTATCGAACTCGACCATGCCGTGGTTTTCGAGCGTCGTCAGCATACGGTAGGCGGTGGAGGCAGCCAGGCCGCTGTGAGCCGATATCTCGCTCAGCGATAGGCCGCTGCCTTCGGCAACGATGGCCAGGATGCGCAAGGCCCGGTCCAACGACTGCACCGAAGCCGCTTCCGAGGGGCCGTTGAAGGCGCGCGGCCGGCCGCGCTGGCGTTTTTCAGCGGTTTCCATTTACGCCATCATGCCCGATTTTCCCGAATGGACAATGAAAAAGTTTTTCACGCCTTCTGCATTGCCATTTTTTGGAAAACAAAAAGAGAAAGGAAATCAA
Source organism: Mesorhizobium sp. B2-6-4 (assembly GCF_006441495.1). NCBI lineage: Bacteria > Pseudomonadati > Pseudomonadota > Alphaproteobacteria > Hyphomicrobiales > Phyllobacteriaceae > Mesorhizobium > Mesorhizobium sp. B2-6-4. Next base: position 314,976 of record NZ_VFUE01000004.1, read on the forward strand.
TTGGCAACGGCAGCTTCCTGGAAATGAAAAAATATTCTGAAAAAATTGAAAAATAGCGGGCTTGCTGACATTCTCGGTCATCCAACAATCACAACCCTGTGGAGGGTCGGAACAATGGCCAGGATGCGCGCTGTCGATGCTGCGGTTCTCGTTCTCGAAAAGGAAGGCATCGCCTGCGCCTTCGGCGTGCCGGGAGCGGCGATCAATCCGCTCTACTCGGCCCTGAAGGCGAGGGGCACGATCCGCCATGTGCTGGCCCGTCATGTCGAGGGCGCGTCGCACATGGCCGAAGGTTTTACCAGGGCCAAGGCAGGCAATACCGGGCTCTGCATCGGCACGTCAGGCCCGGCCGGCACCGACATGATCACCGGGCTCTATTCGGCATCAGCCGATTCCATCCCGATCCTCTGCATCACCGGCCAGGCGCCGCGGGCGCGGCTGAACAAGGAGGATTTCCAGGCCGTCGACATCGCCGCCATCGCGTCGCCCGTCGCCAAATGGGCGGTCACGGTCATGGAGCCTTATCTCGTGCCGATGGCGCTTCAGAAGGCATTCCACCTGATGAGGTCTTCGCGCCCGGGACCGGTGCTGATCGACCTGCCGGTCGACGTCCAATTGGCCGAGATCGAGTTCGACATCGACGCCTATGAGCCGCTGGCGCCGTTCAAGCCGGCAATGACGCGCCTCCAGGCCGAGAAGGCGCTGGCGATGCTCAACACCGCCGAAAAGCCGCTGATCGTCGCCGGCGGCGGCGTCATCAATGCCGACGCGTCGGACCTGTTGATCGAGTTCGCCGAAATCACGGGCGTGCCGGTCATCCCGACGCTGATGGGCTGGGGCGCGATCCCCGACGACCACCGGCTGATGGCCGGCATGTGCGGCCTGCAGACATCGCACCGCTACGGCAACGCGACGATGCTCGAGGCCGACTTCGTGTTCGGCATCGGCAACCGCTGGGCAAACCGCCACACCGGTTCGGTCGATGTCTACACCAAGGGAAAAAAGTTCATCCATGTCGATATCGAGCCGACGCAGATCGGCCGTGTGTTCGCACCCGATCTCGGCGTTGTCTCAGACGCGGGGGCCGCGCTGAAGATGCTGCTCGACGTCGCCACCGAGTGGAAAACGGCCGGAAGACTGCGCGACTGGTCGGGCTGGGCGAAGGAATGCCAGGGCCGCAAGAAGACCATGAAGCGCAAGACGCATTTCGACCAGGTGCCGCTGAAGCCGCAGCGCGTCTATGAAGAGATGAACAAGGCGTTCGGGCGCGATGTCACCTACGTCACCACGATCGGCCTGTCGCAGATCGCCGGCGCGCAGTTCCTGCATGTCTACAAGCCGCGCAACTGGATCAATTGCGGCCAGGCCGGCCCGCTCGGCTGGACACTGCCGGCAGCCCTTGGCGTGCGCGCCGCCGATCCCGACCGCACCATCGTGGCGCTGTCGGGCGACTATGACTTCCAGTTCATGATCGAAGAACTGGCGGTCGGCGCGCAGCACAGGCTGCCCTACATCCACGTCGTCGTGAACAATGCCTATCTCGGCCTGATCCGCCAGGCGCAGCGCGGCTTCTCGATGGATTACGAGGTCAGCCTTGCTTTCGAGAATATCAACCGATCGGACGATCCCGAGGCCGGCTACGGCGTCGACCACGTCGCTGTTGCCGAGGCGATGGGTTGCAAGGCGGTCAGGGTGCGCAAACCGGAAGAATTCGCCGGTGCCTTCATGGAGGCGCAGCGGCTGATGAAGGAGCATCAGGTTCCCGTAGTGCTCGAATTCATCCTCGAACGCGTCACCAATATTTCGATGGGCACCGAGATCGACAAGATCACCGAATTCGAAGACCTTGCCGAACATCAAGAGGATGCCCCGACAGCGATCGTCATGCTCGACTAGGACGGAAGAAGGACAAAAAGAATGCCGCGTTTTTCAGCCAATCTTTCGATGCTCTTTGGCGAGCATGACTTCCTCGAACGTTTTGACGCAGCTGCCCGCGCGGGCTTCAAAGGCGTTGAATATATAGGCCCCTACGACCATGCGCCCGAGGTGGTGGCCGCGCGGCTGAAGAAGAACGGTCTGACGCAGGTGCTGTTCAACCTGCCGGCCGGCGACTGGGGCAAGGGCGAGCGCGGTATCGCAGTGCTGCCGGACCGAGTGCCGGAATTCCGCCAGGGCATCGCCAAGGCGATCGCCTACGCGCAGGCGCTCGGCTGCTCACAGGTCAATTGCCTGGCAGGCATCGCGCCCGCCGGCGTCGACCGCAAGGTGCTCGAGGATGTGTTTGCCGAGAACCTCGCCTTCGCGGCGGAGAAACTGGAGCAGGCCGGCATCAGGCTGCTGATCGAGCCGATCAACACGCGCGACATTCCAGGCTTCTTCCTCAACTATTCCGACCAGGCGCTGGCGCTGATCGACCGCGTCAGCTCGAAGAACCTGTTCCTGCAATACGACATCTACCACATGCAGATCATGGAGGGGGATCTCGCCCGTACCATCGAGGCAAACCTCGGCCGCATCGCGCATATCCAGCTTGCGGACAATCCCGGCCGTCACGAGCCGGGGACGGGCGAGATCAACTATCCCTTCCTGTACGAGCATATCGACCGCATTGGTTATTCCGGCTGGGTCGGCGCGGAATACAAGCCGAAGGCCGGAACTGAGCAAGGGTTGGGGTGGTTCCGGGAACTGGCCGGGCAGGGAAGCGCGGCGGCTTAGCTGTCGAAATCGAACTCGCGTTCCTTCACGCCCTCCTCTGGCCTGTCGGCCATCTCCCCCACCAAGGGCGGAGGTTGGATGTCACCGGCGGCTTCGCCAAATTTTGAACCGGGAAAGTTGGGGCCAGCGCCGAAACTGCCAATCTCCCCACCTGTGGGGGAGATGGCCGGCAGGCCAGAGGGGGGCGTGAAGGAACGCAACCTCAACAAGACGGAGAACCACAGTGGAAACCATCGGCTTCATCGGCCTTGGCATCATGGGCGCGCCGATGGCGGGACATTTGCTGGACGCCGGCTACACGGTGATCGCCAGCGACCACCGCTCCAGGCCACAGGCCGAACTGGTGGCCAAGGGACTGAAAACTGTCACCGGCGATGCCGCCGTGGCGAAGGCCGCCGATATCATCATCACCATGGTGCCCGACACACCGCAGGTGGCCGAGGTGCTGTTCGGCGACAACGGCGTCGCATCAGGTCTTTCCAAAGGCAAATTGGCCATCGACATGAGCTCGATCTCACCGATCGAGACCAAGGTCTTCGCCAAAAAAATCAACGAACTGGGCTGCGACTATCTCGATGCGCCGGTCTCGGGCGGCGAGGTGGGAGCCAAGGCCGCATCGCTGACCATCATGGTCGGCGGCGAGGAGAAGGCCTTCGAGCGCGCCAGGCCCGTTTTCGAGAAGATGGGCAAGAACATCACCCTGGTCGGACCGAACGGCGTCGGCCAGATCACCAAGGTCGCCAACCAGATCGTCGTCGCGCTGACCATTGAAGCCGTCGCCGAAGCGCTTGTTTTTGCTTCGAAAGCCGGCGCCGACCCCGCCAAGGTCAGGCAGGCGCTGATGGGCGGGTTGGCCGCCTCGCGCATCCTCGAAGTCCATGGTGAGCGCATGGTCAGGCGCACCTTCGCGCCGGGTTTCCGCATCGAACTGCACCAGAAGGATCTCAACCTCGCCCTGGAAGGCGCAAGGGCGCTCGGCGTCTCCCTGCCCAACACGTCGACCACCCAGCAACTGTTCAATTCCTGCACCGCCAATGGCGGCGCCAGGGAGGATCACTCGGCCCTGGTCAGGGCGCTGGAGCGGATGGCCGGGCATGAGGTAGGGCAGTAGGGCAGTAGGGCAGTAGGGCAGTAGGGCAGTAGGGCAGTAGGGCAGTAGGGCACGCCCCTCTGGGGCCGCTTAGGAAAACCTACTGCCTTATTGCCGTACTGCCCTACTGCCTCAAGAATTTCCGTGCCGCATAAAGGCTTACCGCCGCCGCGTTCGACACGTTGAGCGAGCGGATGGCGCCGGGCATGTCGAGGCGAGCCAGTGTCGTCACCGTCTCGCGCGTCTTCTGGCGCAGGCCCTTGCCTTCCGCGCCCAGCACCAGGGCAAGCTTGTCGCCGGCAAAGCTCGTTTCGAGTTCGGCCGGGCCGTCCGAATCGAGACCGATTGTCTGGAAGCCGGCCTCGTGCAGTTGCGCGAGCGCGTCGGCCAGGTTCTTCACCTCGATCTGGTCGATATGTTCGAGCGCGCCGGAGGCTGATTTCGCCAGCACGCCCGATTCCTGCGGGCTGTGGCGCGCCGTGGTGATCAGCGCGCCGGCATCGAAGGCGACCGCCGAGCGCAGGATGGCGCCGACATTGTGCGGATCGGTGATCTGGTCGAGCACCAGCACCAGCTTTGTGTCGCCAAGAGCGTCGAGGCGCTTGGGCTTCAGCGGCTCGGCCTCGATCAGCACGCCTTGATGCACGGCATCCGAACCCGTGATCTTGTCGATGTCCCTGGGTTCGACCAGCTCCGCCTTGAAGGGCAGGGCCGCGAAGTCGGCCAGTCCCAGCCGCTCGGCGGCATTGCGCGTCACCAGCATTTTCCGGATCTTGCGGCGCGGATTGTCGAGTGCCGCGCGCACCGTATGCAGGCCATAGAGCCGCACCAGCCCGTCGGCTGCGTTCTCGCCCGGCGGCATGGGCTGGCGCGGCCGGAATGCCGGCGCGCCGCCGCTCTTTTCGTCGCGGTGTGCACGACGCAGCTTGGCGTAGTGGGTGTCTTTCGGGGTGCCGGTCTTGTTGCTCATGGCCGGCTTCTATAGCGGTCTCCGGCGGCCAGGGATATGGCCCGTCGCCGCAGCCGGCGAACAACATCGAAAAACCCTTCCCACGCGGTTGACACCCACTGGCCTTGCCGCCATAAGGCGCTTCGCTGATTTCGGAGAAGTGATACTCGGGTCCGGATCGGCAAGAATGCCTCGTTGCATGGCTCCGGCGGCAGACTGGAGAGGTGCCCGAGTGGTTAAAGGGGACGGACTGTAAATCCGTTGGCTTAGCCTACGTTGGTTCGAATCCAACCCTCTCCACCACTGCCGGCCCGGAAGCCCTGAAACGTGAAAGCATCGGAGGCGAAAAGCGCATGGCGCTTTTCCGTGGAATCCGGTACTTCAGTGCACGGCGCGGGTATAGCTCAGTGGTAGAGCAGCAGCCTTCCAAGCTGAATATGCGGGTTCGATTCCCGCTACCCGCTCCAGATTTCCAACCCCATGCCATCGGTAAGCTGAAACGCTGCGCGGCCAAGTCGCGCAGCGCTCCAGAGGATGGCTGTCCACTGGCTTCAGCTGTTGAAGGCCGACGCGACCTGATGTTGCTGCGGCACCTGGCCGTTCGGCGTCAGCTTGTCGACGATGCCAGGCAAGGCTGCGGACAATTGCTTGAGCAGTTCCTGCTCGTCGAGCCCCGTCCGTTGCGCGATCTCGTGGATGACCTGCGGTCCGATCGCGTTGCCCAGGTCGTTGGCGTTGATCGGTTGGTTCTGGCCGGTGCCGACCCAGGAATCGGCGACGTTGCCGTGGCCGGAGTTCTTCAATTTGTCGAGCAGGCCGCCCAGTCCGCCAAGCAGGCCGCCATCGCCGGCAGTGGTTTCACTGGGCTCGGCCGGTACGGGAGCTTGGGGTTGCTCCGGCTGTTCGGCACTCCTGCCGCTGAGCATCTTTCCGACCAGCAGCGCGCCGAGCGCGATCATCAGGGGTTTGGTGATGTTGCCGCCCGGAACGGCATTGTCAAACAGTCCCATCGTGGATCTCCTTGTCAACCAAGCCCGTCCCATCGTCACAATGACGCAATCGGGCGGAATTTCAAGCTGGCTTGAGCTTTTGACAATCATATGAAAATGATGGACGCGGCAGGGGATTGGAGAGGAAAAATGTCAATCATCAGCTGGATTATTCTGGGAGTCATCGCCGGCTTTCTTGGCAGCAAGATCGTCAACAAGAGCGGCCAGGGCATGATCATGGATATCGTGCTCGGCATTGTCGGCGCCATTGTCGGCGGCCTGATCTTCAGCGCTTTCGGCGCGTCGGGCGTGACCGGTCTCAACATATACAGCCTGATCGTCGCGGTGGTGGGCGCCGTGGTCGTGTTGTGGGCTTACCACCAGTTCGCCGGCAAGCGGACTATTTAGCACCAGTCCCATTCCGAAGGTTCGGGATGGGATTTTATCCGTTCGCTTGTCCATGACCTTTCCCGAAACCGGATCCCGCCTTTCGGGTCATGCGCGGTCGTCTGTCCATCATCGGCGGTGTTTGCCACCGCGGAGCGCTGTCCAGCCCCTATCCGACCCTCTTGAGGATCTCGCGGACCAGCGTGTTGAGCCCTGCGGCGAGAGCCCTGGCGATGAACGGCCGCAACTGATCGAGCGTTTGTTTCCACGGGAGTTCGTGGCAACCGATGCGCGGACAGCATCAGGCGCCGGTCATGGCATGAAAATAGCATCGGCGGCGGCAAAGAAGATCAGCGTTCCAGCGATGAACACGGCCCAGCCGACCAGCGACTTGCGGATGGCGGCTTTGTGCTCGGCGTCGGAACGCTTGTTCTGGTCAAAATCAGTCATGCGCAAGCTCCTTTGGCTGTTTGACCATGGCGTTTGCCGCATATTTGATCTCTTCCGGTGCGGCAAGAGTGCCAACAAGCGGGCAAGGACGGCCGCTATCGGGACCGCTGGAGCCGACTTAGGCGACGACAGTCAGCCGGCGCCTGCGCTGGTCGAGCGAGACGATGGCCAGTCCGCTGCCGACAACCAGAAGGATGCCGCAGATCGCCAGCGCGTTCGGGAATTGTCCGAACACCAGCAGGCCCGAAATCATCGCCCAGACGGTGAAGCAGTAGTAGAACGGCGCCACCGCGCTGGTCGGCCCGACGCGATAGGCCATGAAGATGAAGAAATGGCCGAAGATCAGGAAAAACCCGGCTCCGGCCATGAGCAGCAAATGATGTGCTCCGGGCATGATCCAGCGCTCTGAAACCAGGTGTGCCGCACCGGCGCCGATCAGCACCACGACGACGGCGGAAATCGCCACGATCATTCCCGGCACCTCGGCCGGAACCCGCCTGCCGGTGAGATCGCGCGCGGCCGACAATGCCGCATTGCCGAGCGCCAGCAAGGCGTAGACCGAGATGCCCTGCATGGTCGGTTGCGCCACCATCAGCGCGCCGATGAAGCCGAGACCGATCAGCGCCATGCGCTGGCCGCCGATCCGCTCGCCGAACAGGATGGAGGAGCCGACCAGCATCAAGAGCGGCGTGACCTGTCCGAGGGCGGTGGAATCGGCGATCTGCATGTTGGCGAGCGCCACGACGTAACAAAGGATGGCGGCCAGTTCGAGCAGGTTGCGGTGCAGCACGCGCTTGTCGAAGATCAGCGGGATCTGTTTGCCATAACCAAGCGCAAGCAGCAGCGGAAAGCCCCAGAGCGCTGCCGCTGCGCCGCGCAGGAACAGCACTTCATAGGACGGCAGGCCCGCCGTGGCGAGCTTCATCATCGTATCGTTGACGAGATACGACCCGGTCGAGACGATCATGAACAGGGGGCCGCGAACGGTTGTCGGGATGAAATGCATCGGTGCAGCAAATCAGAGCGGGAACACCGCCGCAATGGGCCATGAAGCGCCGACAAATCCGACAGCGACCGATGAGCGGGGCGCGGGAGGCCGGCGCGATTGCGCAGGGGTTTAGGCCATTCCATTTCATGCGGCACGTTCCTATATCAGCGCCATATCCCCGCAATCGGATCACGGGTTCGGACCGAGTGAGAAGGCGCCCGGGCAAAAGACGCTTGTGTTTTTTGGCCTTTGTCGCTAATCGCCCCGCATTCGACTGAACTGAAGGTCCAGGCCGTCCAAGGAAAGAGACTATGGCAAAAGGTAAATTCGAGCGCACCAAGCCGCATGTGAACATCGGCACGATTGGCCACGTTGATCATGGCAAGACGTCTTTGACGGCAGCGATCACCAAGTATTTTGGCGAATACAAGCGCTATGACCAGATTGACGCGGCGCCGGAAGAGAAGGCGCGCGGCATCACGATTTCGACGGCTCACGTCGAGTACGAGACGGAGAACCGCCACTACGCCCACGTCGACTGCCCCGGCCACGCCGACTATGTGAAGAACATGATCACCGGTGCCGCGCAGATGGACGGCGCGATCCTGGTTGTGTCGGCCGCCGACGGCCCGATGCCGCAGACCCGCGAGCACATCCTTTT